>DASRAJ010000082.1:0-79099 GCA_035638255.1 Chitinophagales bacterium
AAGGACTATGAAGCTACAGGAAGAATGATTCGCAGTTCAGGATTTGCTCAGAATTCCGATGGCACCATTACCGTTGGCGGCACAATTGATTATAATTCTCCTGATCGCAGCGTCATCATCATGAACACAGATTCAATCGGAAATCTGAATTGGTCAAAATTGCTTTTGACTTCTGCTGACGCTGAGGAAGCCCGGGATTTTAAGGCAACGCCCGACGGTGGATTTATTTTCTGTGGTGTTCGCGTAGAAAACGGAATCCAGCATCCGGAATTCACAAAGACAGATTTTGATGGAAACACTAAGTGTGGCGATTCTGCTTTATCACTCGTGGTGACTGACATCACGCTAACTGAGCAGTCAGATTCCATGGAGGAAGTCACCACCGGCTTCAATTCCGGCGATAGCAGGTCATTTTCCCAAATGAATTATGATTCGCTGAGTGACCTGTGCCTTGCCACAGGAATTCATGATGTAAAAAATACTGAGTCAGTGATGTTGTTTCCTGATCCCGCTTCTGATATGATCACGATCGTGTTTCCTGATCAATCGAATTTCAAAAGCGATGTCTCCATCTTTGATGCAACGGGAAAATTAGTGAGGCACTTTATAAATGTTCATTCAGCACAACTCAAAATTCCCGTTGCAGAAATCGGTAGCGGTGGATTGTATTTCTGCCGTGTGATGACAAATGACCGGCAAATTTTTTCAGAAAAGTTTTTGATTCAGAGGTAAACTTGTATTCTCACCTCTTTTTTTGGGGCTGCTTAGAGACACTGTGATGGGTGTTGATAGGAAATAATAAAATGACAGAACAAAAAATAGATACAGGGACACGGCTTGGCTCCATGGTCTTAGACCATGTTTTCATGACAATGATTTCAATGGTTTTCTTCCTGCCGGGAATGATTTTAAATTTCGCCACTGCTTTTAAAGTAACTCACGAACAGACAAGTCCCGACATTTTTGGCGGCATGAGCTATCTCGGACTTTTAGGTTTTGCAATTTATTTCTGCAAGGACTGTATAAATGGACAAAGTATTGCAAAACGAATTTTGAAATTGCAGGTAGTTAACAACGCAACAGGACAAGTAGCATCCCCGCTGCGATGTTTTGTGCGAAACATCTTTTGCATTCTGTGGCCCATTGAAGTATTTGTTGCTATAGGAAATACAAGCAGGAGACTTGGTGACAGAGTTGCCGGAACAAAACTAATTCTCTTTGATCCAACCATAGAGCAACCCAAACTCAAGTTCGGTCAAATCGCAATTGCGTTAGCACTCGCCTGCGGTATTATGATTTTAATAATGCTTCCATTTCGTTCAATGCAATCAAAGCTGGGCGAACAAAAAATAAATTTTGTTGAGAGCTCCTACAACGAGCAAGAAAGCAAAGCCACTGAAAAACTTTTTGCCCATAGTTTAGGAAAAAACTTGTCTGCCGATGTCAGAGTTTATGACAAAATTCAGAACGAAAATCTAAAGTATGTTTCAATTATCTTCCGGCTTAAAGAAAATTATTTAGAGGACGATGACAATTTTGAGCAAGTGAAGTCAGCGACAGTTCCTTTGCTTCTAACAATGTTCCCTGAAAAAACTTTTGTAGGACAATTGAAGTATGTATTTGAAGAACCCGGTCACATGCAGATGCGAACCATGCCTTTAGATTGGAGAACAAAAAGTAAATAACAGCAAATTTCCGCACTCATTCGCTGCTCAAACACTCAGCTCTAAATGAGAAGGCGAGATATTTCATTGCTTATTTTTCCTGATTCTTAGCAGCGAATGAGTGAATTTTTTTCTCTTTAAAAAATTCTCATCTTTAACTCCAATCTTCAACCCATGAAAAAATCAATCCCTCTTCTCGCCTTACTCTGTTTCAGATTTTCACAAATCGTCTGTGCTCAAACTTTTGAAGTTCCTGACACCGTTGTCCTGAAAGTAGCAAGCGACTATAAAAAGTATGAGCCCGATATCCTTGCTGATACCAAATGGCTGATGTCGGTTCCCTATGGTACGCAGGTACAGGATTGGAATGAAGCTTCTGAATTTCTGAAGAAATGGGTGGATGGCAGCCCTGATGTGTTTGTAGATTATAATCAGGAGATTTTCGATTTCTCCAACAAGAATCCCGGTATTGTTACCTTATATACAGCAGGGTGTGTACGATATGTGCTGGAAAATAATTTCCCTAAGAAAACAAGAGAAGAACAAAAAGCAGGATTGCGTGCTATGATAAAGGGATATCAAAACGGCGCTCATATAAACAGAGATAAGAAAATGGAAGCTCTCATCGCCGCAGATAAAAATGGTAAGTTAGATGATTGGCTGGAGAAGCATTTTCCGGTTGATCCGAAAAACCTTAACAAGCATTGAGATGCTACCCGCACATGCCCTTCTTTCCTTATTCCATGAAATATTTTCTCACGTTCATGTAAAATACTCTTAGCTTTGTTACTCACTTAAAATTTCCCCCTATGAAATTTTACTCTCGCTGTATTCGCAACATCATGATGACATCCTGCCTTCTTCTTACTTTAATCATCAGCACTTCTACTGCTCAGATATCTCTCGAATTTACGTATCCTAATGGCGGTCAAAAATTATCCATGGTCAACCTCGAGGAAGCAGGTCCCACATACATTGAGGTTTACCGACAATATTATAACTATCGCTATATCTCGTTCTACCATGCCAATCATTCATTCTGGTTTAATATTGACGTCAATCCATTGCCCCGGTTTTCACCATGCGGGGGTGTTGATAGTTTTTTCTATTTCACGCCGCTTTATATTTCACAGCATCTCTTCGACGATGATGATGGCATTGAATTTATTTATACCATCAGTTCAGAGTGTAACTGGTTCACCGGCATTTACAATGACGATGGAACTCCTATCCTTGAGGTGGATAGTGCTTCAGCTCTTGTACCGGTAAATGTTCCGCAAGCATGGCGACCGATTTATAACACTCCCTACGGAACAAAATTGATTCTCTATATGCAGAATGGCTCAGCACGTGTATATTCTTTACCGGGAACACTTGAATCAGGTATAGATGAAATGCAGACACAGGGAACTGACGATTATTTGCGTGCATATCCGAATCCCTCTTTCTATCAAACCACGATTGACTTCACCTTACCTGAAGAGATAAACCAGGCAATGATTGTGATTACTGACCTCAACGGACATGAACTGCAGCAATATGCGGTTGACAAGACATTTGGAAATTTATATATCAACCAATCAGATGTTGCACCGGGTACTTACATCTATTCATTAATGCATGACGGGGAGGTGCTCGACTCACAGAAGATTGTGCTGGCAAAGTAACCTTTAAATTATCATCGGAAGAGATCATCTCACCATTGCAGTTCAATCCTCTTTCTGCTTTCTTCTTATAATAATAAACAGAACCCCCGCAATAATAATCATTGCCGCAATAAATATGATGTGCTGTACTGATTTCATTTTTAATGAAATCTTATCGAGACTCTCATGAAATACAAATCCGAGCGAAAGATAGATCGCTGTAAATGCCACCATGCTTATACTATTGTACAGCAAAAAACTTTTGAAAGATAATTTCATTCCCCCGGCCAATATGGGCCCAAACATTCGCACACGTGGAATAAAGTTCAGGACCATCAGCGTTTTGAGCATGTGTGTTTTTAATTTTTTTTTATATGACTTTACAAATGAAGACTCTGATCTTTTTATCTTTTTCCTGATCAAAGCACTTCCGGACCGGGCGAGATAATAATAAAAAATATCCACAGCAATAAAGCCCGCCGCTGATGCAACGCCGGCAAATACCGGGTTAAAGACGTGATGTGCCGCGAGATAGCCAATAACAAGCAAAGAAATTTCAGAGGGAATAGGGTTGAGCTGATTGAAAGTAATGAACCAAATAAAGATTCCGATTGAACCCCAATGACTGATGTACTCGCGGAATTCCGGAGTATTGGCAAGTGAGATAAGAGCAAGAAGCATCCGGAAAGTCAGCAAAAGAATTGCCACTATGAAAACTGACGGCTTAAGCGGCTCTTATTCCTAACCTGCACTATACCTAAGGTATTTGGTGAACGGGAAGAATAACATGAAACGATGCTCCTTCGTTTTCTTTTCCCTCACCATAAATCGCACCATGATGGATGTTGATAATCTTGCGGCACAACGCCAGCCCTATTCCGGTTCCTGCATATTTAACACGCGCATTTAGCCGCTGAAAGATCAGGAATATCTGTTCTGCAAAATTTTGGTTGAAGCCGATGCCATTATCTGAAAAAATGATCTCGCAATAGGAAATAGTTGAATCGAGCATGCGCTGGTTCACTTCATCTGCAGACAGCAATCGCGATCTAATATCAATAGTACAGGTTACTCCTTCTCTGCAAAACTTCAGACTATTATTTATCAGGTTATGGAAAAGCTGGTGCATCTGGAGTGGAATGACATCTATCGAGGGAAGAAGCTGCGTGTTTATACTCGCTTTCTTTTCAGCAATCAGAATGTCAAGATCGGTGATCACACTTTCCAAAATCTCATTGAGATCAGTTTTTATAAATGGCTCTTCCACGTGAGTCAGAAGTGAATAATTAAGCACGTCCTGAATCAGCATCTCCATGCGGGCGGCGGAGGTTGTAATTTTCTCAAGATAGAGCTTACTCGTTTCATCCAACCTTCCATTACTTGATTGCTGCAGGCGATCACTAAAAGTTTTTATTTTCCTCAGAGGTTCCTGTAAATCATGAGAAGCTGCATAAGCAAATTGCTCAAGCAGTTGATTCGAATGCTGCAAAGCGAGGTTGGCTTCGTTTAGATCTTTTGTTCTCTCAGCCACGCGGCGCTCCAGTTCTTCTGAAATCATTTTAGTCTCATGAATGTCAGTACAGGTTCCGAACCATTTCACAATATTGTTCTCCAAATCCCTGATTGGCAACGCTCTTCCAAGAAACCATCTATAGCTACCAGGATGTGTTTTGTCTTTAAATCTATATTCAATCTGATAAGGGTTACCCGTACGGATTGAATCGTAATATGTATCATGGCAAATCTTAACATCATCAGGATGAAGAATCGGGAGAAAGCTGTCATTGCTTACACCTTTTTCGAAGCCAGTGTATTCGTACCATTGTTTATTATAATAATCCAAATAACCATCCGGTCTTGCCGTCCATACAATCTGCGGCACCAAATCAGCCAGGTCACGGAATTGTTGTTCACTTTCCCTCAATGCAATTTCGATATTTCTATAGTCAGTAATATCCACGAGCATGTTAACAGCTTCCACTACAGCCCCTGACGCGTCAAAGATAGGTCGTGGGTGAGGTAAAACGTTGCGCCGAACTCCGTCAGGACGCTCAATCACAATCTCTACACCATAGACCGGCCGGCCTTCCTTCAACGCGATTGCCATGGGGCACGTATCGAGTGAAAGTCGTGTGCCATCAGGTTTATAAATGCGCCATGAACCGCACCACAGGTCTTTCCCAATTTCCGGTTCTCTTCCCCATAATATAGCTGCAGCTTTATTATAATACTGAATATATCCCCGGGCATCGCAGGTATATATAGCCGCCGGTAATCCTTGCACAAGCTGACGATGGCGATATTCGCTTTCGCTTAAAGAATCGAAAAGTTGCCGCTGTTGAAGCTCTCTAATCTCTTTTGACAGTTCTTGTTGCGATTCCATCGGCAGGTGCTTTGGTATTTTTTATAAGGAAAATTTACTGATGGTTATACTGAATCAATAGATTTTGTGATTAACAAAAATTCCTCCACCAAAAAATCCGGCAACAAGGACTTGATTAGTATGGAAGTAGGATTCTTTGAAAGCCTGCGCATCATACAGCAAGGGAAGAAAATTCCCCACCTCAGCACTCGCCTCTCCCCCAAGTTTACCCTAAAGGCAAAATACCCCCTCCTGAAAAAACAACTTCAGTTAGCAACACCCTGCTTAACTCAATAAATGGCCGCTGATAAATATTTAAATTTGCGAATCAAATTATGAGGATGAAAAAATCTAAAATTTTATTTATTGCGGATGATGATCAGGATGATATCGAGCTTTTTATGGAAGCAGTAAATGAAATTGACGGATCTATTCAATGCTATAGTGCTATTGACGGTGAAGACGCATTAAAGAAATTAAGAGATATGCTTCCCGGCTTACCGGACATAATTTTCCTGGATCTGAATATGCCGCGCATCAATGGTAAACAATGTCTCGCTGAAATAAAGAAAATTGAAAAACTGAGTGGTGTTGCCGTAGTTATTTATTCTACCTCTTCCATTCAGCATGATATTGATGAAGCACGAAAATTAGGGGCAGCTTGTTTTCTTACGAAACCATCCAGCTTCAGCGAGCTTTGCAAAGAGTTATCGAACATTATTTCGTCGATGAAACCTTTGCTTGTTGAAGGATGATGTATCCGATCACATCTTCTAAAGGGAGCTTTGCACGTTCGCATGCATCCCGAATTTCATCGCGGGAAACATTCGCGGCAAACGTTTTTTCTTTCAATCGCTTTATCACCCCTTTCACTTCCATGCCTTCGTAGCCATTGGGCCGCATAAGAGAATAGGCATGAATAAATCCGGATAACTCATCGAAGGCATAAAGCATTTTATCCATCGCCGAAACCGGCTCTACTCCAAAATATTTTGGGCCATGTGAAGCGATGGCATGAATAATTTCAGGATCAACACTTCTTCGTTCCAATTCTTCCACAATCAGGCGGCAATGATCATCCGGCCATTGATCCCAGTCTGCATCATGAAGAAGACCGGCAAGCTCCCATCGCCATTGATCGTCTTCGTCAAGTAATTCTTTTTCTTTAGCCCAGCTCTTCATCAGGTGAGCAACCTGCTTCATGTGCAATTTCAGGCGATCATTTTTCACCCAGTCATTGAAAAGTTGATCAGCCTCATCACGGCTAAGAACATTTCCGGCATTGACTGGATTTCCGAATTCGCTTCTACCAAGTGAATGTGATTCCATTGAAATTGCTTAATGGTCCCGATTGATCGGGATGGTTAAATTGTTGCACGCTAAGAAAAGCAATTTAGCAATTAAACAATCAGGCAATTATGACGCAAGAAACAAGAACCATATAATATTCATTCTTGATTCTTGGCTCAACGACCAATGACTATTAACTAATGACAATTCACCATTCATCATTCACTAACTTTGCCCACTCATGATCCTTCGAACAGAAAATTTAGTCAAGAGTTACCGCCGCCGCAGCGTTGTGAATCATGTCTCTGTGCGGGTAGAACAAGGAGAGATCGTTGGCTTGCTGGGTCCGAACGGGGCAGGAAAGACCACCACATTCTACATGATCGTTGGTTTAGTGCGACCTGAAGAAGGAAATATTTTTTTGGATGATCTCGATATCACCCATCAGCCCATGTACAAGCGGGCACAGGAAGGCCTTGGCTATTTGCCGCAGGAACCGTCCATTTTTCGTAAGATGACGGTTGAAGATAACATTGCTGCAGTGCTTGAGTTTACTGATCTTTCCAGATCGCAACAAAAGGAAAAACTCGAATCATTGCTTGATGAATTCGGACTGAACCAGGTCAGAAAAAACCGCGGCGATCTCTTATCAGGTGGTGAAAGAAGAAGAACAGAAATTGCGCGTGCCCTCGCCGTTGATCCCAAATTTATGCTGCTTGATGAGCCCTTCGCCGGTATTGATCCTATTGCTGTTGAAGACATTCAAACCATCGTGGCGAAACTCAAGTTCAAAAACATCGGTATCCTCATCACCGATCACAATGTTCAGGAAACGCTCTCGATCACCGATCGCGCGTATCTTTTATTCGAGGGAAAAATTTTGAAACAAGGCACTGCCGAAGAACTCGCCGCCGATGAACAAGTCCGCAGCGTGTATCTCGGAAGAAATTTTGAGCTGCGGAAAAAGCTGGTGTTTTGATTCGCGAATCGCGATACGCGTAACGCGGTTCGCGACACGATTCGATGCACGTAGCACGATTCACGATTAGAGTTAACGCGATTCACGATTCGCTCCAGTTAGGCTGCCCCATTGCCAACTGCCAATCGCATACTAAGTCGTAGTACGTAAATCGTATATCGTTTTTTTGCCTGCTGCCAATTGCCTACTGCCTACTTTTTCACTTTGCCTACTGCCTACACTTTTCGTATTTTGCCAACTGCCAACTGCACACTGCCAACTCTTTTCTTTACCTTGCCTACTGCAAATTGCTCCCGATTGATCGGGACCTACTGATTCATGTTAGCCCCCGTCGTCCATTGGTTTCTTCGTCAGCGTGCTGCCAACATGCAATTATGGATTGAGAATCCCCTTGACGAGCAGGAAAAAGTTTTTCATCAGCTCATTCAATCAGCAAGAGATACAGAGTGGGGAAAGAAGTTTGAATTTTCTTCCATTAAATCCCAGGCTGAATTCAGCAGACGAATTCCATTGCAGGATTATGAATCTCTGAAGCCATTCTTTCAACGCATCATGCATGGCGAGCAAAACATACTATGGAATACGACTGTGAAATGGTTTGCAAAATCAGCAGGTACCACCAGTGATAAAAGCAAGTACATTCCGCTCACGAGAGAAGCTATTGAAGATTGCCACTTCAAGGGAGGCATCGACCTGGTAGCTGCCTACTGCGCATGCAATCCTGAGACAAAATTGCTCAGCGGTAAAGGCGTGATTGTAGGAGGAAGTCATCAACCCAATCCTGACAACAACAGCATTTCCTCCGGCGATCTTTCTGCCGTACTCCTGCAAAACATGTCATGGTTCGGGCAGCTATTTCGCACGCCTGATTTGTCGGTAGCCCTGATGAATGACTGGGAAAAGAAGCTCGATGCGCTCGCTCACTCAACGATGAATGAAGATATCACCAACATTTCCGGTGTGCCTACCTGGACGATGCTTCTGATAAAGCGGGTGATGGAGCTGAAGGGAAAAGAAAATCTTTCCGATGTGTGGTCGAACATCGAGCTCTACATGCATGGGGGTGTAAGCTTCAACCCGTATCATCAGGAATTCGAATCGCTGATCCGAAAACATAAAATGCATTACTATCAAACCTACAATGCCTCGGAAGGATTTTTCGCTTTTCAATATGGACTGAAGGATGATGACATGCTGCTGCATGTTGGCAATGGAATTTTCTTCGAGTTCATTCCTTCAGATGAGATAGGAAAGGAAAATCCCAAAACAGTTTTTCTTCATGAAGTAACGGCGAATGAAAATTATGGTCTGGTGATTTCAACCAATGGAGGATTGTGGCGCTACATTGTTGGCGATACGATTCGCTTCACTTCTCTTCGTCCTTTTAAAATCCAGGTGACCGGAAGACTGAAACACTTCATCAATGCCTTCGGCGAAGAAGTGATCGTTGACAATGCGGACCGCGCCCTCGAAGAAGCGTGCCGGCAAACAGACGCCGTTGTGAATGATTACACGGTGGCTCCTATTTTTCTCACTACAAAAACCCGGGGTGGTCATGAGTGGCTCATAGAATTTTCAAAGCCACCAGGTGATCTCTATTCCTTCACAAAAATTCTTGACGATACTCTTCGCAACGTCAATTCTGATTACGATGCCAAGCGCCAGCATGATCTTGCATTAGCACTGCCGGTGATTCACTCTTTACCGCGAAATACTTTTTATCAATGGCTGAAATCAAAAAACAAACTTGGCGGACAAAACAAAGTTCCGCGCTTGAGTAATGACAGGAAGTTTGTCGAAGAGATTCTTGGGATGATGGCGGTGCAACGGTGAATCTAACTGTCTCTTAGTTAAAACCCCTTCAGCGGTTGCAAGCCCTGACGGTGGTTTTACGAGCGCTTGTTCGAATGAGAGCATTCATGTAAATTTGTGAGTAATCATGGAGAAGAAAAATTTTTTAAAGATTCAGGGAAACATGATTTCTGCTGGCCTCGATGTCATCTTCTCTCAGGACGGAGAATATACGGTTTGTTATTGCCCGGCGCTTGACTTTTCTTCTTACGGGAAAAACCATGAAGATGCGCATGCTGCATTTGAAGAAGCCCTCAACATTTTTTTTGAAGACACTTTGCAGAAGGGCACGCTTGAAAAAGTGCTGCTCGATTTGGGTTGGCTGCTCTCAAAGCAAGAATACTTTCCGCCGCAATTGCCTCTCAACTTTTTTAAGGACAGAATATCGGGAACAGTTGAACTTGCCTCCTTCAAAATTCCTATTGCCTCATAATGTCTCAGATTAAAACGGATGACTTCATTCGATTTCTAAGATCGAAAGGGCTTGTGTACAAGCGAACAAAAGGGAGTCATGATATTTATGATTTCCCCGAAGGACAGAAACAATTACTACGCCCTGTTGTTATCAGAAGTATCTACAGTGAAATTCCCGATGATCATGTAACCACGAATCTGAACACACTTGGCTTGTCAAAAAAAGAACTGAAGAAATTTTTAGAAGAGAAACACTGAGAAAATCAAATTGAATTTTGTGCCCTCGCCGTGTCTCGCATTTCGCGGACACGGCGAAGAGATTCTACATAATAAATCATCCGTGTCCAACCTTCGGAAGGGAGACACGGATGTGGTACAATATTTCCCCCCAACAGTTGCACAAGTAAGAACTCTTATTAGGTTTACAGTTGCATTCTTGATAAGATGACCAGCACCACACCACCACTCGCTTCACTTTTCATTTCTTCAGCACCTGCTTTTCATCCTGATTTCATTTCACAAGAAAAATATTTTTTGTCCGAAGGGCTCCTTATGGAAGGGCAGGAAGAAAATTATTCCGCCACCGGAAAAGAAATCTCTGCCGGAGGGGAAAACAGTTCCGCCACCGGAAACAATTTTTCCGTCACCGAAGAAAGAAATTCCGCCACTGTAAAAAACATTTCCGGCACCGGGGAAGAAATTTTTCACCTTAAACCAAAACCAAAATGAAAAAGCTGACTATACTTCTGTTTGTTTTCATTATCTCACAGGAAGTTTTGGCCGGAGATAGGTCTGCTCCCATGCCCTGCGACCCGACGTTTACAGGATTGAGTTCTTCTTATTGCCTGGATGCCGGGTCGGTAATGCTAATTCCGGTTACTGCTGGCGGCGTCTTCTCAGGAGCGGGAGTGACACTCTTCGGATATAACTATTTTTTTGATCCCGCGTCTGCAGGCCCCGGCACATTCACTATCACTTATGATTTAGGTGGCGGTTGCTCATCGTCACAGACAACTACAGTGTATTCCTTACCGGCGGTAACCTTGGGAGGATTTCCAACTGTATGCACATGTTCTCCTCCGTTCATTCTCACGGGTGGACTGCCGGCCGGAGGAACTTATGCCGATCAGAATGGCTACGTAACAGGTGGCAACACTTTCGACCCGGGATTGTCAGGCGCAGGAAATTTCGATATCTATTATTTCTATACAGATGCCAATGGTTGTACTGGTGTTGCTCAATCGGTATTGATCATCGAATCATGCAGCATTACTACCGGCACTATAGCCGGCTCGCCCTTTTGCCCGGAAGCCGCGGTGAGTGTTCCTTTCACTTCCACCGGAACATATGATCCCGGTAATGTTTATACGGCACAACTATCAAACAAAAAGGGATCGTTTACATCACCAACTTCCATCGGCACTCTCACGAGCACTGCGAATGCCGGCACCATCAATGCAACAATTCCTTCTCATGTAACAGCGGGAACAAAGTATCGCATTCGGGTAACAAGCAGCAGTCCTTCATGCATTGGATCCGATAATGCAGTGAACTTCACTTTAGTTGCCTGTGACAAGGTTATCGGACTGAATGCTTCATCTATCACTTCTAACTCAGCTACCCTAAGCTGGACGAGCGTGCCATGTGCCGTCAAGTTCAAAATTCAATATCGCATAGCGAGTACCATGAAATGGACTACTCGGTACTCAACAACAAATTCATGTGGTCTTACCGGCTTATTGACAAATACCGATTATGAATATCATGTTGAAACCTATTGTTCTTTGAGCGGGTTGGCTCATTCTCTATACACTCCAGTTCAGACGCTGCACACGCTTCGACTGGGTACAACCATTGCCTCCACGGAAAAATTGTTTGATATTTTTCCGAATCCGGCTGAGTTGAATACATCTATTCATCTTGAGTTAACTCAAGCATCGTATGTATATATAGCTGTGTGCGACATAACGGGAAAGGAGATAACCAAAATCATGAATCAGGACCTTGAGCAAGGGGCTTATTCAGTGGCCATAAACATAAGCCACTATTCGAAAGGAATTTACATCGTAAAGATGATTTCGGATTCTAAGATTGAAAGTCAAAAGTTAGTGGTGCAGTGATGTTTCGCAAGTTGAATCTTGACCGAGGATTTCTGCTGGCGCGAGTTTCGTGCCTGCCTGAGTTGTAAAACCTTTTCAAAGCTCGAAACATTTTTGAACTTTGGAAAAGGTTGGTATCTCGGATTTTTATCTTTGTAGGCAAAAACGTGTACTACAGCTGCTGTTACGAAAGCACCCGCAGCGAGCGTAGTGTGTGGAGTGCGGCGGTGAGTGGGGTGATTGGGTAGGAAGAAAAATAATTTTTTTTTAATCGATGGATGAAGAACGAATAATTAGATTTTCCTTGCCCGGGATTTTTTTTGCTGCATCACTTTTTGCTTTTGACTGGATTGTGGGAGGAAAAAAAAATTTAAAGAATGAAGAAAGGTACGATCATCCTTTTTTTCTATTTGATTCATTTAAATGCTGTGGCGCAAATAGGTTTTGCTGGGCATAATGATATATTAAAATTCAAAGATCAAACATTATATGTAGTCCTTGATGGTGATTCTGCTTATACAAAGCTAATGGAAGATTGTTTAAGACGATATTGGAAATTTAATAAGTATCAATTCATCTCTCAAAGTGAGATTGTAAACATTGAAAAGTATAAGCAAAAATGGTATCTAATGAACTGGTTGGAACTCAGCGAAACCAGCAGTATAGGAGATGATTTGGATCATTATTTTATAGGAATTGTTCGCCCAGGCAGTTCTTGGAATTTAGAAAAGGGAACAATGGTGAATTCTTATAAAGCAGTATATTTCCCTTTCAATTTTGCCACAGATTGGACATATCTCTTACCTAATATTATTCAGGTGTTTCAGAATTACTTAGATTTTGCATCTGAGAACTCTCATCTTTCAAGATTTTCTCTCGAAACTCTAAGTTCAGGAGGATTTTTGAAATCTACTTCAGATAATTATAGAAAAGGTGTTAAAGATTTAAAATCAAGGGAGCTTTGGATACAATTTAGAGACTTCCCGGGCCATTATAAAAACATGTTCTACAAGAAACTTGATTTTAGCTTTGATGATTTTAAGAAGGCCTATGGAGATTCTGTGAAGTTGGTATCGGCAGATGATATTAAAGCTGCAATCCTAAGGCAAGATGACAATGTTGTTTATGCATATCGTACAAGTGCTACTTTTATGCTAATTGAAGCAAAAGGTGGAAGAGTCATTTATCTAACTCATAGCGGAAGGAGCAGAACCGAATTAGCTTTTCGAGATGAAGGATTCAATAAACATCACTTAGACCTGTTGATGCAGGAGTTGAAATGACAAGTCCCTTGAATGGCTCAAGTCTGAAGTAGAGCAATGAGCGCAGTTGAATTGTGCCTCTCCCAACCTAAGAACAAATACCTAAAACCAACATCTTAACTGTGAAAAAACTCCATCTCATCCCTCTTCGCTTCATTCTTCCAATTATGCTTTGCACCATGACGTTATCTTCCGAAGCGCAATTCACATACATCTCACCGGTGCCCGGAAGCAAACTGCACAACAAAGAAACCAACATCATTTTACGAACAGGAAAAATAATCGACGCCGCGTCACTTAAAACGAATCTTGTTTCCATCAGCGGGACTCTGAGCGGCCTGCACGAATGCAGGATCAAATTGGCGGATGACAAGAAAAGCATTCTTGTTTATCCTGTGCCGATGTTATCAGGCGGTGAAACGGTAACGGTAACAGTAAATGATGGCATCAGGAATGAAAATGGAGAAGAGGTTCGCGGCACTACCTTTAAGTTTCAAACGCATCCCGACTACACGCTCGAACAACGCGAAGAAATGAATCGGCCTTATCCTGATTCAATGGATGACGAGCAACATAATTCCCCGCGGACACTCAATTGTAATTTTCTTCCGGCTGTCAACATCGTTTCAACACCCGGCGCGTACTATGATGAACCCGTGTTTTATCGGAATCAGGCACTGAGTCCCAATGATGATTGCTTCCGGGCAACCATTATTTCCAGCGAAGGCGATTCCATTTATTCTTTCTACGATAATCAAAAGGGATACGGTTTTGAAATTAACGACAACGGCTACCTGACCTATTACAATATCCCTGACAGTTGTTTTGATATGATGGATAGCAGTTACAATGTGGTGAAACAATTTTTCATGGGTAATGGATATAATGCCGACGAACATGAGTTCAAAATTTCTACTGACGGTTATTATTTCCTGATGTGCGTTGACAAAGAGCTGATGAATTTGACTCAGTATGGCGGAAGTGCTCATGCCGTTGTGTTCGGAACGATACTTCAGGAATTGGACCCCGGCAACAATGTGATTTTTGAATGGAGATCGTGGGATCATTTTCAGATCACCGATGCTGATGATTATGTTGATCTCACTTACAACTTTGTAGATTACGTTCACACAAATTCGATTGATTTGGACGGCGACGGGAACCTCCTCATATCAAACCGAAACTCTGATGAGATCACCAAGATTAATCTTGCTACCGGAGCTATTATGTGGCGGTTGGGAGGAGAGAATAATCAATTCACATTTATGAATGAGACAAGTACCCCCCAGCCATTTTCTCATCAGCATGACTTCAGGAGATTGGCTAACGGGCATTACTCTATGTGTGATAATGGCAATTATCAAATACCGCAAGTTTGTATCGCTAAAGAATATGAAATTGACACGGTGAATATGATCGCCACACTCGTTTGGAGTTATCAGCATCCGCAGGTAAGCGGTATCTATATACAAAGCGATGCATTTGGGAGCGTGCAATATCTGCCCAATGGAAACCGGCTTATTGACTGGGGCCGGCGACTATACACCGTGTTAGGCGGTATTCCCAGTTATACCGAGGTGGATTCTCTCGGCAACATCGTTTGGGAATTGTCATACGTTGACAGCTTCTTCGACTCCTATCGGGTATTCAAGTTTGCATGGGACCGCTGTCATCTTATATCAGACTTCTCATTAATTGCAGATAACATCACCACCAATTCCTGCCAATTGCACTGGAACGATAATGCCAAATTCTCAGGGTTTAATCTTGAATATAAAAAATGCGGTGAGATCAGTTGGAATAGCATTATTCTCGATACCAACTTTTATGAGCTTGGTGGATTAGAAGTGAATACCTGTTATGACTGGCGCGTACTTTCCATCTGCGCGATATACGATGATTCCTCTTATACATCCACTCATCAATTCACCACACTCAACCTGCAATCGGCTTCTGAGGTCAGCAACACGATTTCTCCTCCCGAATTATTTCCGAACCCGGCATCAGGCAAAACGGAATTGAAATTTTATTGCGGCAAAAGCGGCGAATTAGAAATAATGATTTACAATCTTCTCGGCCAGCGATTGAGTCATCAAACCATAGCAGTTCATTCAGGCCTTAATAAGTTGACGCTTGACCTGACATCCCTTGCTGCAGGAATATTCCAGGTGGAAACAAAAATGAATGATGCGAAGTGGTTTAGAAAGTTGGTGGTGTATGATTAGTTGATATCGCTATCACACGCATCCATCTACCTTCCTTCGCAGGCGCGATAATTCTTGATGATGCCCTTCACTCAGTCAAGTAATGACCGGAAGTTTGTGGATGAGATTTTAGGAATGATGGCAGTGCAGAGATCGCGTGTCATAAATATTTTCCGGACTCCGGGGGCAGGTGCGGCAAATTCATCAAACCATTACAATTGAAATGCTGATGGTAAAGGATCTTGAAGATTTTTTGAACAACGACTTTAAAATAATTTCCATCAACTATATAAATTTTGAAATTGCCAACCGGGATTCATTTGAAGATTTACAAGAAGGCTATAGGTTGAATAGCAAAGAGAAGAAATCATTTATCGGAAATAATTATGGGGATTGGAAAGAGAACTGGTTTGTAATCGGATACCTCGAAGGTGATCCGGTATTTGCAGATGTTAAAACATTAGTTGTTTACACCGCCATGCATGGCATTGGATCGTGGGAGGAAGAAAAAATTTGCGATTCCTTAAATGATTTCAAAACCTTGGTTGAGATGCTGAAGTCATTGTCCATTGGGAGGGAGAATCCGGCGTGGTTTGAGAAGAACCCAATTTCCAAAAAAGAGATAGCAGCCTATCACCTAAGAATCAGAGACCTGAAGGCAGATGTTGATTTTTGGAACCTGTTAATAGAGTAATGGGTTGTCAATTAAGTGAATTCCCAAAAATTTTTTTAGCCCTCAATCGTCACCAGTATTCTGAACCAATACAATATTGATACGTTGAACTTTCACTAATTTTAAAAATTCATTTCCCTCAATTCAACACCATGGAACCATCCGCTGCACAAGCATTTGTAGATCCGCCGACTTATCAAAACCGTTTTCATTTCCCCTATCGAACTACCTTAAGTTTTGATATCCTCATCCGATCTCTGGAAGAACGCGCTGCCCGGCCTGATAATCCCCAGGCGCCGCTACTGCAGGAGATCCTGAAAAGGGTGAAAGCAATCCCGGAACTGAATCGCACAATTGAAGACCTCAGCATGATCAGGGAATTCAGGGATGAAATTGAATTGCTGATGTCTGCTGTTGTTCCAATGGGAATGGCTGACACCATCGCAACGGGAATCATCATTCCGTTTCAGCCGGTGACGATCTACGGAACAAAAAGATTTAACGAGCTCTTTGTGAGCAATGACGAAGGACAATGGGATATCAGCAAACTGGATGGCAAGAAGACGATCAATGAGCTGATTGCTTATGCCGGCAGTGCCATCCTTGAAAAATATTATGGCCGGAAGATGGAACATCCTGATGTGATGAGGCGCCGTTCTCTTGATGCGCTTACGGGAACAATGAATTTCTACAAGCCTGACATATTCACAGAGTTCGTAGAAATTCGCGCGCTCAAAACACCGCGGCCGCTTTCTGAAATTGATTTGAGTCCGCTGAATCAAAATTTCTTCGATGCAGATTTCTGGCTCACCAATTTTCCGCCTGACACATTTGAGTTTTCAGGTCTCACTGTGTATCGCATGATTGATATCACCGATCGGGAGATGATTTCCAATTTGGAATATTCTTTACTTCACAGTGACTCCATTATTTCAGATGAGGGCGTGCTTGATATCCAGGAAAAGCTGCGCAGTTATTTCAAAGTGCCTGATCTGCGTCTCGGTCTGGCACCGCTCCTGAAGTCTGCCGGAGGTATGGGAGATTGCGGGAAGCAATACTGGAAGTGTTTCATCCCGATGGAAAAAGCAAAAATTGTTTTCGAAAATTTTGAGCATTCGATTTACGAAAAGGCATTGCAATCGGGCGCTCCATACTTAGTCGATGACCTCACCCTGCTTCAGCAGGGTAGCATAGAAAAAGAATTACTGGACCAGGGAATTCGCAGCATCATACTCACACCGATTTTTAAAGATGATGAATTAATAGGCGCTATGGAAATCGGATCGGCGCAGCCGCATGCGTTCAACTTCATCACGATGTTAAAGTTCAGAGAAATTATTCCTCTTATCTCCGTGGTGCTCCAGCGAAATGTGCGTGAATACGAGAACAGGATCCAGGAGACGATCCGGGAAAAATTCACGGCGATTCATCCTGCTGTGGAATGGCGTTTTGTAAAGTCGGCAAGGGAAATTTTGTGGCAGGAGCAGGAAGAGAAGCCGGAGGATTTTGATCCCATCATCTTCAAAGATGTCATTCCGATTTACGGGCAGGTGGATCTGCGCGGCTCTTCCGAAAAAAGAAATGAAGCGATTCGCCTCGACATGCTCGATCATCTTCGGTCGGCTAAAAATATTTTGACGGAAGCCCAGAAAGAATTTCCGCTTACCATTCTTGATGAAATGATTTTCACGATCGAGAAATTTTCTGATAAGATGAGCAAGTCCATCGAGTCGAGTGACGAAGGCGGCGTGATGGAGTTTATGAAGAATGAAATGGAACCGGTGCTGAAGATGCTGCTCGACAGAAATGTTTCCATAAAAAAATCCATTGAAAATTTCCTCGCCATTCTGGATCCGGATCATGAAATGAATTCCATCCGGAGAAAGCAATTTGAAGACAGCTTAACCATGATCAATGATCTGGTAGCAGACATTCTTGACAGGGAAGAAGAGCGAACACAAAAGTTAATTCCCCATTACTTCGAGAAATACAAAACCGATGGCGTTGACTATAATATTTATCTCGGTCAGTCACTTTTGGAAGAAGGGACCTTCGATCCGCTGTTCGTGAAGAGCTCGCGACTGTGGCAATTGGTGAACATGGTGAAGATTGCGAGAGAAACACATCGCCTCCTTCCTTCTCTGCCCACACAACTTGAAACCACGCAATTGATTTTGTGTTACAGCAATCCTTTCTCCATCATGTTTCGCATGGATGAAAAGCGATTTGATGTAGCCGGCGCTTACAACATCCGCTATGAGATTGTGAAGAAGCGAATTGACAAAGCCCACGTGAAAGATTCTGATGAACGCATTACGCAGCCACACAAGATCTCCATCGTGTACACACAGGAGAAAGAAGTGCGGGAGTACGAGCGCTACTTCGAGTACCTGCGCGCAAAAGGAATGATCACCGGTGATGTTGAATACCTCGACGTGGAGCCGCTCCAGGGATTACACGGATTGAAAGCATTACGTATACAGGTCAGCTATGACTTGGATGAACCGAAGCTGAATTATGATGAGGAAGAATTATTCAAGCACATTAAAGGGGAGTTGGTGTGATCAGTGGGCGCATACAAAATTGCGAGGAAAAGAATTGTCAAAGCATTGATAACAGAAAGCAAAAAACGAATGCGTGGCTTGGCGGAATGACAGAGAATATAACTAAGATATAGTTTTACTTTTCTACCTTAATGCTTACTTTTTCTCCGGCTTCATTTGATATTACAATCATGTAAGAGCCTGATGGCAAAAAGTCGGGAAAGGTAATCTCGTGACGGTGTACTCCTATTTGCTCTTTCTCCTCTTCAATAAAAGTACTTATCATCTTACCATGTATGTCAAGCAGGTGAATCGAAATAATATCATCATTTTGTAAACAGTATTCGAGCATGGCATTTTTACCAATGGGATTGGGATAGATGGTCATTAAATTGGAAGAAGCAGTAAAATCGAGAACACCTATCGCAAAATCTGCGATATACCGTGCTAAAGCAAAATCATGGAGATCATAATTATAATCAGTAGCTACCGTGAATCCTGCTAAAACAATTTTTCCGTCTGATTGTATCACAACCGAGTAAGCTTCATCCCCTGAATAATTGGGGAAAAAACTTGTAGTGACCTTACCAAGTGAACCGAAACTCAAATCTATAGTTCCGTTTGAATTGTAACGAGCCAATTCAAAATCCTGATCTCCGTACCTTGAATATCCACCAACTACAATTTTGTTATCATTTTGTATAGCGATGCAGGCGGCGTGATCATTTTGAGAATTGAAATCGGTTACATTTTTCCCATCACCACTAAAACTAACATCGAGAGTACCGTCGGTATCTATGCGGGCAATGCTAAAATTATTCTGTGTTAACTGTGCTGAATCGAGCCTGGAATAACCGGCTACCACCATTTTCCCATCCGTTTGAATCGCGATCGCATGTGCCTCATCCGACTCCCCGTCAAAGTCGAATGTAAGCAACCCGTCTGCGCTAAAACTACTGTCCAGACTTCCATCAGTGTTATATCGGGCTATTGCATAATTGGGAGAATTATTGCTGTCGTACGAGGAGCCCACCATTACAATTTTGCCATTTGCCTGTAGTGCGAGAGATCTTCCATAGCTATCTGTATAATCACCAAATGAAGTTATCACTATCCCTTCATCTCCAAAGCTACTGTCCACCGATCCATCGGTATTATATCGCACTAAGATGAAATCATGATTTAAGTAATTGTACTTTTTATAGCCGCCCAATATGATTTTCCCATCAGATTGAATAACAACTGAATTAGCATAGGCATCGGCAAGAAGACCAAAAGATGTTTTTACGATTCCATTATCTCCGAAATTGCTATCTAAAGTTCCATTGGTATTATACCTGACTAACGCGAACTCATGATAAACATCATACAGCCAGGTATGACAGGTGATTCCTGCGGCTATTATTTTACCATCAGTCTGTATAGCAGCAGCATATGCAGCATCTTCCTGGTAGTTTCCGCTGACTTCAGTGACTACCTGTCCAAAACTGTTGTCAATACTTCCATTGGTATTGTATCGCACCACTGCAAAATCTGAATAGTTTGTGTTGGTCTCAAATGAACCTACAGCTACAATTTTGCCATCAGGCTGCAACACAATTGAATTTGCGTCATCATTTTCAAAATCTGAGTTGATATCCGTAGTTACTTTTCCGTCAGAGCTGTAACTAACATCCAATGATCCCGGTTGCGCTGATAAGGTAGTGCTACAGAACAGAATGAATAAAATGATATAAATTTTTTGCTGCATCATTTTGATTTGAGAGTCATTGACATTTGTGTGTGGAGCAATAGTAGTTTCTAATCATGAATCGTCATCAGGCTTCTTATTTCCAAACTCATCAAATGTAATTACATCTGCTTCAAATTTTTCAGTTTGGGCTGGCAACAGGTTTATTCATTCACTCTGTGCCTTTCATCCAAATAAACACAGGGGCCATAGCGGAACCCCTCTCAGTCGCGACTCATCCATTCATCAAAACAAAACAATACACACTCTCAATGGGAATAACGATGAGCGAATGATAACTCATTCTTCCCGCGGCCGGCTACATTTACTTCCGCAACCGACCATTATGTTTGAAGAATTTCTCCGGCTTCCTGAAGACGATATTTACGAGCAACCCTTTTCCGATTTTCAATTCGGTAAACAAATCCTTTCACCGGGCATGTTGCCTGATAATCTCGAAGGAATCCAGGTAGCTATTTTCGGAGTGCGTGAAGACCGCGGGTCAAAGCACAACGTGGGAAGTGCACATGCACCCGATGAAATTCGCAAGCAGCTTTTCACGCTTGCCAGATTCAACACTGAAAATAAAATCGCCGATCTCGGGAACATTGACCCGGGAGCAACACTCTCTGATACGTATGTGGCGCTGAGTAAAATGGTGAGTGAATTATTGCACCTGAAAATTCTTCCCATCATTATTGGCGGCAGTCACGATCTCACCTTTGGCCATTACGGCGGGTACCAGGATAACAGGCGCAACATCAACCTCTGCGTGGTTGACAGCATGATTGATTTTCACGACGGTGAAGAAGAGATCAACGATGAAAATTTTTTGGGGAGAATTTTCGTGATGGAACCATCGTGTCTTTTTCATGCTGATGTGATTGCACTTCAAACACATCTCACCACATCGCAGGCGCTCAGCGTAATGGAGAAACTGCATTTCGAAAGTTACCGCCTCGGTAAAGTGAGAACCAATATTCACGATATGGAACCGGTGCTGCGCGGCGCCAACCTCTGCAGTTTTGATTTGAGCTCCGTTCGCTTTGCGGATTCACCGGCGAATTATACTGCTTCACCGAATGGATTGTTTGGTGAAGAAGCATGCCAGCTCGCGCGCTATGCGGGTCAGAGTGATGTGGTGGATTCATTCGGATTGTACGGCTGTAATCTTGCCTATGATAACCGCGATCAAAGCACCAAGCTCGCAGCACAAATCATCTGGTATTTCCTCGACGGATTCTGCAACCGCCAAAAAGATTTTCCGCAGGAGAAAGATGAAAATTATCTGAAGTACACCGTCCAATTCAAAGAGAATAAGTATGAAATGAATTTCTGGAAGAGCAAGATGAGCGACCGCTGGTGGATGGAAGTACCTGTTGTAAATACCAAAAGAAACCAGAAGAAGTTTCACATCGTGCCCTGCTCATACAACGATTATCAGCTTGCATGTAGTGAAGAGGTGCCGGAGCGTTGGATGAAAACTTATGCGAAGCTTTCCTGAATAGGAGTTAAGATGTTATTTTTAAAATGTTATTACTTTAACGTGAGTTCGGGATTAGAAATGTTAACTCAACCATCCTTTCTTAAAGAAGTTGAAGAAAAAATAAAATCAGTACTGCCTCATATAATTCAAACTTAAAATCAGGGTAAAATCCAACAGCTACGCGCAAATGAAACCTTATTACCTTAGTAGAAAGTCAAAGGAGTACAAATCTCAACCTTATTACCTTATCTTAAGCAGTCATAGCAAATAAGGTAATAAGGTTGAGAGTGGAACTGGCATTGGCGTTTCTACTAAGGTTTAAAAAATTAATCCCGAACTCAGGTTACTTTAATAATGTGCACGAAGAAGCTTCTTCTCACCCTGACAAGCATTGTGTTCTTTTTAAGCACCAATGCTCAGCAATATCATCCATTAATAAGAGAGAATACTTATTGGGATGTATTTCACGGAGATGCTTCAGAGATTTGCGATTATTCAGGAGCAGATCGTTACTTCTTTGAAGGTGATACCAGCTTTTCCGGAGTCCACTACAAAATTATCCGCTCGTATAAGATTATAAATGTGAATCCCGGGCCATTTTGTTATCCATACGAAGTTGAGCCTACTTCAACATATGTAAGTTCGTTTCTGAGAGAAGATACTTTGGCAAAGAAAGTCTTCATATACTGCTGCGGGTCTTATCCTTTCGGCCACGAGGAGTTGCTTTATGATTTCTCTTTGTCTGTTGGGGATACTTTGGATTCTCCATATCCGGGAATGGGATTAACTCTTGTCATTGATAGCATAGGAACGGTTACTCTCTTAGATGGATCACAACGAAAAATATTTTATCCCACCAACAACCAGTTTTTTGATTACCTCTACTATATTGAAGGTATTGGCGGTTCAGGTGGACTATTCTTTCCTTTACCAGAGGGTATTGGATTTTGGGAATCGCCAACATGCATCACCGAAAATGGAAATCTCCTTTGGCTAAATGAAATCTGGAACTATTGCGTACCTGTTGCCGGAATTGAGAATAATGACGACAATCCTCAGTTTTCAATTTCACCCATACCATTTCATAATGAAATCTCTTTTCAAAGTGATGTCGTCATTTCAGAAGTTAAAATTTATGACATAGTTGGTAGGGCCGTATTTGAAAAATATTACTCTTCGGAAATTCAATCTTGCTATATTAATGTCTCTGGTCTTAGTGATGGAGTTTATTTTATGGAAGCTACTTGCAAGGATGGAACTATTATTAAGAAGCTTGTTAAGGAGTGAAGAATTTCCGAAAAAATAACCTTTATTATTCTTCGGTTATCAGGATGTGCGCAGTGAAAAAGTGCCGAGCGATTGATGAAAACGTTTGCGAAGCTTTCGTGAAAAGTTACGACCTCTGCAGTACTAAGCCTTCCGGGTTACTGCTATGCGGATAAGATAGTGAGAGTGATGTCATTGATTTATCTTCTATCACCCAATTCCTTTGCAGGAAACAGTAAGGCATTTCATCGTTTGAAACAATGATGTTAAGCTTATCCAAACCGGAATTGGGTTGAATAAACCACGTACCGCTGCAGATCGCATTTCCTCTGCTCACGCTTAGGCTTCCGTCAGAATTAAATTGAATAATGGTTGAAGTAAACACACTTGTTTTATCCATGCCACTATCTACATACTGTATAATTTGCCACCTTCCTACTACGTCATGTGCGGATATTATCAATATACTGTCGCTGCCCACGCCATTCTTTTTTGAGCATGAAATATCGCTGAGAAGAATAACTGAAATTACTATGATCAATATTGGTTTCATAATGCGGTAAGGCTTCAGCAAGCATTCTAAAGTTAATGCTTTTACGTGGAAGTGGGGAATTTGTTCTTAAGAAAATCCCGGGAGCAGACTTTTCTGCTACTTTAAATCCTGCTGTTTAATTTCAAAGGTCCACGGAATTTTTCCATCTACTGTAAAGCAGGTGATGGTAACAACCCGTTCAAAAAGTTTTTCCCCGCTCACAGCTACTTTAATGTAGTTCTGATCAGTAACTGCAGACGGTACCACGCGATAAGGATTACTGAACTCCTTGCTTTTCGAAAAATTCGCGAAGGAGCGCGAAGTGAAAGCAGAAGCGGTGACATCATACAACGGAGACATTCCATCCCGATTGATCCTGATGATCTCTGCGAAATGACGATCACCGGAAAGAAAAATCACTCCGGGAATTTTGTTATCACGAATGAAATTCAGCAGGTGATTCCATTCTTTATCATAGTGACAGAAACATTCAAAATCATTCAGCGGATTAAGAACCGCGCTTCCGCTGATAATAAATTTGAATGATGCTCTCGAATAGAGAAGCGAATTTTCAAGCCATGCCAATTGCTTCTCCCCGAGGTAATGCTTATTGCTGCTCGAGTCATTCATTTTCTCATCACTTCGATAGAAGCGATCATCGAGCAGATAAAAATCGCAATCACTCCAGATGAAGTGCGTGTACACACCCGGATTGTCCCATTCACCATAGCTGGGATTACCCCAGAAATCTTTGAACGCTTCCAGCGAAAGACCCTTCAGTTCATACGACACCCCGGCATCATTGGGTCCGTAATCATGATCGTCCCAGGTTGCGTAGTTCGGTCGTGAAGCGAGAAGTTTCCTGAGTTGCGGGATATTGCGGTCATGCGTGTACCGATAATAAAATCCTGAGCGTGAATCGTAATCAGCTTCACGCGTGTACATGTTATCACCACACCAAAGCATGAAGTCGCTCTCATTTTTTGCAATCGAATCAAAGATGCGCGGATCTCTTCCGTACGGTTCTCCGGGGCGATCATACTGCGGATCGTTGATGTAGGCACAGGAGCCGAAGATAAATGAGAACGCAGGCGGGGCAGTGCGATATTCCCACACCCCTTTTGTTTTGAATGCAAGCGGAAAGGGAAATTGCTGCTTCTTGTTATTCAAATAAATTTCATAGTTGTACTCACTGTTCATGTCAAGGTTGGTGAGAAGTATCTTCAATGGATTGTAATCATTGCCGGTTATTCCCTTGTAAGAAAAAGTTTTTGCAGATGATACATCTTCTTTCTTCCAGCATTTGATTTGAACGGAATTTGCAAGTGAAGTTGGTTCGAGCCAAATGGTTGCTTCGCGATGTGTCACATTGCACAACATAGGGCCGCAGATAAGAAGGGAGGTATCTTGCGCGGAACAAAAATGTGTAGTAAGCAGAAAAAGAAGTGCAGAGAAAACTTTCATGTGAATAGAAATTAATTTTCTCAAAACTAAAAATGTTCGACGTGCATTTTCTGCATAACAAAAAAAAGCTGCCCCAAATCAATGAAGCAGCTTTCCGCAAACCAAACTAAAAGTTTATTCTTCTACATTAAGCTTAATCATCTTGTTATCATTGCCGCTGCGGATGAGCAGGAAATAAACTCCGCGCGTGAGATCTATGGCATCGAGCGTAATACAGTGTTTACCGGCGTTCAGATATTCGTGCATCACTTCACGAATGGTTCTGCCGCTTACATCAGTAAGCGCAATGTTCACTATGTTGGATTCAGCGATGTTGAACTCAATAGTAGAGGCAGTGTTCATGGGCGGATGGTTTTAGTACAGGTTAAAAAATTATAATACGGAAGAAGAACCTTTTGGTTTCAATAAACGAGGTCAGTATGATAAATAAAGTTGAATTCTTCAGGTTTTAGCTTCGCAGAGAATTCATGAAGCAATTTATCGAGTGACACAAGGGACGCGAAATAATTTTCGGCATTCCCCAATACTGGATGGTTTTCCCCTAATTTTCTTTTCACGGTCACCTTTTTTCCAAAACCTTCTATGGTGAAATGATCTTTACCGGTGCCTGCAATGAAATATGCCTCCCGGAAAACGCGATAGGAAGCGCGGCCAACGGCGGTGAGCAGGATGATTGCAACATTCGCGCGGTCAATTCTCCGCTTTCCTTTTTCAGTGAGTGTGTCTCCGAGTTCAAATGGCTTTTCACATTTCACAACCGTGAATCCCTTTGCCTCACACTGATCTCGCAAACTTTTGTAGAGCTTGAAATCTGAAGATGAATGACTGATGTAAACGAGCATAGTGAGGATACAAAACTCAGTTAGGCTCATTACGCCATAATGACGGTGGTATTAAAAAATTGTAATTTATTTCTTCTTAAAACTTATAGCTCACCGCCAGAGAAAGCGTGTAACCAAAGTGCTGACGGGTATCGAGGCGGTCGCTCGTTGCATAGTCACTGCCCTGCCCGCTGTCGTAATTATTACTACTATTGAGATCCTGGTAAAGAATTCCATCCTGATGCAGAATATCACTCCATGTTACTTCAATCAATCCATTCTTCGCAAATCCTTTACTTACTTTAAGATCCAGGGTGGGGTGCACTTTCTCCCAAACGGATGGGTCACTAACGCTTCCGACCAGGTAAAGCCGGTCACCGATGTAGTTGAACATGGTCGCAACGCTGAAATTGGTTTTAGGCTCCGTGTAAATGAGTGAAGCATTCAGCACATACGGGGATTGCCCTTCGAGCGGCCGGCTTGAAGAAGTATCGGAAGTAACACCGTGAACAAACACCTTCGATTTAATGTATGTGAAATTTGCATAGGCGTAAAAATTCTCAAAGGGTTTTCCCATGAAGCCGAAACTTTTTCTCACCTCCAATTCAAAACCTATGTCAGTGGCCTTGGGCACATTCACGAATTGAACGCTGCGCGAATCAGATCCCGGCAGAAATAAATTTTGCTCGATAGGATTTTCAAATTGCTTGTAGAAGACACTCAGCGAATAGTATTGCGCGTTTTCAAAATAATGCTCCCATCGCACTTCGTAATTAGTGATGTGTGTTTCCACTAAATTAGAATTGCCGTAATAGGTGATGTTCTGCAGAAAATCATAGAAGGGTGCATTGGCACGCTCCCGGTAATTGGGTCGGGCGACTGTTCTGCTGAAACTGAATCTCAGGTTTGCATTCTTCAGCATTGAGATAATTAAATTGCCTGATGGAAGAAAATCACGGTACGTGGAATCAAGCCGCAGTGAGTCATTGTTTGTATCAAAGGTGTTAAGGATGTAATGATAATTCTCATAGCGTACACCCCAAACAAACCGGATCTTATCGGAAAATTTATTGTCGAGCATGATGTATCCATCGCTGTTTTCTACGGAGCCATCATAGTGATTTGTCGGCGTGTTGTCTTCCGCTAATGTAAATCCGGTTGAATTATTAAAATGGTCAGGAGCGTAAATGGTATCCTGATCAGCATAGTAATAATTGAAGTTAAAGTTCCCGGGATCTGCAATGATTGCTGATAACACACGCACATCACGTGACCGAACATCATAATAATAAGCGCCTCCGAATCTTAAAGTTTGTGTTTGCTTAAAGAGTTTGAACGGAAGGCTCAGATCAGCATTGGCGCCTTTTGCCCGGTCATCAATTTTTCCATAGTAGCGCAGTCCCGCGCCAATATTGGTGCTCGGACTTGAAGAGAGAACAGCGAAGTAAGGATTGTTGAGATCATCCGTGTAATACAAATTGCGGCGGTAGTCAGGCTCATCCCGCGTGAGCAATGTGTAATAATACTGCCACCTTATTTTCAGCTTGCCTGCTTTTTCAATTACGTGCTCGCCACCAAACTGTGAAAAGAAAATCTGGTTGCTCGCGTAGTAGAATGCATTCGCTTTTACATACTCTCCCTGTGAAAAGCTGTAGCCGCTGCGAATCGCTGTGTAATCATTACTGTTTGTAGAAAATAAACTGTTGATGAAAAGCTTGTTGTTCGCGTTTAGCTTAAAAGCAAAATCAGCAAGCACGCTCGTGAGTACGTTGCGTGAATAGATGGTGTCATGATATTTGTAAATGGTATCAGAAGTTTCCTGCGGTTGTCCGTAATAATCGTAGCGATTTTGCGGATTAAATTTTCGCGTGTCATTGTATGTAATGGCAAACGTGCCACCTACCTGCGGATAATTTACTGCGCCTGACTTAAATCCTGCGGCAATCTGCAACGATGGATTCAGCGGCGTAGAATTTACCCGGTGATAGGCCCACGTGTTAAGCAAGGTTTTTCCTGCTGCTACTTGTCCTCCGTCACCAAGCGTTAGAAATTCAGCGTGCGACGGAAAACCACCGGGTAATGAGCGTGTGCCGTCGTCAAAGCCCAGCCAATCCGTTTTTCCTCCCTGGTAGGTTTGATAGGAGTTGAATGTAGAAATGGAATTGTAGCTCTCACCAACTTTTACAGAGATGAAATTCTTGTCAGGAATTTCTTTGGTGTTGATCTGAACCAACCCTCCGCTGAAATCACCGGGTAATTCCGGCGTGGCGCTTTTCACAATGGTGATGTTGTCAACGATTGCAGCAGGGAAGATGTCGAACGCAAAAGCTTTTTTATCCGGCTCACTGCTGGGCAGAATGCAGTTGTTGAGCATGGCGGAATTGTAGCGGTCACTCATGCCGCGAACAACAACAAATTTGTTATCTACGATGGTCACGCCGCTCACGCGCTTCAATACGTCACTCGTGTTTTTATCAGGCGATCTCCTGATCATGTCGGCGCTGATCGCATCGGAAACAACAGCGCTGTTTTTTCTTGCCACCAATAAGCTGGCGATGTTTTCTTTTCTTGCTTCAGCAGTCACTACCACTTCAATCAGCGTGTTGGTTTTTGTAACACTCATGGTGATGTTCATGGTGGTGACTTGGCCGTTCTTGACTTCCACCCCTGAAATTTCTTTTCCGATATATCCTATGTAAGAAGTTTTCAGCGTGTAAGTGCCTGACGGCAAATTGCCGATGGAATATTTTCCATCCAGATCTGTTACACTCCCCTGTGATGTATTCTGAACGGCTACAGTTGCGCCGATAAGCGGCTCACCATTATCAGCATCTGTTATAGTGCCGGTGATGGAAGCAGATTGCGCCGAAACAGAGGAAGAAAGGATGAAGAAAGTGAGTATGAGAGAGAGTAGCCGTGCGCTCATATTTTTATTTGCAAAGGTATCGGCACCGTTGCGCGCTAACGTTGCTTACGAATTACATTTTGATTACTGTAGAGTTAAGTTATTGCTAAAAGCAAGAGGCATGGGTAAGGTGTAACTTCTTTCAAAGGAAATTTTTTTGCAACAACTCAGCAAGATATTTTTTTGGCATCAGTCGTTTTCGTGTTCTTCAATGAAGTCGAGTACTGCTTCTTTGATCTGATCACGAACGATTCTTGTCTTTTGTAATTTCTCTTCCTGTGTTCCTGTAAAATGAGCGGGATCTTCGAATGACCAGTTAATTTTCTCTTTCATCATGGGAAAAATAGGACAGCTCTCTGCTGCTTTTAGATCGCACACAGTTATTACATACTGAAACAGTCTTCCTTCCTGGAAAAACTTAAAAACATCATTAATTGGATTTTGAGAAATGTCAATCCCATCTTCTTTCATTACTTCAATGACAAGCGGGTTAAGTGTTCCGAGTTCAAGTCCTGCACTTTCAACCTGGTATTTATTGCCGCCAAATTTTTTCAAATATGCTTCTGCCATTTGACTGCGAGCTGAGTTGTGAACGCAGAGAAATAAAACTTTTCCAATCATGTTTTGGATTTTAAATAATGATCACATAGTTCAATTCGTATTTGAGACTGCTAATGCATTTTTACTTTGTTGCCGAAATACCTTCGCAAAGCATTTGCTGTGAGATTAAGAATGAGAACGATCATCACAAGTACCAACGCCGTTCCGAAAGCCATGGGTCGCGATTCTTTAATATTATTTCCGCTGGTAGCAATCACATAAAGATGATAAGGAAGCGCCATCACCTGGTCGTGTATGCTCGTAGGAAGCCGCGGCAAAAAATAGGCAGCAACGGTAAATAAAATAGGCGCTGTTTCTCCCGAAACTCTTCCGATGGAAAGAATCAATCCGGTTATAATATTGGGAAGCGCAATCGGCAACACTACTCTCTTTATCGTTTGAAGCTTAGTTGCACCCAATGCAAAACTTCCCTCTCTGAAACCATCATCCACTGCTTTCAATGCTTCTTCCGTAACACGAATTACCAGAGGCAACGCAAGCAAACCAAGCGTGAGTGAACCCGCAAGAATTGAATCACCGAACTTGAGTTGCTTTACAAACAACGCCATTCCAAACAAACCAAAAACAATAGAGGGAATGCCGGCGAGGTTATTCGTCATGAGCTTGATGAATCGCTTCCTGAAGCCGGCTTTTGTATATTCATGAATGTAAATTCCTGAAAGCACACCGATAGGAAATGCGAACAGCATGCTTCCTGCAATAAGTATGAGCGTCCCGATAATTGCCGGATAAATTCCTCCCTTCGTCATTCCTTCTTCGGGCATTTTGGTAATGAAGTCCCAGCTAATTACTTTGAGTCCATTGTAGATAATAAAACCGAGGATCGAAAACAGAACACCGAGCACCAGAAAACTGAGCAAACGGAAAATAGTGAAGGCGAGCACTTCCCTGAGGGTTTTTATCCGTTCGAAATTTTTTGGAGAGGTCATTAGAAGGAGATTACACCGATGTCAAAATGATTACACCGATTATACCGATAACCCGAGTGTGTTTCATTCGCGGAATCCTGCGGCTCGGTGTAATCGCTTTTTTTTAAAATCGGTGTCATCTTTTTCTATGTTACATTTTTATTTCTTGATGAAATAAATTCTACTGTAAGATTCACAATCATTGTAATAATGAACAGGATGCACCCGAGGGCGAACAATGCTTTGAAATGAACGCCGCCTTGCGACGCTTCGCCAAGCTCGGCAGCGATGGTGGCAGGAATAGTTCGCACCGGTTGCAATATGGAATGAGGAATGACAGCGGCATTTCCGGTTACCATGAGCACAGCCATTGTTTCTCCCATTGCTCTTCCGATGCCAAGTATTGCCGCCGCCGTAATACCTGATATCGAATGAGGAAGGATCACGCGCATGATGGTTTGAAATTTATTCGCACCGAGTGCAAATGATGCGTCCTTCATCGCACGCGGGGTATTTCGCATCGCATCTTCAGAAACGGTGATGATGGTGGGGAGTGCCATAATTCCAAGCACGATACTTCCGGCGAGTGCTGTTTCTCCAACCGGCAGATTGAACAATTGCTGAATGTTGGGAACGATAATAATTAGTCCGAAGAAACCATAAACAACGGAAGGAATTCCCGCGAGCAATTCAATCATTGGCTTTAGAAATCTCCGGGTTCCTTCTCCGGCAACTTCTGCCATGTAAATAGCAGTTGCGAGGCCAACAGGTAAGGCGATGGCAATAGCTCCGAAACTTACTAGTAAGGTTCCGAGAAGAAGCGGCAACATACCAAGTTGTGCGGCAGGGCGGGCACTCGGAAACCATAGATGACCTGTAAGAAAATCAGGGATGTTATTGTTCGCAATGCTTACTTTATTTCCTGAGAAATTTTTGTCAACAAATTTTTCGGGCATAATGGCGATTATACCGGGGTTGGCATCAATAAGACTATCTAATTTGCGGGGGAGAAATTCGAAGTTGGCACCCAGTTCCTCGTCAGAGAAATAAACACTCAGTTCATTTATGGTTAGTAAAATGATGCTGTCATTGGTTCCTCCTATTTCATTCCAATGGGTAATGTTCTGGTCATAAATATTTTTGATTTGCTCTGCCTTCAAACGCGTAATCGGATTTCGGTGATTCACTAAAATCACATCTCCTTTTTCAAGCGGCGATTCACGGAATAACGACACTCCTTCGCTGAACAAAAAAATAATGATGAGTAATACAGTAATGGTAGTTACCCAACTGCTCAGCATCAGGATTGATTCAATTACCTTTTCAACGAACCGTCTGAAAGATTCACTCATGCCGGCAACAACAGTTTTGAAATATCATACTGCAAATTTTTTCGGTGCTCTGTTCTCAAATTTTTTTGGGCGCATATCAAATTGTCGTTTCGGTCACCCTGAGCTTGTCGATTTATCCCGTTTTTCTCGGGAAGGGTCGCGCGCGCAAATGGTTCGACAAGCTCTCCACGATCCTCGCACGGCGACAATTTGGTATGCACTATTTTTTTGCAGCACAGAATATAAATTCTATCCTGAAAAAAAATTTATTCTAAGAGAAACAACAAATCCCGCTTACTTGCGGGACCATGCTGTTTTGAAAGTACTAACAGGTGAAGCGAATAATCACAGCGTAACGTACCCGACCTGCTGCACTATTTTTTGCCCTTCCGGTGAAAGAATAAAATCAATAAATGATTTCACTTTTTTCTCGAGTGAAGTGTTATAGTAGTAAAAGAGCGGACGCACAATCGGGTAAGTATGATTTTTTGCATTTTCAAAACTGGGGGTAACATACGTTTTACCTTTGTCATAAGAAACTTCGATTGCTTTCACTGTTTTTTCCATGTAAGCAAGGCCGATGTACCCAATGGCTCCTTTCGTCTGGCTCACCGATTGAACAATAGCCCCGGTCGCAGGCATATTGAGAACGGACGAAGCATAATTTTTCCTGTTCATTACATGCTCTTTAAAGAATTCGTACGTACCCGAACTTGATTCACGTGAATACACAATAATTTTCAAATCGTCACCACCCACCTCTTTCCAATTCGTGATTTTGCCTGTATAAATTCCTTCAAGCTGTTCGCGGGTAAGCTTGCCTACTTTGTTTTCAGGATTTACAATTACTGACAACGCATCAAACGCAATCGTTACTTCCTTAAAAGCACGACCGGCATCCTGCAGCTTCATGCGCTCATCCATTTTCAAGGGACGTGATGACATGGCAATATCTGTCGAGTTATCGAGCAATGCAGCAATTCCCACTCCGCTGCCTCCGCCAATTACTGTGATGCCTTGTGCTGGATTTTTTTTCATGAATTCCTCAGCTTCTTTCTGCGACAATGGAAGAACAGTGTCGCTCCCTTTAACCACAATTTTCTGTGCAAAGCTTGCCATGTTAAAGCAGATGACCACTGCAATTAGAATTAGTTTTTTCATTGTTTGATTTTTTGTTTTTAGAATCTGTTTTTGATTTTAGAATTTAACCTGAACACGAAGCGTGAAAACATTATCGGGTATGTCTGCAGTGAAACCGGCAAGGTTGGTGCTTGTTTCATTTTTCACGATGTCGTAGTATGCGGTAATTTTTATGTTCGCATCCCAGCGGTAAGCGAGACCAAGACCGAGGGTGGTATATTTTATATCCGTACCGTTAGTAGCTTTCAAAGGAGCTGTTACTTTTTTCCCGATTTCATCGTCGGCAACATCGGTATTCGGATCGTACCAATCGTATTTTACAATTGCCTGCCATGGAGTTTGAGCAATGCTTTGAACGAAATAAAAATAAGCCCCGTTAAATTTTCTTGAATACAAATCGCTGGCTGATGTTGACGTGCTGGCGGTGGTTGTAGTAGTTGCTGTGCCGGTTAATGAATCAATAGTTGTAACGGAAGTGTATGTTGTTGCAGTACCGGTAGGCGCCGCAACCGGACTCGCTGATGATCCTGATGTACCGGGTTGAGTTCCCTGGATGTATTCTCCGCGCAAAGTGGTAATTCCCGCAAGCCAACTGATGCTGAATTGAGCATCGGCTCCCACATGAGTTCTTTCGATTTTCAATCTTTTATTGATATCCGCATCAACGTCAGCCTTTGGTACAACTATTTCGAAACCTTTTGATCCTTCTGCATCAGTTCCAAATTTATAAGAGTCGGAAACGTCATGACGGAATCCTCCGCTATAATATGATGCGCCAAGTCCCCATCTTATTTTTTCCTCCATCGCAGTGCGGGATATTCCGATGTGTCCAATGAAATCTTTGAACTTGTCAAAGTCACTTGCATTGATTCCGACAGATGGCGCGCCGGTACCATTAAAGAAACCGGCATCAATCTTCAGCCAGTTCCAATTGGAGTTTTTTGGTCCTTGAAGGGTAAGCATCATTCCTAAATCACGTTCATTCGGAAAAATTATTTGCGATAGTCTTCCGCGTTCAGGCGATTCTCTCACTGAAGATGACATAACAATCTCGTAGCCAAAGGGACGGTTCTGCATTCCCGCAGTTAGTGAAAACCATCCTGACCATGGGTCTGTAAGCCTTGCCCACGCATCCTTTATCGTCAACCCTTTTTCAGTCACATCAAATTGCAGAAGATATTGCGACGTGGACCATCCTTTTGCATTCAGAGGCGCATCATAAGTAAATTTTATTCTGCCCCTGCGAACCATAAAACGCTTGTCAACGCCCGAAGCAAAATCACCCCCGGCAAAGCTTCTCGCACCTGCCGAGTCAATCACCTGGAATTGCCCCTGGATGTAGCCCGTCACTTTAATTCTCTTGAGTGCATCAAGTTCTGAACGCATGCCATTTACCGTGCGTGTCAATGTATCTAATGGATTTTCGTTTTCCTGGGCTTGTGCGACAAATTGTGAGAATAACAGTAGGACCGGAAAAAAAGCAAATCGTTTTAGTAATGAATTAAGTTTCATGTTTGAAAGTTTTGGTGATTAAAGGAAGTGTGAAGTATTATATGCCGGGGAGTTTTTATTCTCACTGCATATTTTCATGGCCACAAAAAGACACATCAGTTGTTAGGAAATTGTTAATTGCCCATTATGGAAAGGTTATTTCACTACCTGCAAAGCGATTTCTGATTCTTAGCACCAACGTGATATCTTCTGATGGTTATAGTATCGTTATCACACTGTAATGCGAAGCTTTAGATGATTTGAGATTATTCTATAGTTAAGTTTCATCAATGGTATAGTTAATTACCTTTTAACAGGTTTATTTCGCGCCCGTTCTCATTTTTTTGGAGAAATAACAGCGAGAAAAAATTAAGGATCAGCGAAGAGATGAAGACCTATAAATCTGACGATGAACTTGTGAAAATTCTTTTATCCAATGGTTATAAGGAAGTGAGAGCATTGCATACCAACGGAAGGCTGAACCAGTCCGCTGAAGAACGAGACTTTGCAATCTTCAATACAAACGTGACTTCACAAACGCCTCACATTAAATTGAAGCAGGGTGCCATTAAAGAAAACGGGTTGCAGTTCTATGAGCAAGCTATCAGTGAGAACCAGTTGAAGACGATGGTATGTTACCACAAATTATCAGGGAGCATTCGCAACACCATTAAAAATAAATTCCGCTATGCATGGCAGATTGAATCGGTGGTAAATTTTTTTGAGGACTTGAAGAGGCAAGATTCATCTGTTTCACAACGCATCTCAAAAGCGCTACGGAGAAAAATTCTTGGCGAGTATGAGAGGGTGGTGTTGGATTGATGTGTACGTCATCCGACAAAGGCTTTCTAACCAGACAAACTCCTAATGAACAACCAGAAAAATATGAAGGAGGAATTCATCTTTTACTTCGGGCCTGATTCAGTGTTTTCTCACTGGTACAAATGCAATTTTGCAATTGACGGTAAAAACTACTGTTGCGTTGAGCAATACATTATGTACAAGAAAGCAATCTTGTTTAATGATTTGGAAATCGCAAATAAAATTCTACACTCATCAGACCCGCAGCGGCACAGGTATCTCGGAAAGCAGGTTGCCGGCTTCATAAAATCTGTGTGGCAAAATGAATGTAAGCAGTATGCTTATGAAGCCAACTATGCTAAATTCACTGAAAGCGAGAAGCTCATGAAAGCACTTGTGGATACTAAAGAAAAAAGTTTGGCCGAAGCAAGTCCCTACGATAGAAATTGGGGAATCGGCTTAAGTGTTGCCAATCCCAGGAATCAGGACAGAAAAAACTGGAGAGGAAAGAATTGGTGTGGTGAAGTATTGGAATTGGTTCGGAGAAATATTTTAATGCAGGGCTAAGTTGTTCTCACTGACTCATCTGAGGATAGTGAATGTGAACTCCGTTACTAATGACATCCTGCCTAAGTCTCCATTTTCCAAGCTGCTTCTTAGGGTTTCGCTATTCAAAGTCTCCAAATTCACTACCTTTCACTTATCATTGTGTGTTTGCACGAACGGATATTTCTGAAGCTCTTTTGTTTCTTATCCTTCTAACTGTATGCAAAGGAAAAACTGTCTCCTGCTTTTACTCCTGCTAACTCAGGTTACGTGTCAAATCCATGCTCAGCAATCTGTAAGATCGGTAGGTCATGATTTTTGGATTTCTTTGGGAGGTGACCAGGGATTCTATTACCTCACTGATGTGCGACTAAAGGTTACAGCGATAGAAGATGCAGCTATAGAAGTTCATTATACGACTAATGGCTCAGTGGTAAACTATAACATGCTAGCAGGAGATTTAAAAACGATTTCATTGAATCAAATTCCGGCTTCACCGGTGCAGGCTGAAGTGATTGAAAATAAAAGTGTGCATATTATTTCTTCGGGAGCCATCAGCATGTACCTGCTCTCACCCAATGGTTCTACCGATGATGCTACCTTGATATTGCCGGCTGATCAACCCAACTATGGGACTATATTTTACCCCATTTCATATAAGGTGCAGCCGCTCTCTGTAAGCCCTGTAGATTTTACCATTGTGAGTTCGTGTGATTCCACCGTGCTGGAAATCACTCCATCACAACTGAGTGCAGGAAACCATCCTGCAGGAGTTCCCTATAATATTGTTTTGAATGAAGGGGATACTTACGAGTGCGGCACTTCCTGGGCTTCGGTCAACTATGAGAAAGATATAACCGGGTGGAAAGTGGAAGTGCTAAGCGGTGCATGTTGCAATCCGATCAACATTTACGAGGTTGCTCTTCCGTGGTATATTTATCCGGACACTACCACGCTTGGTTTTGCATGTTGTGCCGACAATTGGGTAGAGGTTATTTACCCACAGCAGTCCTGGGATACTGCTTATTATTTCGTTCCATTCAAATATCCCCCTTATGACATCATCCGCATATTGTCAGCAACCAATGCCAACAATATTTATTTTGACGGTGTGCTCACAGGAACTATAAATAGCGGCGGGTTCTTAGAGGGCTCCGTGGATACGGCTGTAAAAATTACCGCAGACGCACCGGTGGAGATTATGCAGATGATGGTTTCTCAATATGCAGACCCCAGTGGGATGTACCAGGGTGACCCGGCATTGCTTACGGTAAGCAGCTTTAAAGACCATATTCAAAAAACCAAATTCTCAACCAGCTACCCTTTCGGGGGAAATCCTTTTAATCATATTGTGAACGTTATTATACATTCCAGTGATACAGATTTAATCCTGTTGAATGGAACACCTATAACTGAGAATTTTCATCGCTTCAACACCGATCAGAATATGGCTTATTCAAGAGTTGATTTAGATACCGGCGTTACCTATTTGCTGGAGTGCAATTGTGATTTTCTTGCGTCTCTCTATGGCGAATACACGTTCGGGAGTTATGCGACACAGCTTCCGGCGTTTCACCTTCAAAATCCGGAACCACCGCTGGTACATGAAACGGATACTTTGTGTGGCGTACCAGCGGTGTTGTATGCATTGCAGGGCACAAGTTATTTATGGAACGATGGAACTACTGATTCTACCTTCATAGCCCTTGATACAGGCATGTATTACGTCTATGTTTTACTCAATGATTGTGAAGATACTTTTCAATTCTTTTATGTGAGCGAGGCCTTAATTGACTCCGCGGCACTTCCTTTGGATACATTGTTTTCATGCGGTGAGCCTCTTACAATTACAGCACCTTCAGGAGGACAATCTTATCTCTGGTCAAATGGAGATACAACGCAGTCCACTGATGTAGATAGCGCCGGAATTTTTGCAGTAGTAACACAATTTAGCTTGTGCGAGAAGCACTACGATTGGTATGTAGTGGTCCCGTTTATAGATACAGCGAGTACTTTCAGCAGTGATACTTTTTACTATTGTAAATCTGCTTTTCAATTAAATGCCCCTTTAGGTTTATCGTATCAGTGGTCTACAGGTGATACGACTGCGACCATTACCGTAAACGGAACAGGAGAGTATATAGTGATTGTTAATTCTGCTTATTGTATTTATGATACCGTTCAATTTGTAGTATCTGCTTTTCCCCTATTAGTGCAACCATTCACCCTGGGGAGTGATACTGTTTTTTGCTATGGCGACGAGGTGATATTAACAGGGCCATCGATAAACACGGAATGGTCCACGGGCGAGACAGGTTTGGAGATTATAGTAAAAGAAGATGGTGAATACATCGCCTCCATTACGGATTCATGTACGGGTGAAATTTTTTCTGATACCATTGGGGCGTCAAGAAAGGTTTGCTTTTGCGATCCGCTTTTTCCGGATGCCTTTACTCCCAACAATGATGGAATTAATGATGACTTTCATTCCCTTCATGCTCTTGATTGTAACTACTCCGACTATTTGTTCCGGGTGTTTAACAGGTGGGGTCAATTGCTTTTTGAAACTAATGATCCTAATGGTTCATGGAACGGGACACTCAGTGGAGCGCCGCAACCTATGAGCGTTTATGCGTACCTGTGCAGATATGAGCTCGCAGATTCACCGTCTCCGATATTGCTCAAGGGAAATGTTACACTGATCCGCTGAAAATAATTTTCTCATATTTCTTAAAATTGCAGGAGAACTATAATTAATAGAAATTCTTGAATGGCCCTTAAAGACAAACTACCGGTAAGTTATTTACTTTTCACAAACAGGGGACGAATAAACCGGCTGACTTACTGGACTGTTTCAATTTTTATCTGGACGACTTTTTATATCCTGTTCAACCTTCTTGAATTTGCTTTCTCCTGGTCTGCGACCCTTGTCATTTATCCTTTATTGTTTTGGGTTTTAATTTCGACAGCAATAAAAAGATTGCACGATTGTAATAAGTCGGGCCATTGGCTTTGGCTGATTCTTATTCCTGTTTTAGGTCCGCTGATTTTAGTTTTCTTATTGGGTTTCAAAAAAGGAAATGCAAACCAAAATCGTTTCGGGGCTGTCCCGGGTTCTGCGTCAGACTACTTTAAGGTTGGGGATGCCGGACGCGTGCCTCACTTGAAAACCAGTGAGCGAATTGTGAATGATGTTACGGAACTCAATCCGATTTTGGTTGCAAAAGTGGAAGCACCAAAAACAATTGAAGAGCTTCAGGCCATAATCAAAAATGCCGACAAGCCCATTTCGGTTGGTGGCGGACGATTTAGCATGGGAGGGCAGACTGCAAGCCCTGACAGCATTCACATTGACATGAGAAAGCTGAATACCGTTCTTGATTTTTCTCCTGAAAATAAAACGATAAAAGTGCAGGCAGGCATTCGGTGGTGTGATATTCAACAGTTTATTGACCCGTATGATTTGAGCGTTAAGATTATGCAGAGCTACGCCAACTTTACGGTGGGTGGAGCTTTGAGTGTAAATTCTCATGGACGATATATAGGTTTAGGACCTGTTATTTTATCGGTAAAATCGCTTGACATAATTTTAGCAAACGGAGAGCTTGCTCATGCTTCAAAAAATGAAAATGCTGAATTGTTTTTCTCCTGCATTGGCTGTTATAATGCAATAGCGGTAATTGCTGTTGTTGAATTTGAACTGGAAGAAAATATTCCGCTAAAGCGCATTCATAAAAAAATGAAACGAAATGAGTATAGAAAATTTTTCTTTGAAAATGTCCGGGAAAACAAGAACGTTATTCTTCATAACGCAGATATTTATCCGCCGGGCTTCAAAAATGTAAGAGCCGTAAGCTGGGTAAAGACTGACGAGAAACCAACCGTGAAATCAAAGCTAATGCCCCTGTCTGCAGCCTATCCTATAGAAAGATATTTTATCAATGCCTTTAGCAGAAGCAGGTTTGGTAAGTGGCGCCGGGAAAATATTATTGAACCAATCTTTTATTTAAGAAAAAAAATTCACTGGAGAAATTATGAAGCAGGATACGATGTCCTCGAATTAGAACCCCAATCAAGAAAACACAGCACGTATGTTTTACAGGAATATTTTATTCCGGTTCACAGGTTTGATGAGTTCGCCGTTTTAATGGCTGAAATCTTTACACGGTATCGTGTAAATGTGATCAATGTTTCTATACGCCATGCAAAAGCAGATATTGGTTCTTTGCTGGCCTGGGCAAGGGAAGAGGTTTTTGCCTTCGTGGTCTGGTACAAGCAGGGTACTAATGAAGTAGCAAAAAACAAAGTGGCCATTTGGACAAGAGAATTGATAAATGCAGCCCTCTCTTTGGGCGGTTCTTATTACCTGCCTTACCAGGTACATGCAACTGAAGAGCAATTTCATAAAGCCTATCCAAACGCAAAAAAATTATTTGAGCTAAAAGATAAGCTCGACCCTGTCTTTAAATTCAGAAACGTAATTTGGGATTCTTATTATCACTCAAACTAAACAAAGATGAATAACACTGCTTCACAATTCAAGGCTGTTTTTTCAAACACAAAATGGAGTGATGATTTTTACCGTTTTCTGCAGGTGATTTTTCATTTATATCCCGAGGATAAATTTCATCACCTCATTGCAATAACAAGCAAGGAAAAAAACACAGACGAAGAAATTTACAAAACTGTACAGACCAACCTTCCAAAAATAAAACCATTTCTTTCTGAACTTACTCTTGCTTTACCTGCATTGAAGAAGCAGAAGAAAGAAATGGCAAGACAAGTACTGCGGTTACTCGGCTCTAAAAAACAAATCAATGGCTATTTGGAAATTGGTTCGACCGGGAGGTATATAAGCGAATTACGGAAGCACATTTCTCTTACAGGACCTATTTATTTGACGAACGATATTGTTCCCAACAATTCCCTTGCAGATATTTTTGAAAGGGGACAATTAGGAAAAATCGGTCACTTTATTCCGTTAAATAATTACCAGCCGATAAGCGAAAAAGATATTCCTGATGAAAGTGTTGATTTAGTAGCATGTCATATCGGACTGCATCATGCCCCGCATGAGCTTTTAGAGGGGTACATAAAATCAATTCAGAGAATACTGAGGAAAGGTGGTTTGTTTATAATGAGAGATCATGATGTAAAAACTGCTGAGATGGCCACTTTCGTTTCATTAGTTCATACCGTTTTTAATTTAGGCCTGAATGTACCCTGGGAAACAGATTCATCAGAATTCAAATCATTCAAACCGGTTGATGAGTGGAGTAAAATAATTTGTTCGCAGGGTTTTAAAGAATCGGGAGAAAGAATTTTGCAGGACAAAGATCCATCAGACAATACTCTTGTAGCGTTTACAAAATTATAAAGAATGGGGCGCCTTAGAATTCTTACATTATTTTCAATTCTGTTAGCAGTTTCAATTTTCTTCTTCAAGAAAAGGAATCCTACCACTATCGCAGCCGGTGAAGGATTGGTAATTAAAAAAGAGTGGTTAAGCACCAATAAAAATCCCGTTACTCCTCAAAAGGATATACGACCTGCCGACCAAACTTTTCTCACCTTCCCTGAATGGTACCTGGTCTTTAGTCCCGAAGAACAGGCGAATTATTTTAAGCGGCATACCTCAAGCAGCTTTCCATTCATGAGTCACACCGCTCAAATTTGGCAGGGTTATAAAATCGTCAACGACCAGATTAAAGATAATTTTCCAACGAACACCGGTTATCATTTTATGATTTGGATAATTGGAACAAGTTCATCGGTTGAGTATTCGATAAAAGCATGGTACGAAACCATTATAGGCAGAATTACCGATACTCACCGGGTAATTACTGACGAAGATAAGTTCAACGCAAGGTTCGCACAGGACTATGTTGATTTTATAAAGGACCGTCCCTGGTATGAATTTGACTTTGCAACCCGCCTGAAATCTTTGTGGACGACAACTTCCTTCTTTGGCGGAAGCTTTTCAAGGAAGATCGAGCGTAAATACGTTCTCACCTCCGAGCTATTGGTAAAATATGCTTATGGTAAGCTAATTGGGTTGGGAACAAAAACAGTTTATGATGAAGCTTTGCCGACAACAGCGGTATTGATTGATTCGCTTCCGCAAAATGATTCCGGTCTTAACATCATTCAACAGTTTGCTGATAAATCAGTATTGATAAGCCTTCCGCGATATGACAAATTCAATGGTGCTATATCTGACCTGGCAAAGAGAGGTTGCAGCTTCAAAGAAATTGCAGGTAACAATTCAGCAATTCTCTTAACGGTGTTAGTTCCTTCAACTTACCAGGCAAATTTTGAAAATGCACAAATAGTTTTTACCCAACCAATTTCATCAGACCGGACAATGAAACGAATTGCCCTGGCGATTCCCGTAACACAATTGAATAAACTGCTGATACAATTTTTTAACAACAAGATTAACATTGAGCATGTGTTTGACTTTTAAAGGGTGTCTCAGATTGGCACATCTGTAAATTTCTCTGACACCTTTCAATCTTTACCTTTGGGAAAATAAGGTTGTACAAATCCAAATTGTTTTATGACGAATGAATTCATCTCCCTCATCGCTGATCTTGCGATTGCACTTTCATTTATTGTCGCACTCGTATTTGGTATTGCTCAGGTACGTGTAGCAGAGCGTGATCGCCGTGAGCGACTCACCCTCGAAAAACTGCGCGAGTTTCAAACGCGTGAATTTGCGGAGCTAATAAATTTTATTGCTGCGCGTAAACTTCCATCCACCTTCGAAGAAATGCGAGCGCTTCCGGCTAATGACCAGGTTATGTTTATTCAGTTATCACAGCAAATGGAATCACTCGGCATTCTTGTAGCAGAGGGGCTCATCAATATTGAACTCGTAGATAAAACGCTTGGTTCATTTGTTACGACTACGTGGGAGAAATACAAAACAATGTTCCTCGACATCCGCGAGAAACAGCCCGATCCTTTTCTTGGCGAATACTTTCAATGGCTTGCTGAACGCATTGATGAGCGGATGAAAAAGAATCCACGCAAACCATTTTATGAGATGGGTGGTTGAACTGAAATAGAATGTGAGAAGTTGATTTGTGAATGAGAATAAATAGCAAAGCTCAAAATGCAAATAGTATGAAAGAAGAAATTGAAAATGCCGAAGTGATCAACAACGAAAAAGATCATCGTTTTGAAATCAAACTAAACGATAAGCTCGCCTTCGTTCCTTACAACATCAAAGACGACATGATAGGGTTGTTTCATACTGACGTTCCCGAAGAGTACAGTGGAAAGGGTCTTGGAACAAAGCTCGCGTTGTACGCGCTCAACTATGCGAAGGATCATCACCTCAAAATTTTACCGTACTGTCCATTCATTTCAAAATACATTAAGGAACATCCTGAATGGATGCCGTATGTAAAACGTTTTCCGATAAGAGTCAACACGTGAGAATTTGAACCGTTCTTACTTCTTCTCACTCGCTACCAGCCACAGCGGGAATGTAAGATCAAACCGGATTGCCGCTGCACGAAAAAGAAAAATGAAAATGATGATGCCCAATTGAAGAGCGGAAGAATCAGGAATAAATTTCATCAGCAACACATAAAGTAACGCACCAACGAGAATGGGTGTGGCATACAACTCACGTGAGAGCAAAAGATTCGTTCTTCCTGTAAGCACATCACGGATCAGCCCGCCGCCGATAGCGGTGAGCACTCCGCTTGTTACGGCAATCTCCCAGGAAAAACCCGCAGCAAAAACCTTTTTCATCACACTCATCAGCAGCAAAGCATTACCAAGCGCATCGAGATAAAGCAATAACGAAAGGCTCTTCTTTATCACTGAGCGGAAAAAGAAAGTGATGATGGAAGCGGCGACTGCCGCTACAAGCATGGAAGGATCTTTCACCCAAAATACTTCAAGGTTTAATATCACATCACGTGCTGTACCTCCACCAACTGCTGTTACTACCCCCAAAATGATCACAGCAATGATGTCCAATTCTTTCTTTGATTGAATGGCGGCAAGTGCGCCTGTGATGGCAAAGAGGACGATGGCTCCGATGTTGAGGTAGTAGGAAAGCATTCAGAAAGATGGTGTGAAGGTGTAAATGTTCTTTTCCGCTGTTGCCGGTCTCTCGTCAGGCAAACAAGAGCCTGCAAATTATCACTTGGGTTTGAGTTGCTGGCAATGACCTTTTGAAAGAGGTTCAATTCAAACACTTAGCTACATTCGCACATCGGGAAACAATGCACGAGTCACTCATTAAATACATCAACAACTACGCTACAACACCGCTCACCGAAAGCGAGATAGAGTTGATTAAAAATACTTTTGTTCCAAAGAAATTCAGAAAGAGGCAATACTTTTTACAGGAAGGTGAAGTGTGTAAATATTCTGCCTTCATAGTTAAAGGTGCAATGAGGCAATACAGTGTTGATGAAAAAGGTGCAGAACATATTGTCCATTTGTCAATTGAAAACTGGTGGGCGGTTGACCGCGAAAGTTTTGTGATGCTCACTCCTTCAATCTATAACATTGATGCATGGGAAGATACCGACGCTCTGCTAAGCACCTATGCTGATTTGAATATGCTGGATCAAATTCCTGCCATTGCTGAAATGATCAGGAAGCTGGACGAAAGACATTCCATTGCCAATCAAAGAAGATTGAATGCTTCGATTAGTCTGTCGGCTGAAAAACGCTATGAAGAGTTTGTAAGCTGCTACCCTGAATTTTTGAAACGCTTTCCGCAACACATCATCGCTTCCTATCTTGGTATCACCAAAGAAACCCTTAGCCGTATACGCACGGCCGCAGTGAAGAAATAAAATCGCTGGAGCGATTCCTTCCTGCAGTGCGGGATTAGGAGGCAGCGAGAGGAATTTTTAGAGTAGTTTAGTTGGAAGAAATAAATTTGGTTATGAAAATAGTTACTATGGTGGTTGTTTTTGTGATGATGGTTTTTATTGGGGGAAGAAGTTGGGGGCAGAATTTGGTGGGGAATGGAAGTTTTGAAGAAGTGACTTCTTGTCCTCCGGGATGGAGTTCATTCGACTATTGCGTTGACTGGTTTACAGAGGTACATTCACCTGATGCTATTGCAACTTGTTCCCCCTATCCTGTATCCGTACCAAATAATTGGTTGGGCTTTCAATATCCATTTGAGGGAGATAACTATGCTGGATTACTCACTTACGTTTCATATAGCGGTAGCTATGCTGTTCGTGAAATTATTGGAGCAAAATTGATTGACTCGATGGTTATTGGAAATGCTTATCATTTTTCAATGAGGGTTTGCTGGGCATTCAATGATTCTAACGGTACAGTGATCGCTACAAATGGCTTAGGCGCACAGTTTTCAAAAGTGTATCATAATGATGATGTAATTTCTTTTAACAATCATCCACAACTTCATGAGGATTCCCTTATTACCGATTCAATAAATTGGGGCTTGCTTCAATGGGATTACGTTGCTGATTCTGCATACAAATATATCTACCTTGGAAATTTTTACGACAACTCTCATATAGATACTTTGAACGGTGGTCAACAATATCTTTATGCATATTATTATATCGACAGCGTAAATCTTTTTTGTGCGAGTGCCGATTGTGTAACAGGAATTAAAGGTCTAAATCCTCAATCAACCTTTTCCCTTTCCCGCAATCCCGTTCAAAATCTTCTCACCATAAATTTCCTTTCTCCATCTGCTCTCGCCACAGGCGAGACCATTGCTGTGTATGACGTGGCAGGAAGAAAAATAGTTTTGCCAACAACTTTTATAAACAACAAAGCAGAACTAACCACCACCACCTTGCCCAATGGAATTTACCTGCTGCAAATCATCAACACCAAAACAGGGATGAGTGAAGTGGGTAAGTTTGTGAAGGAGTGAATAGCCACTACCCACGCCGCCCTCTAACTCCCTATAGGGAGGACCCCGCTCGCACTCGCAATGGGGAGCGGTTCCTCCTTCAGGAGGTTAGGAGGCAGCGCGGGAGTTAAAATGAATAGCCACAAAATGAAAATTGAAACCGGTAATGACATGTTCTTTGGCGCTTCACCTGAAATATTTAGAAGAGCCGAAGAACTTCGAAAGAGAATGACACCCGCCGAAGAACTGCTTTGGGAAGAATTGAAAGGAAAGAAGGTGAATGGCATGAAGTTCCGACGGCAACATCCTCTGAATAATTTCATTGCAGATTTTTATTGTCATCAGAAAAGATTAGTAATCGAGCTTGATGGCTCTATACATGATGAAGCTGATCAAGCAGAATATGATTTAGGAAGAACAGAAGAGTTGAGTGAATTTGAAATTAAAGTAATCAGATTCAGTAATGAGATGGTAATGCGAAATCTCAAAGATGTGATAGAAGAAATCAAGAAGGTTTTGAGTGGATGAAAAATATCCACGCTGCCCTCTAACTCCCTATAGCGAGAACCGCTACACACTGGGTTGGGGAGCGGTCCCTCCTTCAGGAGGTTAGGAGGCAGCGAGAGATTTTTTTACAGTACTTTAGTTGGAAGAAAAAAATTCGGTTATGAAAAGATTTACTGTGGTGGTTGTTTTTGTGATCATGGTTTTTATTGAGGGCAGAAGTTGGGGGCAGAATTGGGTGGGGAATGATTCTTCTCAGAAATATAAGAATAGAATTGGTTTCGGACTAAATCTTGGAACACTCTACAGTGGCACGCCGGAATTTCAGGGTGATTATTTTTTTGGGAAAACTTTTGGTTTTTCCCTCGCTGGTGGATACACTTACAATCCTGTGCGCGGAGGAATTAAAGTTAATGACTTCGTGGATTTAATTGAACTTCATGGTGGCTTTTATAAAATTGGATTGAAAGCAAGATTCCCAATTGAGGGATCATATTTTTGGATTAATGCACTCTATGTCGGTTCATGGTATAACGAATATGGTAGCGTTGGCCGTATTGATGTAAACCAGGGAACTTTTTATGATACTTTAATAAGAAATGTTGGGTTTGTAAATGGAGCGGCATTAGCAATCGGTGTTGATCTGAAAGTACATAGGAAATTTTTTGTCAGATTAGGATACCAGCGCGGATACTATAAGCGTGATAATAATTTAGGTGCACCCTTCAAAACACTCCAGCCAGGATTTGGTGCCGACGATCAACAGATTATAATTGGGATTTCTTTCTTGACTGGATTGAAACATTAAAAATATTATGCGATTTCCTTTCTCCATCTGCTGCCGCCGCCATTGCTGTGTATGATGTGGCGGGGAGAAAAATAGTTTTGCCAACAACTTTTACAAACAACAAAGCAGAACTAACCACCACCACCCTGCTCAATGGAATTTACCTGCTGCAAATCATCAACAACAAAACAGGAGTGAGTGAAGTGGGTAAGTTTGTGAAGGAGGATTGAAGCCCAACACTCAGCGGTCATTCAGTCCCGCAGGATTGTGGGATTAGCACCTTGGCATCCGCTGACTCTGTTGACATTTGTCAATGATTTTTTCTATCCTTTATCATCGTTTCAGGTCTCTTCATTGATGGAACTTTGTATCATTAAAAAATCAAAATCATGTTGAACGAAGTGAAATCCCGAATGCCTTCGGGGAAAAAGAAAATCAGTTTCTCAACACAAGGCCAACGAGCCGACATTGGTCATCATACTATTTACCGCATGCTGCCCAACCGGTACGCTGACGCAGTAGGTCCCTTTGTATTTCTCGATCATATCGCGCCAACCAAACATGCCGCCAATGAGCCCATTCAAAAAAACGGAAACGGTGCGCACCCTCACAGGGGCATTGCAACCCTGACTTATCTTCTTAAAGGCGAAGAAGAACATTTTGACAGCAAAGGAAATTACGGCAAGGTGAATTCAGGAGGATTACAGTGGATGAAAGCCGGCAACGGAATTATTCATGATGGAAATTTTAATGTTGATCCTCAAACCAACGAACGGCTCACTCACGGTTTTCAATTCTGGATCAATCTTCCATCGAAGAATAAAACCGAACCGCCTCAGCATCTTGCGATACAGGCAAATGAAGTCCCGCAACAAAAGCTGAGTGATGAAAGGGGATGGATTAAAGTGATTGCGGGTGAATATGAAAAGCTAATTTCAAAAATTCCAAGCTACTCAAGGCAATTTATATATCACATTCACTTAGAGGCAGGGAAGCAATTTTCCATCACGACAGAAAACGGATTGGAGTATGCCGCCGTTCTTCCGTCGAACAATGGCGTGATTAATGACACTGAATACAAGGCGGGCGAGTTCATTGAATTTGACAGAGAGGGAGGAACCATCGAATTCAATAACAACTCTGAAGGTTCTATGGATGTAATCTTATTTGGTGGCGAAAGATATACGGAACCAATTGTAGCCGAAGGTCCTTTTGTGATGAACACCAAACTGGAAATTGCCGAAGCATACAGAGATTTTTATGCAGGCAAATATGGTGAGATGACTTATAACAGGAACTAATTACAAAGCGAAATCCTTTTTACTAACTCAAAAACAAATACAATGGAAACAACAGCAGCAACCACCAAAACAAAATGGGGCATTGATCCCGCTCACAGTGAAATCGGATTCAAAGTGAAGCACCTCATGATCACCAATGTGAGGGGCACCTTCAAAGAATTTGATGCGAGCATTTACACAACAGGAGAAGACTTCATGACTTCCGAAATTGATTTCTGGCTAAACCCGGCCTCTATTACAACAGGCGATGAGAAAAGAGATGCACACATGAGGAGCGCCGATTTTTTTGATGTAGAAAATTTCAAGGAAATAAATTTCACCGGCAATACTTATGAAAAAGTTGACAAAGCCGGCCACTACGAATTGTATGGTGACCTTACCATTAAGGGAATTAAAAAGCAGGTCAAATTAGACGTTGAATTTGGAGGGGTGATGAAGGATCCGTGGGGAAATCACAAGGCGGCTTTCACCATCAATGGAAAAATCAATCGCAAAGACTGGGGACTGAATTGGAATGCTGCTTTAGAAGCCGGTGGCGTTTTGGTAAGCGAAGATGTTTATATCAGTTGCGAAGTGCAATTGGTAAAACAATCGTAAGCAAGGGCGATTGCAAGTTCGAAAACTCTATTGAGATAACATCTTACATTCCGTTCTTCTTAAGCCAGGATAGTGAGTACTCCGCCACTTCTTTCCATCCATGATCAATCGTGAGCGAGTGACCACGCCCTTCGAACGATTTGAGTTCAGTAATTGCCGGTGACTTGCTGTACTTTTTGAATGCTGCTTTTGAAAGCACCGGTGGAACAATGTGATCTTTTTCACCCGAAGTAATAAGGAGGGGTCCGCGTGTGGAGTTCGAAATGTTCACCCGCGTTTCAGAGTTGGGATTGAACGTAGCTGTAGCCACCTGGAACAATGGGCGACCGGGAGAGGGAACCGTGCAGCGATCGTAAAGTTCTTTGGCTTCCTGCTCAGTCAACATGTTTGCGAAGGCATAGCGAAACTGATTGTAAGTAAGTGAAACAGATTTCGTGAGATTGAGAGGATTGCCGAGTACAGGAAACGCGGCCCGAAGGGCAGAAAATGGTAACTGCCACACGCCCTTCATCGGTGCCGGATCAATTGCAATGGCTGCTGCTGCTACGCCACGACCAAGAAGTATTTGCACGAGCAGTCCTCCGAAAGAATGACCGATCAAAATCGCTTGCTCTTGCAGTGAAGAAATTTTTTTGGCGTAGCTGTCGGCTACTGCCGTCACTCCGTAATTGGCAATGGCTTTTGGATTTGCACGGGATGCTTCTACCGTATCGCCATCACCCGGCCAGGAAGGGTTCATTGTTTCGTAACCATTTTCAGAAAAGAATTTCATCCACGGCTCCCAGGTGCTGGAATGCATCCATAAGCCGTGGATGAAGACGATTGTTTTTTTTGCCATGATGTTGCAGTTTGTCTGGTGAAAAAATTATTAGGTGACAATCAAAAATAATATTGTTCGATTTTTAAATTTCGGAAAGACGTGAATCATTTCAATTTCTTAACATTCACATTCAACCTTCATAACCTGAATTGAACAAAAATTAATCCTGCTCTAAAAATTCTTTAATAGGGAAATGAGTTCTGATCATCAACCCGATCATTCCTCTTCCGTGGTATTTCAAATTTTTAAAGCGGACAACGTAAATAATCTGCAATAACAATAAGTACAAAGAGAAAATGAAAAGGTAATTCGCGGAAATGGAAAGGTAATCCTGCTCTTAACGTTTCTTCATGACTCACGAAGATTTTTGCGGCGAAAATTTTTCATTCACTTTTTTCTTCACAAAAAAAAATCAAATATCATGATCAAATTAAACAAGATTAAAGGCATGTCAGGAATGTGCCTTGGTTTACTCGTTCTTATTGTTACACAAACATTGCGGAGTTCGGCTCAAACAGCAGGACCCAGCAGCTCCCAATCACCATACTTAGTTCCGGTGAATTCAGGAGTCAGGTTCACTTCGATACTTAGTGCAAATGACAGTATCAATCATTACAAGTTATCCGGCATTCCCGATGGTCTCGGAGCTTTCGACAATGGAGACGGCACATTTACTTTGTTAGTGAATCACGAAATAGTAAGCACGCTTGGAGTTGTGCGCGCTCATGGTTCAATAGGAGCATTTGTTTCAAAGTGGATCATCAACAAGCAGGACTTGTCTGTCGTCAGCGGCAGTGATCTCATTCAGAGTGTAAATCTTTGGAATGGCACCGGCTATGACGCTTACAATGCAGCGAATCCATCTTCGCTGGCAGCATTCGGCCGGTTCTGCTCTGCTGATCTGCCGCCTGTCTCGGCTTTCTATAACAGTCAATCAGGAAACGGAACCCCGGAACGCATTTACATGAATGGTGAAGAAGTAACCGACGGTCGCGCTATGGCTCACATTGTAACCGGATTGAATGGCGGAACATCCTATCAATTGCCCCAGATGGGCAAAATGGCTTTCGAGAATCAGGTGGCTAACGGCACGGAGCAAGACAAGACTATTGTTGCCTGCACGGATGATGGAGCCATCACAACAAGCAATATTTACTTCTATGTAGGAACCAAGACAAACACAGGAACTGAAATTGATAAAGCCGGGCTTAGCAATGGAAAATTATATGGTGTCAAGATCAACGGCTATCCTCAGGAGCGGGTGAACTCGACTACAATCAATAACCCACCTGTACCCGGTACTCATTTTGATCTCGTTGATTTAGGTTCTGTGGCCGGGTTGACCGGGTCACAAGTGGATGCAGCAAGTTTAGCTGCAGGTGCAACTTATTTTTCGCGATGCGAAGACGGAGCATGGGATCCATCCAACCTCAATGATTTTTATTTTAACACCACGGATCAGCTTGACCAGGTGAATGATGGCATTGGAACCCAGGTGGGCCGGTCACGGGTGTGGCACCTGCACTTCACTGACATTACAAATCCCGAATCGGGTGGAACTGTAGAAGCAGTTCTCGATGGAACGGAAGGACAAAACATGCTCGACAACTTAACGATTGACCGTTCAGGTCACATCGTTAATCTGGAAGATGTAGGCAATGCTGCTCACAATGGAAAAATCTGGGATTACAACATTTCAACTGATCTGCTCACTATGATTGGCAAGCACGATCCTGCCCGCTTTGGTGACATTGGTGTTGCTGCTACTGCTCCTTTCACTCAGGATGAGGAAACATCAGGGGTAATAGATGTACAGGCGCTGCTTGGTCCGGGCATGTTCCTCATTGATGACCAGGCACACTACACTACCGGCATCCCTGCCAATATTGTTGAAGGCGGACAACTCCTTTCGTTCTATAATCCACTGAGTAGTGATTGCAACAACTTCACTCCGTCAGTGACACCGGGAAGCAGCACCTATTGTCACGGCACACAAATTACACTCAGGGCGAATGGTGGATATGGATTCACTTATCAATGGTATAAAGGAAATGCTACTCTTGTCGGAGCAACAAACGCGACATATAATGTACTCACAAAAGGTACTTACTCAGTAGTTCAATCTAACGGCACATGCTCATGGGCTTCTGCAGTAACCATCAATATAATACCTACGCCGCAGGCTACCATTGTTGCCGGACGCGGATTGGATTTATGTCCGACCGGAAGTGTACCACTTAAAGCAGCCGGCAGCACTGCCAATTCTTATGCGTGGTATAAAGATGGTTTGGTGCTGAGCGGTGTTACGACTAAAAAAATTATTGTCAGTGAAACAGGAAACTACTCACTTGTTGTAACAAGTCCCGGCGGTTGTTCTGCGAGCTCATCTCCGGTTACAGTCGTTCAATCCTGTAAATTGAATGATGAGCAAGATGAAACCATTACATCACTCAAACTTTATCCCAATCCTGCTAACGGAAACTTTATTATTGAACTGAATGCTGCAAACACTTTGGAAACAACTGCGAATATTCAGGTGATAAATATGCTTGGCCAAATTGTCTATACAAATCAGGCAGCTATTTCAAACAACAGGATTGTCCAGGAAGTAAAACCTGATGCATCTGTTCCCGCAGGAAATTATTTTGTAAGAGTAGCCATAGGGAGTAAAATTTATACTGGTCACATTATTTACCAGAAGTAGCATTGGTGGAATAGTAAAAACAAAACCCGTTCACATGCGGGTTTTGTTTTTTTATGGGTAAGCCGGAACTATTCAACCCACATTTTGTCCGTAGGACTCTGCGAGCAGTTCAATAAAATAAACCGCAGTTCGCCTTCATCATGGGATTTAAAGTTTTTGTAAAAATGTTTGGCATTCTTTTTCCCGGCTTGAAAAACTGATTATACAGAACCAAATCATCCCCCTGGCGGAAAATTTATGCTTCCGTTTTCAATTTCTTTTTCTTTCCTGTCTCACTACGCTTCTTTTCATTCTTCACGTTCTCCTGGTTTCCATTTTTCGATTCCTTATCTATTTTCTTTTCCGGTGTTACATAGGCAAAGTAAACAGTCATCGCATTTTGACTATCAGGAGAAGAATGAACAATTCCGATGATGGTGGCTTTGTCAACGTGAAGTGTTTCTTCCAAATGCTTTTTGAAATTATTCATGAAGTCGTTTGCATTGATGGTACCGTTGCTGGCGAATGCTGCCAGGGTGTGCTTCTTAATTTTATTCAGTTGCATGGTGTAGTTTTTTATTTGAAGTGATAAAGGAAGATAGATGTGAGCAGAAATAAAAGCACAAAAGGAAAACTTAACATTGAAACCTTTCTGCGTTATCTGATCCACAAAGAATTCTTATTGAAAACAGGCATTCACTATTGAATGTATTCAGAAGATTAAGTCAATTGAAACACGTCGTTAAATTTTTCTTCCCATGTGAACTTACAGTTTTCACTCCCTCCATTCATTCATCATCACATAAGGCAGTATGAACGTTGCCGAAATAGTGCCCCGATACTTTTGCCCCTTCATAAAACCAAAAACAAAAAAAATTATGTCAACAAAACTCTTACTCAAAATCACGACGCTGATTGTTCTGGTGGTGGCATTCAACATCGTGAAAACGCTTGCATCAACCATTGTGGTGAACAGCAACGTTTCCGTCAGCACCACCTGGCAGGCAAAGAACAAATATGTTATCACGGGTATCATTTATGTAACAAACAATGCCACACTCACCATTGAGGCCGGAACGTGGATTCAGGGTGACAGCGCAACAAAAGGAAGTCTTGTTGTAACGCGGGGAGCAAAAATTATGGCTATTGGAACAGCTTGCAAACCGATCGTTTTCACGTCGGCAAAGTCTGCAGGTCATCGTGCCCGTGGCGATTGGGGCGGCTTGATTCTTCTTGGCTATGCGAACGTGAATTGGCCGGGTGATACCGGTCATATTGAGGGCATTACTCCTAACCCTAACACGCTTTACGGTGGTGGTGCGTCCCCCAATGATGCCGATAACTCCGGAACGCTACAATATGTGAGAATTGAGTTTGCAGGAATTGCACTTTCGCCCAACAATGAAATCAACGGTCTCACCTTCGGCGGTGTAGGAAGCGGAACAACCATTGATCACATTCAGGTCAGTTATTCGAATGATGACTCTTACGAATGGTTTGGCGGAACTGTAAACTGCAAGTACCTCATTGCTTATGACGGTATTGATGATGACTTTGATACTGACAACGGTTACTCGGGCAAAATCCAGTTTGCTCTTGGCATGCGAGATCCTTCAGTGGCCGATGTTTCAGGTTCAAAATCTTTTGAATCAGATAACGACCCGACAGGGACAACGAACACTCCGCAGACGAGCGCTATTTTCCAAAACGTGACTGCTTTAGGCGGTTCGTCAAACAACGGACCTACCAATCCTCTCTTCAATGAAAGCGCACACATACGCCGCAATTCGAACATCCACATCAACAACTCAATTATGATGGGCTTCCCTCTTGGAATTTTGGTTGACGGCTCAAAGTCAATTTTTAATTGTCAAGGTTCCTCTTTATTGAATAATAATTATCTCGAGCAAGCAACAGGAAAGTATATCAAGTTTGCCGGCTGGACCAACCCTCAACCGGATCTTGCCAATGGTGATACTGCGACTGCACGCACTAACATCGAGGGTAATGGCAACGTTTTAAGTACGACCTACAGTGGTGTTCTTACAGATCCTGATTTTCCGGCTTCGTCTCCCGACGATTTCGTTCCTGCTGCGGGCAATCCTTTGCCGTCAAGTAACACTTCACTATACTCAGGTGGTTTCTGGACATCGGTTTCTTATGTGGGCGCTTTCAATCCCGCAGGAGATAATTGGGCCGGTGACTGGACAAACTTTGATCCTGTAAATGCTACCTACACCGTAAAGATAAATTTTACACCTACGGTAACCACCACCTTAATCACGGACGCAATTTGTCCTAATACAGGTGCTGTTGATATAAGCGTAAGTGGTGGAACTACTCCATATTCTTATTCATGGTCTAACGGAGCAACTACTCAGGACATTAGCTCAGTTGCCAAGGGTTCATATACTGTTACTGTTTCTGACGCCGGCAAGAATTGCAGTGTTACTCCGAAGAAATACAGTGTGAAAAGTGAACTTCCTATTCTTACCGGTTGCAACGCTACTTCTACGAGCATTACGGTCTTTTGGTCCGGCAATTTAGCAGGACATGTTACCGGATACCAAATCCGTTATAAGAAACATACTGTTTCAACTTATGGAGCTTACATCAATGTTGGAAATGGTACCAGCACCACCATCACCGGGTTGCTATCGAATACTCAGTATGATTTTCAACTCCGGGGAACCTGCACAAGCGGAAACACCGGTGTTTCTACTGCTCTAACCTGCGCCACAACTGCACGTTTGTCCGGCGAAAACAGCAGCAGCGGGCCAGTGCTGAATATTTACCCGAATCCATCAACCGGGCAATTCAAAATTGACTTGAATGGATTTGCATCCGGCTCCCTGGTATCTGTGAAAGTGTCGAATGTTCTTGGTGAAGTAGTCTACAGTTTGGCGAACGCTTCGACAGACGCTTCGATTAACATGAACCTCGGCAGTCTTCCTTCGGGAATGTACCATGCAGTTATATCTGATGGAACAAATCAACTTACTCAGAACATCATCCTTAACAAGTAGCATTTGATGAAGAATGATTAATAAGACGAATGACAAGTAAAATGAGGCGCACTCCGGTGCGCCTCATTTGCATTTTTTTCCAAACTAAAAAAATTCAACTCAATGAAAAACAAAATTCTCCTTCTCCTTTTTCTTTTCCCGGTTTCTTTAATGGCGCAACAGCCTCATCATTCCGGCTACAATGATTGGTTGCATAACCACCCTTCACTTGATCATGGACAATTCAATAAATGTTTAGCTCAGTCCAAATTACGCGACATGACTTACTTTCTTAGCGGAACCCGCCGGGATACATTCGATCTGCCGGGGGCAGTGTTCAATGTAGCTGACTCAGCTCAATATCTCTACAACCTTGACTCTGACTCTTCGCTCAACCGTTATGTCAAGCTCATTCACGATGTTGACAGCGGCTGGATCAATTATCTTGCTTATTACTATGGTTATGATGCGCAGTATAATAATGATACTGTCATGCTTTCATTTTGGGACAATTCCAATTTAGTCTGGCTTGCCCAGCAGTTGACTGTAAACACGTTTGATGCGAACAATAATGTGCTATCGTCTACTTTTTACATTTGGGATTCGAGCTATTGGAAAAACGCAAGCCAGGTATTATATGCCTATGATACCAGCTTCAATTTGATCCTGCAAACTCAGCTAAGCTGGAACGGAGTCTCATGGGATGAGCTTTCAAAATTTGCTTTCTCTTATGATGCAAATAATAATCGTATCGGGGAAATTGATTCCATTGGGGGTGCGCCTGTATATAAGTATATCACCTCTTACGACTCCTCCAATTATGAAACGCAAAACATTCAGCAAACATGGAATGGCAGCACCTGGAAAAACGCTTGGAGAGATACGCTGTCGTACGATGCCAATTACAATGTGGTAATTTATGAGCGACGTGCCTGGCATTCAGGGAGCTTCTCACTCACTGATACCAAATATGCCTATATGTTCAATGGAATGAATCAGCTCATAGAGCGAATTGATTCCAATGGCGATGGTGCTTCGGGTTATTTTCCGGCATACAACTACACCTACACGTATGACGTGAATAATAACATGAGCTATCAATTGCAGCAGCGTTACAATCCTGCCACTGTTTCATTCGATAATACGGAGCAGATATTCTATTACTACACTACCATTATTTCAGGATTGAATTTTCCGGATGCTGACGAGGCATTTAGCTGCAAGCTCTATCCTAATCCTGCGCAGGAATCATTGGAAATTATGATGTACGCCGCGCACGCATCGAACATTGATTTGCAGGTGCTGAACGTGAACGGACAAATTATTTCCAATAACCAGTACACTCTGAAAGCAGGATATAATTTTCTAAGGATGGATGTATCGGAATTATCTTCCGGAATTTATTGCGCCCGCATTCTTGATGGTCAAACCAAAACACAAAGTGTAAATCGTTTTATAAAGGAATAACGTTTAATTTCTTTTAATGGAACTCTTCGGAAAATACATTAATTGTGAATCGAAGAAGTTTTCGACAAGCTTCTAATGACAACCATCCCCGCAACCCCCGACCCCTAAAGGGGAGAGCCTCGCACTCGTTAAGCGAGCGGGGTTCTCCTTCAGGAGTTAGAGGTGCAGCGAGGGTGAATGACATTGCCAAAGAACTCGATTGAAAATAGTTTGTGCTTCTAATGACAACCCTCTCCGCAACCCCCGACCCCTAAAGGGGAGAGCCTCGCACTCGTCAAGCGAGAGGGGTTCTCCTTCAGGAGTTAGAGGTGCAGCGAGAGCCTGTCGAAAGGTTATTTTCTGAAGAGGTCTAATGAAAAAAAACGGGGTGAGCAATCGCTCCGTTTTTTTTGCAGCAGGCAAAACCAAAAAAAATCCGGTCGCGATAAATTTCCATGCCGTCCTCTGATCTCGCAGCATTGCGGGATTCACACAAGACAGGAGCAACTTCAATAAAGGAAGTGAATTCATTTACTTGATCGGCAACTCCGCTTTTTCGAATGCCTCGCGGCTGAACGGGACATTCAATTGCAGCCATATAACTCTCGAGTACCGGAAAAATAACGGGAACATCAACAGCAGCAGAATCGCATTTCCAAAGACGACAAAATAAAGATGGAACCCGAAGATCGCCCAGATCAATGCGACATTGATTGCTGAAAAAATAATTGTTAATCCGTAGGACATGTACATGGCTCCCCAGTAAAAACCGGTTTCAAGAACATAAGGCTGACCACAGACAGGGCAACTTTGCGGCATGTGGCTCAACTCGCTAAGTGCGTAAGGGTTTTTATTGGTGAACATATCGCCGTGATGGCAATGCGGGCACTTCATGTAGAGAAATGAATAGAGGTGACTTTCCTTTTTCAATGACATCGTACTGCAAAGTACGGTTGAATTTATATGGCACTTGAAAAGGGATCAGATGAACAGACTCACCGGCCTGCTGTAAGGCCACGAAAATATTTCTTCAATGTCCTTTCACTCAACCAATATTCTTTCAGCCCCGGATTGCAGGCCGGATTGCCAGCGTAAAAAATAAACGCCGGCTGAGAACTGCGAAAGGGGCAGCTCGTATTTAGTTGTTGACTGTGGAATAAATATTTTTTCTGAAACGATTCTTCCACTGATGTCTTCCATGAAACAAGAAACCAGTTCATGACCGGGTGGTAAATTCAAAATGATATTTGAAGACGTCGGTTGCGGATACAGAGAAAATAAATTGGATGAGGCTGTGCTGATACCTGTGGCACCCGAACTCGTATGAATGATTGTTCCCGCCCAACCTATAGCCCAGCCCTGTCCTGAAGGATTTATTTGAATGCTGTATAAGTATTCGCTTGTGCCTGAGTTTTGAGGAGTCCAGCTATTTCCTCCGTCATTCGTGGAGATAATAACTCCGCCTGCGCCGGCGGCAATTCCGTGCAATGCATCAGTGAAATGAATATCGTACAAATCTGTTGAAACACCCGACGTCATCAGCGTCCAGTTATTTCCGCCGTCAGTAGTTTTCAGGAGCTGTCCATTGGAGCAGGCTGCCCATCCGTTTTGAGCATCGAAAAAAAATAATCCTTCCACCCAATCAAACACCCCATCACTTTGCGTACTCCATGATGAGCCGCCATTGGTGGTATGAATAATCAAACCATCGTAGCCGGCTGCCCAGCCATTGTTTGCATCCGTAAACCATATAGAAGATAATTCAGGATTGGAAATTTCTGTCTGATCGGTAAAGTAAATTCCAGCGTCCACCGTGTTTTCAATAATGGCATTTACACCGGTGATCCATCCCGTTGAAGCATCAATGAAAAAGACATCGCGGAATTCTTCCGTGGTACCTGCTGACAGCGATGTCCAGTTATCTCCGCCATCCGATGTATGAAGTATGGTTCCGTTGTGCCCGACGATCCATCCTTCTGTTTCACTTATCATGTCAATTGCCCGCAGCCACTCAATGGTACCTGCATCCTGGGGCTGCCAGTTATTTCCGCCATCGGTAGTATGCAGGAGGGTGCCTCCGTTACCAACTACCCAGCCGGTTGAATCATTGATGAAAGTTACCTCGCTCAGGAGAGCGCTCGTTCCCGATACTTGCGGAGACCACGCTTGCGCAAAGGTTTGAAATGCAGAACACAACAGGAAAACAAGTGTGGTTAAACTTCCGAGTAAAGTTGATTGCATAGTGGATGTTTTGATTAGCGATGAGTTAATCCTTGTTTCGAATACGACGAAGTTATCTGTTAATCAAAGGGAATAAAAGTTAAAAAATCATAAAGGAGAATTTTATTGGAGTATCGTAGTGAGTAGAGTGGTGGAGTAGGAAGGAAAATTTATGTAAACAATCGGCGAGTAGAGCTACGTTGAGATGCCTGCCGATAAAAAAATTTCGAGTAGGTTTGGAAGGAATGAAATACCTGCTCCCGGCAATTCTGCTTTCACTTACACTCAATGCATTTTCACAGAACATCAATGCAGGTCTTTTTGGTTTGGAGGAATTCAATACTCAGCCAATAACAGATTCAGTGATGTGGGGATTGACTCAATATATTCCCGGAACTGGCGAAACAATTTTACTCGACACGATTGGCTACGGACCGAGGCAATTTCCTTTCGGCCCACAGACAATTGACGAAGATGCTCATGAACTTTATGGTGTGGTAGGTGAAAACAACAAGGTCGTGTTATACCGCATTGATTTGTTTACAGCAGAGGTGATAAGCACAGTTGTTCTGGAATCGTATCCCTACATCTATTCTTATACATATAACAGACCCATGATGCAATATGATTGGGCCGACAAAAAACTCTATACTCTTTTTGAAAACGATACCTACTCCTCACACGATTCAGTTTTCATAGCAGAAATTGATATTTCAACAGGAACAATCACGCCAATACTTTTTGTGGACACCGGCTATATCTACGGCATTCACCAGGGGTTCGACGTTTTTGAAAAAAAAATTTATTGTTACACATATTCCGGCAGCCACAACATTATTGTCTATTGTGCTGACCTGAATTCTTTAACTGTAAGCAGAAGTTCTGTACCTCTGATGTATGAAAATAGCTCGCTGGCTTTGTGCTATGATTACTGTACGCAAAAGATTTATGGCGATGAGGCATATTTTAATGGCCCGAATCAGTCTGATCTATGGCACAACAGGATCATTCAAATCAATCCTGCTACCGGATCAAAGATTTTTCTCACTGATTACTTCGATGCAGTTCTTTTTTTCAATGCAGCAGTGGATCCGCTGATCGGTCACGTTTATTTCAGTGGTTTAATCGCCAACGGCAGTGTTGAAGGAATCTTTGATTACAATTTCTGCAGCGGAAGCAAATCCTTCGCGGATTCACTGTCGGTACCTATTCGTGCAAACCTAATGATCTTCGAAGCTTACCGTAATCCTTCTCAGCAAATAGTTGCGGATTTCACCTCTTCAAACTTTTGTCTTAATGCCCCAACTTTTTTTTCTGCGGAAGAAGTATCATGCTGCCAATGGAATTTCGGTGATGAAGCATCCGGTGCGAACAATTTCAGTTCATTGCAGTGTCCACAGCACATCTTTTCATCAAATGGAGATTTCATGGTAACGCTGATTGTATCAGGATGTAATGGTGCTGACACAATCACGAAGACTATTAGCATTCATTCGTTTCCTGCAATTGATTTAGGTAATGACACGGTGATTTGCACCGGCTTCACCAAAGATCCCATTCGTCTCTCTGTTCCACAAATTCCGGGAGCAACCTATCAATGGCAAGACCATAGTGATGATAGTGTATTCTTTGTCACTCAGCCCGGATTGTATAGTGTAAGTGTAAGGGCGGAGTGCGGCGTAGTAAGCGACAGCATTTTAATATCAGGAGTTGCTTGCAGTTGTGACATGTTTCTGAATCCTTCGCTGTGCTTATCACACACTCAGGCGTTCGTGAATTGTAACATCAATAATTTTTCGGAATTAACTCTTGAAATTTTTAACGGGATTGGGCAGCGTATCTATTCTCATGCAATTGTGGCGCAGTTATCCGATCTTGACATGAGTACGTGGGCAGCTGGTTACTATTTCTATGTGTTCCATAGCTCGGGTACCATTTGGTCGACGGGAAAGTTTGTGGTAACCGGAAGATGAGAAAAAAGAAATCCCCTAATGGTCAATCCTTAACTTAATGACATTGGGCGCAAGTCCAATGTCATTAGGTTAAGAATTCACCGCCAAGATTTTCTGCCGCTGTTGGTAGACCTGAGCGAGAGCCGTTGTTGCGTCCCCTGACCAACAACACAGGGGAGCCGGTAGAATATTCAGCTTTCTCTATCGCTTTTTTTTAAACTCCTCTAACAAGAAGTCAAGCGGTTTGCTCACGTTAAAGTAAAGCTCTTTTATTTTGGTTTCTCCCTTTTTGCGTTTCTGACCTTTGGTATTAATTGTCAATAGGTCTGTTGAACCTATAAGAGCCTGTCTTGTAATAGTCAATTCAAGGTCGTCAAGTATTTCATACTCGTCAGGAACACTGATCACTACATAGGCGGTAGGTATACTCTTACCATCTCCACTACTATAAATAACCTCCAGCGTATTAAAATACATGCGTGCATACCTTTGGGCGGTTTGCTTGTCACCCAATTGATTATAAGAAACACCGATCTTAAAAAGGATCTTAAGGTTTACCGGGTTTTCATCCAATACCTTCTTTCCAACCGGAATCGCTTCTTGATATTTCTCTTGATTGTATAACTTCATGAATTCTTTCTCATTGTCACTTTTCCAATAAGGTTTATAGGCACTATCTAATGTATTCCCATAGTAGATCAATTTATAATCGGATTCTGTCAGCGTGGAATCAAGATTGCGAAATCTCTCCAGTAACAACGGATAGTATTGACTGGACGAGCTATCCTGTGTTTTTGACTTAACATCATCAAAGTCAACATTTGAAATCTTTTGCCCGGACGAATTTTCCGCTCCTGCAATTATAAAAATTAGAAACAAGAGCTTGCTGACTGGCTTTGTGTAAACTTTGAAGCTTCGCATTACAATCTTATTTTAGTTGATGCCAATGAACCACAGTCCCATTATGCTGCCCTTCATTGTTGGTCAGGGGACGCAACAATGGCTCCCCAAATTCTCCCTCACCGCTGCAAAACAAACGGCACCATCTCCATTCCTTTTTCCGAAATCACTTTCACGAAGTACATTCCATTTGCCTGCGATGAAACATCGAGAGAAACCTGCGATGTGTTAGTGACAGCGGAAGAAATCATTTCTTCTCCTAACAAATTACAGATCGAAATACTGGTTGCATGCTGTGATGTTGGAATGAAAACATTCAACATCCCATTCGTTGGATTCGGATACACAACAACGAGCTTATCATAAGAAATTGGAGTCTCAGTATTGAGCGGAGTGCTGGAGATGTTGATGTCATCCACATACAAATTATTTCCATGATCAGAAATGACTTTGAAGCGGATGAGAATTTTAGAAAACGAACTGTAGCTCGTGAGGTCAATGTTCTCTAACTTCCAATCAGCCACAGCAGGAATGTAAGGAGGTGTCTGGTAGGGAACACTTGCAAGGCTATCACCACCTTTATAAAACAAATCGGTCCAGGTGAAGCCGCAGTCAGTGGAGATTTGAATTCTCAGGGTGTCTGCACGATAAGGGCCGTGATTGGCATGTGCCCAATCGAATGTGAAATGCAACGGAGGTGCAGCCCCGCTGAAATCGAGATACGGGGTAGTGAGCGCATCGGTACCGAGAACTACATCATGGCAATTTCCCTTGGCACTGTAAACAGAATTCCCAAAGCCGCCAACAGCAATCGTATCTGACCACAGGTGATTATCATTCTCCACCGTCCAGTTTGGCGGCGGCATCAGGGATGATTCAAATCCTTCCTGGAATGGCAGCGGCATTCCGGCTGCAACAGAGTTGAATGTGACCGTGTCGGCATCATTCACGAGGTTGTTGTCACTGATGCCATTGGGATTTTCAGTAGTCACCGTTAATGTGTGTACCCCCGCACCGGGAACATTCGTTGGAGGCAGTGTAAGAATAGTATAACCATTGGGAGCAATCGTGACGTTCCAGTTGCTGATGTTGGGTGATCCTCCGTCAATCGAGTAGCTCACGTCGAAGGAAGTTACAGGAGCGCTTCCGAAATTTTTCACTTTCACCTGCGGCGCCACCTGGTCAGTGCATACATCCGCTGTCGGCCAAATCACACTCGTAACACCGATGTCATTCACATATTGAACATAGTAGTATAGATCCGATTCCCAAAGTCCGCGACCATACGTTGCCGCTCTTAATTTTCCTGCGGCATAATTTATTTCCAGCTCATGCACCATTACGTTTGGTAAGCCGGTCATGTACGGAATCCAATCAGCAAGATTGTTATCACGATAAAATACACCAACATCAGTTCCAATGTAAAGCCCGTCCGGACTATCATTCTCATACACGATGGTATTCACCGGCACATTGGGAAGAGTGCCTGATACATTGGTCCACGTTGCTCCGCCATCTTCAGAATGAAAAACTTTATTGCCATCGGAATAGCCACTGAAGGCCACCCACAAGCTCATGGGATCATTGTTATTGATGGCGATGTAATTCATTCCCACGGTGCCGACGGGAAGAGTACCTGTAACATCAGTCCATGAGCCGCCGGCATCCGACGAGCGCTTGATTTTATTCAGGGCGCAGGCATAAACATAATTGTTGTCTGAAGCTGCAGCTTCCACCCAAAAACAAGAGCCGCCAAGATTTGCATTCAGAGAAGTCCAGCTACTTCCGCCGTTAGTGGTTTTATAAACTTCATAGGAGCCGCCATAATACAGGGTGTTATGATCAACCGGATCAATAATGAACGGGGTGATCCAATCGCCGCCGGCAGGAGATACCCATGCCCATGTCAGTCCGCCATTGGTGGTTTTATATAATCCGCCGTACTGAGTTTCAATGTATGCAATGTTTTCATCTGTATAATCCACACGCGTTCCCATTCCATCAGAAGGGCCATTTACCATGGCCCAGTTAGTGCCATCCCATTTGTTGCTTCCGTTATCCTGCCATCCTGAATACATCACATCGGGATTTGTTTCAGAAGAACTCATGCGGTATGCCTGCCCGATCATGAGTCCATTGCTAAGGTCAGTCCAGTTAGTACCAAAGTCAACAGATTTAAAAATCCCTCCATCATTGCCGGAGAAAATTACATCAGTGCTTCCGGGAAGAAAACGCACGCAATGGCCATCAGCATGCACATAATCACTGGCCGTGTAAGGAGCGTTGACAGAGGCCGTTTGCCAGGAGGTGCCGCCGTTATTCGAAATGGCCGTGTAGATGCCACCGGCGATTAAATAATTCTCATTGGCTGAGGAAACATCAAAGTCAGAATCGTAATAGCCATAGAAACCTGCCGTCGGCGTTTGTTTATTCTGCCATGTTAAGCCGCCATCTGAAGATCGCTTGAAGCTTCCGCCTTCATTGAGGAGGTAGATCACATCCGGATTAGCTGCTGATGTTTCAATCGAAACTCTTCCCTGGCCAATAACATTGTCATAGAGAATGCTCCACGTCGCTCCGCCATCTGTTGACCAGAGCAAATCTTTGTTTCCTGCTGTGTACACTGTATCGGGATGAGCGGTATTGAAAGCAAAATCGTAGCAGTGTGTTGAATCTACCAGGGACCATGTTACTCCTGCATCACCGGTGTAATAAATTCCGGCTCGGGTAGCAGCAAGAAGTTTATTGGGATTTGTGGGATGAATAACAAGCCGCTGAACAATTTCAAGATTGCTCTGCTCAAAGCTTAAACCCGTGGGTGACCATGTGCCTCCGCCATCAATGGACTTAAAAACTCCTGCTGTATAAGTACCACCCCAGAAATCATTGTCACTTTGCCAATTAAGTTCATAACCGTAACCATCTCCTGTAGCAGCATAAATGGTATTGGTGTTTGTGGGATCAATCGCAACATCTGCGATGCTCGTGACGGGAAGAAAATCGGAGAGCGGCTGCCAGCTTCCATTAGTGGTACTCTTCCAAACGCCTCCACCGGCAGTTCCGAGATAGATGATGTCACTGGTATTGGGATCAAAGCGCACTGCATTTATTCTTCCGGCACCTCCGCCATTTGCGGGTACTACCGCTGTGCCGATAGGAAACCAGTTAGAGTTGCGCATCGTGTTCATTTCAGGATGCGCTTGCCTGTATTTCGCCATTTCTTTCGAGGTGATGGCCGGGTCAGGGAGGGTTCCGGTAGGAAAAGTTCTCGGTGTCATCAGCCATTCCCAGCGATGAAATTTTTCGAGGATGCCGTCCTGTGGTTCTTCTTTTTCATTTGCGGAAGGCTTAAGGTCATCCTTATCGAATTGGCCGTAGAACTTATCGCGGATGCTGTAGAAATTGGACGGGTCAAAAGTGGTTGAAGATTTTTTTTGTTGTGCATTCACCGTCAATGAGAGTATGCACAGGAGGAGTAAATTGTGTTTCATAGAAGTTAAAGTGTTTGCAGAATCAATGTTACGATTTTGATAAATGAGGACGAAAAATATTTTTTTTACTGTGATCATGAGGGCTGTCATTTTTTTTAGTTGTGTCCCGGGTTGTATTCATGATCCTGAGTTCACTGCTGATGCATCAGGGATAATTTGCCGGCTGCATTAGAATACTCTACCTACTCTACCTGATATTGTCATTCTGAAGTCAAACAACCGCAACCATGCAAAACAATATTGACGCAACAGTAATATTTCCGTTCCTTCATTTATCTTTACAAAAAGTTTAATCATTTGAAGAGTATCTTTCATTTGCCAGCCGGTTTAACAAAAATTGTTTAACGGCTGACTCTATTTGTCAGAGGTACAACTTGTCTAGTTCTTTTCTTGTTTTGATGGAATGTCCACCACCTCTGCTAAATTTTTTTTGATAATGGCTTCAGTTAACATTACACGTGTGTCCGGCTTTAATTCTTTCTCAAACTAAATCTTGTTTAATGATGAAATACTCCATAAAATTTTTCTTACTCTGCGTCGCTTTTGGCATCACAGGATTATATGCGCAGCAAACAGATTATTGCGGCACTTCTCAAAAAGAGATGGCCCTGCGCCAAAGCCATCCTGAGATTTTAATTGAAGAACAAAAGCTTGATCAGTTCGTGAAAGACTGGATTGCTTCCAACTCCGCCACTCTGCGCGATGATCAGACTTATGTGATTCCGATTGTATTTCACATCATTCATGATTACGGAATTGAAAACATCAGCGATGCCCAGGTTCGTGATGCTGTGCGCATCATCAATGAAGATTATCAATTGCGCAATGCCGACACAACTGCTATTGTGCCTTCCTTCCAAAACATCAAGGGCAAAGCAAAAGTTGAATTCCGTTTAGCGAATAAAACTCCGGGAGGAGAATGTACCAATGGTATCAATCACATTCATTCGCTGTCAACCAACATTGGAGATGATGGTTCTAAGCTCGATGATTGGCCAAGAAACTGGTACCTGAATGTGTGGACGGTGAAAACAATGGCCGATAATGTTGCAGGATATGCTTATTTGCCCGGTTCAGTTTCACCGCCGTGGGGCGCACCTTATGATGGAGTCATCATTCTCTCCGACTATGTTGGAAGTATCGGCACCTCAAACACATCTCATTCACGTGCCCTCACGCATGAGATCGGGCACACGATGAATCTTGATCATACATGGGGATCAACCAACCAACCCGGTGTAGAATGTGGCGACGATGGCGTTGAAGACACTCCTGAAACAAAGGGATGGTCGTATTGCAATCTCAATGGCTCCATTTGCAATCCACCCATCATTGAAAATGTTCAGAATTTCATGGAGTATTCATATTGCTCTAAGATGTTTACGGAGGGACAAGTGGCCGTCATGCGTGGAATACTCAATTCTCCTTCCGCAGATCGCAATAATTTATGGACGGATGAAAATCTTTTATTAACAGGCACCAATGATTCCATTGAGCCTCTGTGTACCCCACGCATAGATTTTTATTCTACCAATGTTATGGCTTGCACTGGTGCCGGAATAACTTTTTACGATGCATCATGGAGCGGAGCAGAAGATAGCAGAACGTGGACGTTTCAAGATGGTAATCCCGCAACGTCTTCCCTTCAGGCGCCGGTGGTTAGTTTTTCAAGTCCGGGATGGAAGACAGTTACACTCAGTGCATCCAATACTGCGGGAACAAGTTCTTTAACCCGTGAGAAATATGTTTACGTAAGCGACAATACGACGGCCCAATACACCATCGGCTACTGGGAAACCTTTGAAGACGCCGACGTTTTTTCAAATGATTGGGTCGTGCAAAACCCGGAAGGAAATTCTGCCCAATGGAACCGGGTTTCAGATGCAGGATACAACAGTTCATCGAGTGCCCGCTTGAATAATTTTCACAACATGAATGGCGATAAAGACAACCTGATCTCCCCTTCCTTTGACCTGAGTGCGGTTGGTTCGGTATATCTGAATTTCAGATACAGTTGTGCCACGGCTTCCGCTCATGTAGACGATATTAATGATGACCTGAGAATTTATTCTTCTCTTGATTGTGGTAAAACCTGGTCACTGCGCACAACCATTTCAGCAATTGATCTTGCTGCAGCGGGATGCTATAGCACCGGTTATGTTCCGACCTGGGGTTCAATATGGAAAAATAAATCGGTACTTCTTCCTTCAGCCGTGCTGCATTCCAATGTTCGATTCAAGTTCGAATACACCACCAACGGGGCAGGCAATAATATTTATATTGATGATGTGAACATCAATACTCATCCTGTTGGTATGAATGACCCGGATGCAGTATCGTTTACGCTGAATGTTTTTCCAAATCCGCTTTCTGAAAATTCCTTAGTGGTATTGCAACAAAAAATTTCGGGAATGGTGAATGTTCGGATTGTTGATCTCCTCGGTAGAACCACGAAAATGCTCAACGACGGATGGCTTGGTGAAGGCACACACAAGTTTGATTTGAAAGCATCCGATATGCGGGAAGCTGGATTGTATTTCCTGGTTGCTGATGACGGAGTGAATATTTACAGGCAAAAGATCGTCGTTCAATAGAAGGTCATACGGGAAATAGAATTATAAATATCTGCTGATAGCACTCATGCTTGTCGCCATTTTTGTTCATACCAGCACCATTGAACACTTGCGCAGTTCCTTTTTCTTTCAGTCTTGAATTCCGGCCACTGAATTTTACTTCCGATACTATTGTGCAGTAAACATCAGGCACTCGCTGTTAATCCACTGTTAATCGTCTCTCAAGAATTCTTGAATGCCCTCGCGCGCGATAACTTTACGATCTTAGTCCTGGCACATGAAATATTCTGTCCGCTCCTTTTCATTTCATCTTGTTTCCTCCCTCTCTTTAATTTTTGTTCTCTCTCATTCCGGGGTTAATGCGCAACCCGCTACTGCAATGGTAAAGGGAACTGTGACAACTTCAAGTGGAGAGAAACTCGACGCTGCCGGAGTTTTTTTGAAAGATACGCGTTACAACGCGCTCACTACTTCTGATGGCGTCTTCCTCCTGAAGTCAGTGACACCGGGGAAGTATCATCTCGTTTGTTCTTATCTCGGCTATAAGCAATTTGAAAAAGATATTACCGTGAATGATGCAGAAGTGCTGCAACTTAAGATTGTGATGGAGCCCGATGCACACTTACTCGATGAAGCTGTGATCATCGGGCAGAAGGAAGTAAACACCGTAAAGCGCATGCCTGAAACAGAAGGCACCATGATTTACGCTGCCAAGCGCAATGATGTGATTCAGATGGACCGGCAAAATTCAAACATAGCACAGGTAGTAACCAGGCAAATTTTTGCTAAAGTTCCCGGCGTCACCATCTGGGATTTTGATGGTTCGGGAAACCAGGTGAATGTTGCCACACGCGGACTGAACCCTCATCGCAGCATTGAGATGAATGTGCGGCAGGATGGCTATTGCATCAATTCCGATTTGTTCGGTTATCCTGAAGCGCACTACGCTCCAGCTATGGCCGGAGTTCAGAAGATCGAATTCATCCGGGGAAGTGCTTCACTCCAATACGGTCCGCAATTCGGTGGCTTGCTTAACTACATCATGCGGGAAGGTGACGCTAATAAAAAATTTACTTACACCACACAAGAAACCATTGGCAGTGATGCATTGATTTCTACTTTTAATTCTATTGGCGGTACAGTTGGTAAATGGAATTACTATTCTTATTTCAACTACCGCCGTAGTGATGGCTATCGCCCTAACAGCGAGTACTTCAACTACCAGTATTATGCTTCGCTTGGTTACAGGTTTTCAGAAAAGCTTTCAGCGCGGCTTGAGTTTTCGCGCATGTACTATGTAGATCAGCTTGCCGGTGGTTTGACCGATTCCATGTTTAATGAAGACCCATATCAAAGCACACGCTCAAGAAATTATTTTCAGCCCAACTTCAACATACCGGCACTTACGTTGAATCTCAGGCTCACTGAAAACACATCCATTTCACTGGTATCAAATTACCTGATCGGTGAGCGCAACAGCGTGATGTTCATCGCTCCACCGGCCATTGCAGACACTATTAACGCAACCACACTGCAATACGCGCCAAGGCAAGTTGATCTCGATAGTTATAACAGCTTTGCGAGCGAAGCGCGATTACTTCAGCGCTATAAATTCTTAAAACAAACAAGCGTGCTTTCCATCGGTATCCGCTATTCTGACAATAAAACACACCGGCAGCAGCGCGGAGTTGGAACAACAGGAACCGGTTTCGATCTGTCAATCAGTTCACCCTATTCAGCAAGTTCGGCCTATCCCATTGATTTGGTTTTTACAACTTTCAACTATGCCGTGTTTGCAGAAAACGTTTTTCACCTCGGAGAAAATTTTTCGATCACGCCGGGAATCCGCTTGGACGTTTTGAAAACCACTTCTGATGGGTTGGTGAATTATCTGCCTGATGGAGTTCCGTATGACAGAGTCCGCAACATTCTCACGGCAGGGTGCGGCGCTCAATATAATTTCTCAAACCATCTAAATGTGTACGCGAATTTTTCACAGGCATACAAGCCCATTCTCTATTCTGATCTTGTTCCTTCCGCCACACTCGATATTGTTGATCCTGACATTACCGATTCTCACGGCTATCAGGCCGACCTCGGCATTCGGGGAAGCATCAAAGACGTTCTTCGCTTCGATGCCGGCTTGTATTATCTCTACTATGCTGACCGTGTGGGCACGATCACGCTTAAAGATTCAGCAGGGAACAATTACAATTACCGGACAAACACCGGAACTACGGAAGCCAAAGGATTGGAAGCGTTTGTAGAATTTCATCCTCTCAATTTAGCAGGCGGCACAGCTATCGGAGACATCAGCATTTTTTCTTCTACGTCTACCGATCATGCAATTTATATAAAGGGAAATGTGGTGGCAAACGGCGAGAACATTGACATCAAAGGAAACAAGCTTGAGAACGCTCCCGACCTTATCAGCCGGTCAGGAATCACATGGAGCTATAAGAAAGTTTCACTCACTGCTCAGTACAGTTACACAAGCTCAATTTATAGCGATGCCTCCAATGCGGAATCATCTTCAAATGCCATAACCGGAATTGTTCCTGCCTACGGCATTTTTGATTTAAGTGGTGTAATTGATTTTGGAAAATTCAGTCTTACAGGAGGAATTAATAATCTCACGGATAAAAAATATTTCACGCGGCGTATTAACACATATCCCGGTCCGGGAATTTTGCCGGGGGATGGAAGGACTGGTTATTTGAGCTTTGGGGCGAAGTTTTAATACAGATTGGCCATGCTTCAGGCACTAATTTTCATACGAAGGATTACTGTTCGGATTTGTATAAATTTTTCTATGAAGCACCTCAGTTCTCACATTGAGAAGTTTGTGTTATCGGTTGTTTTTTTCTAACCGTTTTCATTATTTTTTGTCAGTCCACTGAACTTATATAAAACAGCAGTCGCAAAGCCATAGAAGAAAATCCAATGTCCCGAAAATCCTCTTACTTCATTTGCTTTGTAATGATGATATTCTTGTTCTGTTAAGGTTTTAATAAATTGTCCGTGGCTTTCTAAAATATATTGGCCATCTTTAATTTCGGGACCTCCGCTTTGAGAAGCAATAAAAAGCATAAAATTAATTCCCATGTAAAAGAAACCTCCAATTGCTGCTAATGCCATCCAGGCAGGCGTGTCTTTAAAAACAATTTTGAAGAAACCAACCGGGTTCATTCTGTTCCGCAAACGCGATTGTTGATACTCCCGAAGTTCCTGGTTATTTTTTAAGTCCAGAACTATTGGAATCCAAACAACAAAAATTCCAATGTGTAAAAGCCAAACAAAAGGTACTTTTTCTGTTACGTCAATGTCGGCAAGAGAGAGCAAATGAACTATAATTCCTAGTATCCAACCTGTGAGTGCAAAATAAAATAAGTATTTCTTCATCGCTTATTTAAATTGTTTTTCCGTCTTATGATGTTGGTTTTGTAAAATTACCGCCAACAGTTACTAACTCTCACAAATGTGTTAACTTTTCCATTCTGCATCAATTTAAAAGTTATAACCAGACTCACTATTTTATCACTGAAAGAATTACCCGATTACTTCCATCTCTTTATCATGCATTCTATTAGCTTTGATTCAGCATAATCACCTTCCTTAATTCAAATGCGTCAACTTACCGCCATCATGTTTGCCGACATCATGGGCTACACAGCCATGATGCAGGAGAATGAAATGCATGCCATGAGAAGCCGGGAGAAATTCCGGAAGGCGCTGGATCGTGAGATCATGGCACACCACGGTCGCATCATTCAATACAACGGCGATGGTGCGCTGTGCAGCTTCAACAGCGCCATTGATGCAGTCCGGTCTGCCATGGCCATACAGAAAGACATGCGTGATGATCCTCAGGTACCGTTGCGCATCGGCATTCATTCGGGTGATGTGATGGTGGATGAAAAAAATATTTATGGTGACGGCGTCAACATCGCATCGCGTATTGAATCGTTTGCGGTAGCAGGAGGAATTTTTATCTCAGCAAAAGTTTACGACGAGATCAAAAATCAAAATAACATTGAGGCGGTTTCACTCGGCACATTTGAATTGAAAAATGTGAAGCTGCCCCTTGAAATTTATGCTGTTAGTAATGCGGGATTAATTGTTCCTTCAAAGGAAAAATTAGAGGGGAAAGGGAAAAAAGTTTCTGATCTCTCTCATTATTCAAAAAGGAACTCACGGCGCACCATTATCCTTTCATCATTGATGGCGCTGGTAATTCTTACAGGCGGATATCTTCTCTACCAGAATTTCTTTCATCGCAAAAACAACATTACTGATAAATCCATCGCCGTCCTTCCATTTGAAAATCTCAGCGACAATAAAGAAGATGAATATTTTACCGAGGGTATGACAGATGAAATTTTAACGGAGCTGTCAAAAATGAGCGGGTTAAAAGTTCTCTCCCGTACTTCCACTGCACAATACAAAGGCACGACGAAAACAATGAAACAGATCGGGGCAGAGTTGGGTGTGCAATCGCTGGTGGAAGGAAGTGTGAGGAAAGTAGGTGATCAATTGCGCGTGATCGTTCAGCTCATCAATGCGAAAACGGACGAGCACATCTGGGCGAAAACCTACAATCGTGAAGTCAAGGATGTGTTTGAAATTCAAAGTGCAATCGCTCTGCAAATTGCCAGTGAGCTTGACAATAAACTTACTACCGAGGAGAAAAAGCGCATTGGAGAAAAACCTACTGATAATATGTTGGCTTATGATTACTACCTGCGGGGTAAAAGCTATGCAGGTAAATTTTGGTCAGAAGGCGACATGCAGTATGTACCCTTTGCTAACCGCATGTTCAGGGAGGCTTTCAAGCTTGATCCGAAATTTGTTGACCCGTATGCTTATTTAATCGCACTCTATATTGATGTGTATTACTATCACATCGCCGCTGAAAGTGATTCTTACCTTCCTCTGGCAAAAGGATTACTCGATACACTGCTGGCATTGAATATTGATAAGGCAATTGTTCATGTGGCACTTGGAAGTTACCGATACAAAATAGATGGTGATTACAACAGCGCTCTTGCAGAATTCGGGAAAGCGATTGAGGAAGATCCGAATAACACTGAAGCACCACTGTTAAGGTCAGAGGTGCACAAAAGGCAGGGAAAGATGAGTGAAGCCCTGGAGGATATTCAGAAAGTGCTGGATCGAAATCCTAATGAAGTATGGCACTTGGCCGCCCTCTTTGAAACCTACCTGTTCATGCGAAATGCAGAAGCAGCACTCGCATGCACTGATAAGCTCATTTCGCTGGCTCCTGATGAAGCCGTTAACTATAAGTATAAAGCTTTAACTATTGCAGCGCTGCAGGGTGATTTATTAAAAGCGGATAGTGTTTTAAGTGCAGCAGAGCCAATGTTCGAAGCGGACAAATTTGCTGAAATGCATAGCGTCCTGGAAGTGCTGGGAGGAAATTACTCAACACATCTCCATGACCTGTTTTAGCATCCTGACACCATTGTGGAAAACGAATTGGTCATAGGATCATTCGCATCTGACATTGCAATTATTTATCGTGCAGAAGGAAAATCTGCAGAGGCGAAAAAATATTTTACCAAAGCACGTGATGTGCTCGAAGCAAAAAAACTCAGTGTTGCGTCAAATGATTTTCGCATCCTTAGTGCATTGGGAATTGCATACGCAGGTCTTGGTGAAAGACAGAAAGCGCTCGATTACGGTAATCAGGCGCGCGAGTTGGTCCCGCTTGCTAAAGACATCTTTATCGGGATGGTTCCGCTGGAAAAGATGGCGCTCATCCATACTCTATTGGGCGATCAGGATGAAGCCATTCAAATTCTCGGTCAACTGATGCAACTGCCATTCAGCTCTGGCACTACGAACAGCATTCCGCTTCTAAAGATGTCGCCGCAATGGATTTCACTGAGAGATAATCCTAAGTTTAAGAAATTGACTGGGGAGAGTTAAATTCGGTAAATGGAAGCTATGATGGAATGCGAAGCCAGGTCATGACCGCGCTTCATGCGCTCGCTTTGCATCGCAGAACGATTGAAACGATAGGTGTGGATGAACGCTTTTATATTTCTGGTAAAAATGTGCTTCGCCAGTTTAAAGGATTTTATTTTCTCAATACTGCCTTTTCAAATAGCCGGAGTTTGTGAGAATAGATTGACGTGCTCCTCCATGGTTCTTTCACTGGTACTTTCCGGAAAAGTGTACCTTCACTTTCCAATTCTCACATGGAAAACTTCAGCATCCCTTTGGTTCCCAAAGAAAAACTACATCATTACCACTTCCTCAATCGCGAAGTTCTGGAAACAGGGATTAAAGTTGATGACAGACGGAGGCTCCTTGATGAAGCCATGCTACTCGGCAATGGAGAAAAGCAAAAAGTAAAAATGATCTTCGAAACCACAGAAGGTCCAATCATGGTTGAGACTACTGTGTGGGATGCCACCGATTCTCACGTCGAATTAAAAGGAGCGACGGATATTCCGATATGCTGCATTCGGGAGGTGATTATTTAACCAGGATTTAGGACCAATTTAGCAGACATGAGAATTTCTCTTCCCTGCACTTCACCATTTTCTTCAACAGATACTTTTAATAGAATTTGAAATCTTTTGCCAACATTTTGACAGAATTTGAATGAAGAAATTTTTTACTTCCGCTCGCTTCTAAAATAGCTTTCACAAGTCCATTTGAATATGCATTCACTCATACGTGAGTGAATTGAATCACTGCAAGTTGCTTAATGCTGAATGATAACTTTAACATCCCATCTCATTGAATCAGTTTCAAAGCGAAGGAAGTAGCATCCATCGGGTAAATCAGAAAGATCGAGTTGGCTCAGTATTTTTGACCCGGATCTGTTTGGGGTTGCCCATATTGTTTTTCCATATATATCAAGAATATTAACGGTTCCGCTCTCTCCGGAACTCATTTCGATATTTATAACACCCGCCGTTGGATTTGGAAAAACATGGAATGATGGATCATCCGCTTCTGATGAAATTGATCCAAAACAATAATCATAATCAATTCTGTATTGTATATTATAAATCGAATCTTCCGGATAACAAATATTGGAAGGTGAAATTGCGGCCACCGTTGAAAATGACATTCCATCATCCTGCGGACAATGGCAGGCCATGCTATCAATAAGTTGAATCACTATGCAAGTGTCAACAGGAAGATTATCAAAAACGAAAGTTACTAATGAGTCAACAGGATCGTAACTAAACCATGGCGGTGAACTACTAATGGGAATTAAGAGGGCAGGATATGTTAACGTTACAAGTGTTTGAGGTGCCGAAATGCTCCCGGCGTTACAGAAGGTAAGATTGGTTGTCTTGGTCACTCCGCAGGTTGACCATGTCCCAGGAAAATCAAGGTTGGTAAAAGTGCAGTCCTGAAAATCATTTGCAAAATTATAACCACTTATTGTTTGATTGGTACCGGCGACAGATACAAGATATTGATTGGATACGGGACAAATATGAGTCATGATGTAAGCATGCGAATTAGTAGTTGGTTGTGTGATAGAATAATTGCCCACATCCACAGGAAGTTTATAACTGCCATCTTGTGAACTTGAAGCGAAGAAAGGGCCTGGCATTCCTATTACAGGCATACCGGATAATTTCTCTTCAGTTGAATCTGTCAGGCAGTCAAGATTATCATCATCATAAATAATTCCTGTAAGAAGATTGCCGGAGGCAGAAGTAAAATCGGTATCACACAGCAGTGCCAGAAATGCATAATAGCTATAATCGCCGTTCCCGTTATAAAGCATATTCCGATCAAGCATCATGAGACTATTTACATTGATTCCATTCAGCACCACTCCGTTCTCACCGCATTTAGACAAACGAGTTCTCCAGAGAGGAAATGAAGACTTAATTGGTTTGTACCACTTCACGTTTCCGGCATTGGAAATCTTGAACAGAGTTGATGATCCTTCCTTAACAAAATAGGTTTGTCCATCAAAATCAAAATTAGCGTCATAAGAAACGTGAATTATCAGATAACAGTCACCATCACTCTGAACAGCGATATCATCGAAAGAGGAACTTGATGATACTAATTCCTTCCAAACCAGTATTCCATTATTATCAAATTTATGAACAGAAGCATTGCTGCCTAAAGCGCCTGACACATAAACATTCCCTGCAGCGTCTGCTCCAATTCCTGTGGTACGATCGAAGTAGGCACTTCCATCACTGCCTGTCCACAAATTATTTCCTGAAGAATCATAGGCGGCAACAAATAGATCTACGTATGCAATTGAAGATAGTGTTTGCGCAGGAAAATCTGCCTGAAGCCCGGAAAAAGGTACGGACGGATGTCCGAAGTTTCCGCAGAAAATTACATTGCCTGTTGCATCGCAGGATAAATGCGATGGATAAATATTTGCAGTGCCATCAATATTATTGACCCATTCAAAATCACCGGAGTAAGAAATTTTTCCAAACAAACCATTGGTGGTGGTACCCGAGGAATATAATGTTCCGTTAATGTTGGCTTCACCGGCAAGACCACAGCAGTAATAAATATTTCCGCCTTTATCACAAGTAATCTGTCCGCCACCAATGGTAGAAGTCATTTGGCTCTCATCGGGTTGAATATCTCTGACCCATGTAACACTGCCATTAGAATCAAGCTTGACTACGTAAAATGAAAATACGAAATCGGGAGCAATCAATGTATAATTGCCCACGTGAACAGCACCTTCATATAGCACATGCATATAAACATCGCCGCTTGAGTCGCAGGCAAGCGAATAACAATCCTCCTGATCAAATCCCCCGTCGAATACTTTCGCCCATTGTAGCTCACCAAGTGCATTGTACTTTGCAAGAAAGGATTTGGCAGTGGAAGTGGCATGAAGAGTAGTGGTTGAAAACGATATTGAATCGTAGAAGTATCCGGCATCATAAATATTGCCCCATCGATCGCTGGCAACATCTCCTGTATGAATATAATATGCCGCAGGCGCTTGCCGGGCCCAGACAAACTGTTGTGCTGAAGAATTAGAAAAATGCAGAAGGAGTAAGAGGGTGATAGTGATAAAAAGGAAATTCTTCCACATAAACAAAGGTTTCTATCAAAGTTAAGATTTAAAGGATAATAGCAGGATACTTTAATCAGAATTCCATGGACACGTCACTGGTAACTTCCAATGAGAATCATTTTTCAGTTATCAAATCTTTAATTCTCTCATTCAAACATGATCAGTAGAACGTCTTCCTATCTTTGAAGCCTACTCAAACTTCTCTTATGGCTTCTTCCAAAGGCGCTACTGCAAGCAAGAAAAAAAATCTCTCCGAAGTCAAGCTTGACGCAATTCCTGAAATGAAAGATGCACGCGTTGCCATCATCACATCTGAATGGAATGGTGAAATCACTTCCGCATTGCTCAACGGGTGTATGAGCATTTTGAAGAAAGCAATTCTGAAAAAGAAAAACATCATTCAACTCAGCGTGCCGGGAAGTTTTGAATTACCAGCGGCAGCGAAAATGCTGGTAGAGCACAAGAAAGTGGATGCCGTGATTTGTCTTGGTTGTATTATCAAAGGCGAAACACGACATGATGAATTTATCTCGCAGGCTGTTGCCAAGGGAATCATGGATTTGAATTTGCGTTACAATATTCCATTCATCTTCGGAGTACTCACGTGTGAAACTGTGGAGCAGGCACGCGATCGCGCAGGAGGAAGACATGGTAACAAAGGAGTGGAAGCTGCAGCCACTGCTGTGAAGATGATGATGGTGAAGAATTCGCTGAAGAAGTAAGGTTCCCATTGATCGTCATTGCGAGGAGCGAAGCGACGACCTGTCCCGCTTTCTTCGGGAAGCAATCTCCTCAATTTATCCATTACAAAGTCGTGGGGATTGCTTCGGAAAGCTTTCTCATAAGCTCGCGCAATTTTCCTCGCAATGACGAAATGAGGTTGCTCTCAATTTTCTATTTTCATCGCATGAAACTCTTCACCATTGACACCGGCTTCTTCAAACTCGACGGCGGCGCCATGTTCGGCGTAGTGCCGAAATCAATTTGGAATGAACTCAATCCTGCGGACGAAAACAACCTGTGCTCCTGGGCGATGCGCTGTTTGCTGGTTGAAGAAGGAAACCGGCTGATCCTTATTGATTGCGGTTTGGGAAATAAGCAGAGTGAAAAATTCTTCTCTTATTATGAACCATTCGGAGATGAAACTCTGAGAAGCTCCCTGTTAAAATATGGTTGCTCATTTGAAGATATCACCGATGTATTTTTAACGCATCTCCACTTTGACCACTGTGGCGGAGCGGTGGCGAAAGAAGATGATAAATTATTTCCTGCCTTCCCGAATGCAACTTATTACTGCAATGAGAAGCACTGGCAATGGGCAACAAATCCAAATTCACGGGAGCGCGCTTCCTTTCTCAAGGAAAATATTTTGCCGTTGCAGCAGAGTGGTCAATTAAAAATGCTGACGAAAGAAGATGAAGTGATCCCCGGCTTCAACATGATTTTTGTGAATGGTCATACAGAGGCAATGATGCTTCCCGTGATTCGCTATAAGGAACATACGATTGTGTACATGGCCGATCTTATTCCTTCCGCAGGTCACATACCTGTTCCGTATGTGATGGCGTATGATGTGCGCCCGCTCATTACCATTGAAGAGAAGGAAGTATTTCTCAAAATTGCCGCTGAGAACAATTACATTTTATTCTTCGAGCACGATCGCACTATTGAAGCATGCACCCTTAAGATGACCGAGAAAGGTGTGAGGATGGAAGAGGAGTTGAGGATGGTAGATCTTTAGTTTACGATTCACTTATTACGATTCACGATTCACGTATCACGAGTTCTCCCGATTTAATCGGGATTCGCGATTTGACAGATTGCAATCTGCTCTTGCGCTGGTTTTTCTTTTTGCCAATTGCCTAC
>DASRAJ010000083.1:0-61133 GCA_035638255.1 Chitinophagales bacterium
CAGCCGCGGCGCAAAAACACAACATAGCGATTGCTTTAGGAAGAAAGGTGAAAGCTCCCTTGTACTCTGTACCAGAGCTAACCTTTGCCATGATGCTTGGATTGATGCACAAAGTGAATCAAGGAAATAAAATCATCCGGAATGGAGAATGGAAACTGCTCACCGGTCGCACGTTGTCAAAAAGAAGATTAGGAATTCTTGGTTTGGGCAGGCATGGCTCTCGAGTAGCACACATTGCAAGTGCAGCTTTCAATATGGAAGTCGTAGCGTGGGACAGAAATGGAAATAACTATGACTCAAACAATGGTATTAAAAGGTTGCCCTTAGATAAACTGCTGGAAACAAGTGATGTTGTTAGCCTTCACCTGCGGCTTTCAAAAGAATCAATCGGCTTAATAAATAAGGAACGATTGGCTAAAATGAAGGCCGGAGCAATATTGATCAATACTTCCCGGGGAGCCATTGTAGATGAGAATGCTTTGGCAGAAGCATTGACGAAAGGTACATTGGCTGGCGCTGGTCTCGATGTGTTTGTTGAGGAGCCATTGCCTATCCATTCTCCACTAAGAAAACTTGACAATGTTATTTTAACACCGCACGTAGGCTGGACCGTGGAAGAAGTATTTGAAGAGTTTGCTCAAATTGCTTCTACGCAACTTCTGCAATACTTAAATGGAACACTCGCTAACTCTGAATTATTGTAAGCTGAGTGCTTCACCTCTTACATTTCGCGGCTCCCGGTGATAGTTATGTGAAATCACCCCTTTGATTAATGTTGATCCCGCGACATAAGCAGAAAACAAAAATTTCCTGCACACGCTAACATCAATTTTTTCCCACATAACTTTTCTTCACCCCTTTTATCAATAGCCAAAAAATAATTGATAGCTCACCAAGAAATAAAGGGAAAATAAATTTGCCCAATACTTCTAAAGAATCAGGAGAGAGAATGAAGATGATACTTTCAGCCGTGTAAGCGAAAGCCGTTAAGAGAACCAGCACTCCGATTATACGGGGAATAAACCTTGACCTGTAAATCAATATTCCCATTGGCAACAGCCAAAGCCCCCAAAATATTTCCATCAACCGAATTCCATTACCGCTAAGTTTGCGGAACAGCGTTGCATACTCTTGCGTCTTTTGCGCATCAAGGGATTTCAGCACCTCACCTTTTAACAGTAAGAGCGCGGTAATGTCAAACGTCTCAAGTATGAAGCTGATCGGAACCTGCACAAGAACAAAAATTACCAATAAGACAGACCATGCTTTGTCTACGTTTTTAAAGAGCCTGTAAAACATAAGCGCTAAAATTGTGTACAGGATATTACTGATTACGCTGGTGGCTATGCCCAGGCGAAAAAGGAATTCATGACTCAGGATATTTCGACAGGTAGCTGCTGCATCCCCGTGCACCACTATTTGCGATGGAAGATATTCCAGGTTGTATATACCTAAAATCGCTAGAATAAAATACAATGCACCGGTAAGATGCGCAGTCTTTTTTAGTGAGGTTTGTTCTAACATGGTATGTCAATTAAAGTAGTTTAGAATTTGCAGCACTGAGAGTTTTGCTTTGTGGCTGCTTGTCAATAGACCGTTGCAATTATCCGAAACGACACCGACATATTTTTTGGATTCATTCCACGTATCAACCAAATCATTCGATTGGTAAACCGAAACACATGATGCGTCAACAGAATCACGTGTTGAGTCAATGAATTACTCCCAGGTTAATTGGGATTTGCAATCCCGATGGAAATCCGGAAGGCAGCTACTTAGTGACACCTACCGGAATTTATTTCCTTCATTTTGAAGGCTAATGATTCATATATCTGCACTGTTCAATTGTCATTGATAAGAAGTTGCAGCATTCGATGTAAGCGTGTAACCAACTTGTGTGAATATTTTAATAGCCTCTCAGAACAGAGAGATTTTACACCTTCGCCGTGTTTCTTGCAGAGGACACGGCGAAAATAAAGTTAAGGAAAATGAATTCTGCATTTCGAATGATGAATTCTGAATAATGAATGTAGAAGTTTCCCACTCGATTTTTTTCACTTCATCATTCTACATTTGGTGTTCGACATTCATGATTCGCGAGGTCTCACGTATGTACGCAAGAAAACATTGACATCAGTTTCAATTGTCTTTTCGGAAATTGGTGTCGGTGATTCAGAAACTAAATATTTCTTCAACTGCTCTCTTGAAAATTCCGGTTTGTCCTTTCTGAAATGATTAAACACCAAATTGAAAATGGAAGCGCGATTTGTCTTTACCAACAAATAATGCAACAACCAAATCGAACCGAAGTCTTCTAAGAAGGGATCTCTTCCATCTTCACCAAATAAATACTCTGCCATTTCATTCGGTCGCTCATTCTCATCGAGTAAACCAAATGATCGCAACCAATAACGAATGGCAGTGACCATGTTCTTTCCAACTCCCAATTCTACAACAGCAGAGTCATCACTGAATTTGTTTTCTTCAGCAAGAAAATCAATTCCTTTCTTGAGCCAATATTGTTTGCAGACGAAGGAGTCGTGACCGGAGAAAGTGAGTTTCATAAGGAGGTAAAGATTGGAATACAATCAAACTGTACAAAGTAAATTATGCTTTGTTACTCACATTTGCACTAGTTGTAGCGTCATTACCATACCTGTTCAGAAGATTTAATGAAACACTTTATAATGTTTGTCGAAAAAAGTTGCCTGCACAAAAAGGTTTTATTTTTTTCATCCTGTTTGAAATATAACAGTAAAAATCAGATGAAATTAACCCGCCGTAAGTTCTTACAAACCTCCTTCCTCGCTAGCTTCGCCATAGCGACAACAAAAGGTTGGGCAAACAAACTTCCCACACTAACCATTGAGCGCCGTGACCTCTTTCCACAGGGTGTAGCATCGGGTGACCCGACAGCCAACAGTGTAATTTTGTGGACGAGACGTCCGCCCGTAAAGGAAAGCGCAGCTAAAAAGTTGATAGTTGAAATTTCAACGACCCCTGAATTCAAAAAAATCCGGGCAGGCGGTACTGCGCAGATCAATGCCGATTCAGATTGGACATGTCGTTTTTTGACTACCGATCTCGAACCCAACCGTGAGTATTGGTACCGTTTCATTGATGAGCATGGTTTCGCCAGCCGTATCGGTCGTACTATAACTGCACCCGGCGACGATTCGGATTCTCCCGTTCGTTTTACATTTGTATGTTGCCAATGCCCTAACGAAGCAGCGCTGAATGCTTACCGAAAGATGATCTTTGAAGATGAGGCACGTCCGCAAGATCAACGGCTTAATTTTGTGTTGCACCTCGGCGATTTTATTTATGAAGTCACCTGGTATGCAGAAGATAATCCGGACGGAAACCGTGGCCGTCGCATCAGGAATCTATACAAGTTCCCGCAAGGCCGAAAGGTTAGTAATTTTCATCTCCCCGTTACCCTGGAGGATTATCGTACACTCTACCGTGCCTATCTTGAGGACCCCGATTTGCAGGATGCCCGTGCGCGTTGGCCTTTTGTCTGTATTTGGGATAACCACGAATTTGCCTGGGCAGGATACCAAAGTGAGTATGTTGCGGGGGGTGGCTACAATGCTCCGGCACAAAACCAGAAAGTATCTGCCAACCAGGCCTGGTGGGAATTTATTCCTGCACATGTTCAACAGCCCGGCAACCCTAAGCTCGAAAAATTCATTGCTCCGGCAGTGGTGGATACACCCATGGAGGAATTCAACGACGACGGACTTTCAGAAGAGCCTAACAACCTGCTTGCGATCAACAGCCTGAAGATTCAGCGTGTACTGCGTTGGGGCAAGAATGTGGACTTGCTGCTAACCGATAATTGGTCATTCCGTTCTCCTGATATGTCGAGTGATGATTTTGATACTCCCGAATATCCCAGGGTCTTCCCGCAAGTGCCTTTTGAAATTATGAATTATGGTCGTCATTATAATAACGACAATCCACCCGATACCATTCGTTTCAACGGCAAGGACATTCCGAATCCGACAAAAGATGTTCATGCCCAGACTTACCTGGGTAGCGAACAAAGACACTGGTTCTTAGAACAGCTCGGAGCTTCTGCTGCGCGCTGGAAAATATGGGGACATGGCTTTGGTACGATGGAAGTGCGAAGTGATTATCAAAACCTGCCTGGCGAACTCGGCAGCAAGTGGCCTAAAGATGCCGGCTATGCAGTCATGGACAATCGATTCCTTCGTGATAAAGACTTGATATTTGATTTTATACGCGATCAGAAGATCACGGGTTTTTGTGTTGTTGGAGGCGATCGTCATGCGTTTCACGCCGGCTTAGCCTCCAAAGCGCTGCCGCCGAAGAAATACGAACCACTGGGCGTGGAATTCATTACCGGTTCTATATCGCAGCAGACTCTTTTCGAAGTGATGGAGGTAACAATGGCTAAAGACCATCCGATGCGTGTGCTGCACCTGATCGATCAGCCCGATGGCAAATTGATCCCTTCTATGAATGTTACTCCTATGCATGGAGTGCTTTCGACTTTAAAGTTAAAGGAGACGGGAGATATGGGGCAAGCCCGTGCAGTACGGAATCCAGACGTGGCGCCGCATTTGTCATTTCTCGATTTCGGTGGCCACGGCTATGGTTTAGTAACCGCCACTTCCGATCAGCTTTCGACCGAGTTCGTATGTATACCAATTCCATTTGAACGCAGTGAGAGCCCTGATGGTGGTCCTTTGACTTACCGTGTTGTGCATCGTACCCATTTATGGAAGGCAGGCGAGACGCCTAAGCTTGAGCAGGAAATCCTTGAAGGAGACCCGCGGTATTGCATCTGAGCTATTGCTTGCGTATAACATGGGATTAACGAAAGTCAAATTATTTCTTTGACTGCTCATATAGTTGTTCGTTCTCTGATTTTATTTCCACCCCATTTTGCAGGATTTTTTCAAACACTGCTACGGCAGTAGCAACTACGAGAGAAACAAAAGTAGTCCCAATACACATGGCAAGAAAACCTGCAGGGTCGTCATCTTTACTATGAAACATCCTTATATATAGTCCTGCCATCACAATTAAGATGCTCAGTACGATTGCGCAATATTTTATACTCCTTAAAGTCCTCACCGAGTTTAGTGAGAATGCTTTATTTTGTCCGATATATCCGAGTAATTTGAACGCCTTATACAGCGCAATAAAAAATGGGATAGACGCGGCATATCCATACAAGATGAACGGATCAGAGTAAATGCTGAACAGATCTAAGTTTGCGGCTCTCCCCTCGGTCAAGGGAAACTGAATCATGATAGCGAGTGCCACAATGCCAATAAGCACAATGACTCCCTGAAGAAATATTGTTGAGCTTTGTTTCATAAAAGAGTTTTATTAATTGTTACTGTTACTTGATTCTACTATGTCGCCAAGAGGTTGTTGATAACGTTTTGCGGCTTGGCGATGTGGCGGATTATTAGCACAAAAGCTCAATAGAATCCCTAATGTTGAACCTTGCACAAATGTTTCATAGAAGCACTTCAGCCGCCATATTGCCAAACCGATGTTACCGGTTCGTTCTTCTTTTTGTCCAAAGTCGTGCTGTTCCATGTTATTAGTCATTTTTTGTCGGCTCATAATAAAGCGTAACTGCACCACCGGTAAATGTGTTAGTCTTTATGAGTTTGAGAATTGTTCTATCATTAATGTTTTCAAATAGTGGCAGACCGCTTCCAGCGACAACAGGGTGAACCATAAATTGGTATTCATCAATCAAATTAAGTTTCATTAGCTGCATAATTAAACTCCGACTGCCAACAAAAATGTCTTTACCCGATTGTTGTTTAAGTTCTAAAACCACTTCTTCAATAGTTCTGTTTGCCAGCTTTGCACTTTCCCATTCTGTGTTTTTCAGTTTATGTGAAAAGACAATTTTTGGAATTTTATCTATAGCCATAGCAAAGTCGTCCATTGACTTTTCACCTGAAGGGTTTTTCAGCAGAGTTTGCCAAAATTGCATGAGTTGATATGTTATTCTTCCATATAGAACCACGCCTGCGTTATTTAGGAGGTTAGCATAATGATGATGTATTTCTTCATCTGGAATTATTGCTGTATGGTCGCAAAACCCGTCAAGTGTCATATTGATTGCTGCAATTACTTTTCTCATTCTATTTTATTTAAATCAATTGTCAATTTTCAGTTGAGGGTTGAAAATTACAAGCATCTTGTCAAGGCATTGTTCTAAACCAAGTTTTGCTAAATGGAACATCTGTCCGAAATCTGCAATCTCTGTAAATATAATTTCTGTTTTGTCAGCTCCCAATTTTTTAAATGTTACAATCGTTTCTGTGTCCTTCGGAAAGTCAGCAGGCAAACCTAACTTAATCGGGTCAACACTATTTCCATTTTCATCTGATAAGTTTTGGATGTATTCAATTCTTTCTAATGGGACTATTTTTTTGTAAGCCCAAACATTATACATGTCTTGGCCGCCAAATTCTTTTGGTGCTCTCATACAAACAACGGATGCTTTGCCTTCGTGAAAATTAATATTTGCACTTGGAGAAGTGAATTTATCGGGTCCCCACCAACGCATTACAAGTTCAGCATCAGTAAATGCTTTCCAAACTAATTCTGTTGGTGCATTAAAAATACGGGTGATAATTATTTCTTTTTTCATTCAGATTTTGTTTTACGTCTGTTCATTTCTTGCAATTAGTTTCAAGTTAGCACTGAAGCACTACTGTTCGTTAACGCAACACTGTTCATTAGTCCCGACATGTCGGGATGTTTACCTCTCAAAGACCTTCTTTTTTTTATCTCTTTTAATCTTAATGTTATCAGCATACTCTACTTCTCATTTTTCACCACATATAACAATTGCATTCGACTCCAATTCAATGTTGTCATTATATTTTTTTTGACTCACTTTGTCAAGCACTGTCTGTTTTATTTGCTGCTGTAGCGCTTTGTCTGCCTTAAAGAAAGCAACAGGCGATGCCACTTCAGTTATGAAACTCCAATAGGTTGTACTATTTTCGAATTGCAGTTTACCTTCAGTTTCTTTCTGCTGAATGTTTTTTAATCCGGCATTTGCAAAAAGTTCAGCCATTAAACCAGGCTGTGAGCAGCGATATATTCCCGGTGCACCAGCCGCAGGAGGTGTTAATTGCAGCATCGTAATCATCGTTTGCATTGATGTTGAAACCCAGGAATTTTTTTCAGGAATATTCCACACCGAAGCAACGATGCGACATCCCGGTTTTAAAACGCGAATCATTTCGCTCAAAGCAAGATTCATATCCGGAAATAAGTTAAAGCCCAACCGGCAGGTGATGGCGGTAAATGTGTCGTTCGCAAAAGGAAGCGCTGAGACATCGCAACAAATTGTTTCAAAATTTTTGATGCCCCGTTTCTGAGCATTTTCTTCAGTAACTGCAAGCATTTTTTCTGAAAGATCAGTGCCTGTAACTTTCCCGTTTTTCAAAATTGATGCTATGGTCAGTCCCGGCTCTCCGGTACCTGTTGCAACATCCAGTACTACATCATCATCTTTCAGACTCAGCATTCTTATCATTTCGTCACTCATCGGCTTCAGGAACTTCATATTTATGTCATCCCATTTTTTCCATCCGGCAGAAGATTTATTCCACGCTTCTTTTTGTACTTCTCTGATTTTTTCGAGTTGTGGATCCATATTTTATATTTTGATTATCATTATTGGATTTCACTGCCGTTTGTTCGAAGCGCAAGAGTTGCTGATAACGAAGAAGGGATTGAAGAAGTAAAAAAAAGAAGGGATTAGAAGCACTACTGTTCGTTTAGCTTCAATGTTTATTAGAAGCTCAACACTTTGTTTACCTCTCAAAGCCCTTCTTTTTTTACTTCTATTAATCTTGATGTTGTGCGTTCGTGTTTCTCTTTTGAATTTGCTTCATTAAAAAAAACCGCACTTTTTTTATAGACGGTTTTATTTAATTTATTGCTTATTTAACTAACGAGTCATTGTACTTATCAGGTCCATCAGAGGTCTGGTATTTGTCCATTTCTTTTTGAATGTCACTCAGTTTTGCCTCTGCGTCTTGGAGAAGTTTAGAAGGTGTACCGTCACTATTAAAGTATTTGTTTCTGTCAGCTTCACTATCAAACATATATATTAAACCCAGACTGCTGCTGTCTTGCCCACGCAAAGATTTTATCAGATACGTTGTCATACCTGGCAAAGCTTTATTATAAGCAGGTATTACTTTACTTTTTAAAAACTTTACGTAATCTTCCATAGTTACGCCTTCTTTTAAATTAGGAGTAAGAGTGTGAACACCAAGAAGGTTTCCTTTGTGTAAAGTTTGACCAAAGGAGAAACTGCACAATAGTAGTGCAAAAGCGAGAGAAATTAATCCTTTTTTCATGGTTGTTTTATTTATTGATTAGAAAATGCGGATTTTTTAATTGCAGGCTTTGTCAACCAACATGACGCATAACATTCTAATATGCGCCACTCATCATTCAAAAGTAGCGCTAATCCAACACGCATCATGCGGAAAAGCGAAAGGAGGACTTGTGCCCTTTCTTCCCTCCTTACCACCTTGAAAAATATCTCCTCACCGGTTCTATCCAGGCAGCACTCTCTGCAAGCTCACCATATTTGTTAGCATGGTAAAAATAGCTTTCATAACAATCAGCATGGAAGCGGGGGAGGGTTTCAATAGTTCTGTCGCGAATAATTACGGGCTGTTTCAATGGATCAAGTCTGCCGTGGCAAAAAGAACATTCATGTGAGTCGTCATCAGCATTAAATCATATTAAGGGCGTTGATTTCAATAGCTTAATCTTTTTATTTTCCGTCCTGCTTCACTATCAGTTATAAGTTCATCCAATCGTTTTATACTTGTAGTTTCTTGCTTTGCACTCATTACCCAATCGAGTGCAGATCTGTGATAAGAAGGTGGAAGAGATTGAAAAAACTCCCACGCCCTTTTATTTGCCTTAAATTTTTTTTCAAACCCGGCAGAAAGTTTTACCGCGTCCTTTTCGTAAGCATAAATTTTAGATTTATGTTCTTGCTTCAATTTAAAACTCGCAAGCCCTGCTGGTTGCATCAGCCCTTTCTTTGATAGTTCTTCAACTTTCTTAATATTTATAGCACTCCAAATACTTGTTGGTTTTCGCGGAGTGAAACGAATAAAGTAGCTGTCCTTGTCTATGGACTTGCGTACACCGTCTATCCAACCAAAACAGATTGCCTGGTCAACTGATTGACTCCAGGTCATACTCGGTTTGCCACTGTCCACCTTGTAAAAGCCAACAAATAATTCAGTTGCCTTACTGTGGTTTTTCTCTAACCATTTTCTGAAATCAGATTGGGTTGCAAAAAAAATTGGTTGAACTTCTAAATTCATTTCTCTAATAATTTTTTTACGTTGTCTAAAATTCCTTTCAAAAGTAGCGCTAATCCAACACGCATCATGCGGAAAAGCGAAAGAAGGACTTGTGCCCTTTCTTCCCTCATTACCACCTCGAAAAATATCTCCTCAGTGGTTCTATCCGGGCAGCACCCGCAGCAAGTTTATCATATTTGTTAGCAGAATAAAAATAGCTTTCATAACAATCAGCATGGAAGCGGGCGAGGGTTTCATTAGTTCGGTCGTGGATAATTACGGGCTGTTTCAATGGATCAAGTCTGTCCTGGCAGAAGGAGCATTCTTGTATCAAAATGTATGATTTGTGCATTTTTAAAATAGTAGAAAACTTTTACTTTTGTTTCATTATTAACCTAAAAAATAAAATAATGCATGCACAAATAATCACTTATCAATTAAACAATATTTCCCAAGCGGAATATCTGAAACAAATGGTTGAACCCGACGCACCCATTTTAGCAAACGTAAAAGGTCTTATCTCAAAGGTTTGGTTGTCAGACGAAGAAAAAAACACTTTTGGCGGCTTCTATTTGTGGGAAAACAAAACTGCAATGGAAGACTTTATGCACTCTGACATTGTAAAAGCAGTTGTAAGCCGACCGTACGTAAAAAACGTTACTTCGGTTGACTATGAAGTAAATCAAAGTGCTTCATTAATTACTCGTGGACTGAAATAAAAGGCGGCGTTTTCTGTAAGTTGGCAGAAGGAAGTCATGAAGTGAATTTCAATCGTGCGTCATTTGCAACAGGAATTTATTTTCTGCACTTCATAACATCAAGGGAAGTTTATATAAAGAAACCTGTTATTGAATAAGTTCCATTGTTGGCACGCGCGTGCTGCCCAGCAGCTGGTGCACGCATGTCGTGTGCGTTTCGTTAACCAAAATTTCAAGCCCTATATAAAACCCAATTTTATTACCTCCTCACCATCTCGAAAAATATCTCCTCACCGGTTCTATCCAGTCAGCACTCTCTGCAAGTTCATCATATTTGTTAGCATGGTAAAAATAGCTTTCATAACAATCAGCATGGAAGTGGGCGAGGGTTTCATTAATTCTGACTCATCTCATTCCAACAATTTTTTTTAAAAGCCTTTTAGTCTGATTTGAATTCCGGTGATCAGGAATGAAGAGATGATAAGTGCGTTGAACTCCATCAACCGTGATTGGTCCGTCAATAATTTCTGCGGAAGAAATTCATGAAATAAGCAGGCTGAAGAAAAGGAAAACCGGGAGATTGAATTTCATAGGGGAAAATTAGAAAATTCTTGTATGTTTGTGAGAGAAGGAAGTCCGGGAAAAATGAACAGATAATTTTTAAATCCGCATCGCTCCCTAATGAAAACACTGCAAACACTCATGATCGTAACATTAACGCTGCACTCCGCTGCACAATCATGGACTGATGTAGGCGAAGGATTTAGTTACGATGTAAATGCACTCACTGTTTACAACAACAGCTTATACGCCGGAGGCTTTTTTATTTCCAACGGAAACGGATCATCTGCTTTCCATCATGTTGCTTCATGGGATGGCGCTGCGTGGTCAGCGACCGGAAGCGGAATGAATAATCCGGTGGTAGCTCTTATTGATTATGATGGTTCACTCTATGCCGGTGGAGCTTTTGATTCAGCAGGAGGAAATGCATCGGCTTTTGTTGCTCAATACAGTGGTACTGATTGGACTTCCGTGAATGCCGGTGCATCTGATCCGGTAGAAAACTTCTGCATTTATAACTATGATCTTTATGCAGGTGGCAGCTTTATTTATATGGATGGTGGTCAGGCAAATTACATTGCAAGGTGGAATGGAAGCAACTGGTCAAATGTTGGTGATGGTTTTAACGCCAATGTGGAAGCATTAGCAAACTATGATGGATATTTATATGCAGGAGGCGACTTTTATTATTCCAACAATATCTACTTAGCCAACATTGCAAGATGGAATGGAACGGTGTGGGATTCCGTGGGTGCCGGTTTAAATGGTTCCGTTCGTGCGTTTGCTGTTTACCAGGGTGAATTATATGCAGGCGGTTATTTCACTGATGAAGGAAGTCATATCGCAAAATGGAATGGAACGAGTTGGAGCCCGGTGGGACCTGGCGTTAACGACAATGTATTTTCAATGGCCGTCTACAATGGTGAACTTTATGTTGGCGGAGATTTTACAACAGCGGGAGGAAATGCGGCTATGAAGATTGCAAAATGGGATGGCGCAAACTGGAGTTCTTTAGGAAGCGGAATGAATGCATCAGTATTCGCTCTGGCCGAATATAACAACGAGCTGTATGCAGGTGGTGACTTTACCATGGCAGGCGGTATACAGGTTCACTACATTGCTAAGTTCATTTTACCGACAGCGGTGCAGCAATTTTCAGAAACTGAATTTTCTCTCTATCCGAATCCTGTTGAAGATTTTATCAATGTTGATTTGAAATCAGGTTCTGAAAAGATCCTATGGTACCGAATGTTGAACCCGATAGGTAAAGTGATGTCAGAAGAAAAAGTAACTCCGGCTTCAAAACTTCAATTGAACATGAGAGAATATGAACAGGGAATTTATTTTTTAGAGATTGAAACTACCATGGGAAAATTGCGAAAGCTGATCTTAAAGGTGTAGCTGAGATTTTTTCGTTGCATACCCCTCAAGTTCAATACCTAATCACCACTTTGAAAAATACTTTCTGTACCCTCACCACGGCGATGTCAACTTTGATGACTATATTTGGTGAAGTGAATTGAAAGGATGCGATTTCAGGAAATCTCTCAAGGTTATCTTGCGATATAAAAAACCGGAACACTACCATACAAATCAAAACTGCATCTCATGAAAAAATTTGCTCTGATTATTTCTTTTTTTGCTGTTGCCATCAATCACCTGCACGGCAAGCGCGTGGCAACAAATGACGTCAGGAATTAACCAAAACCTGAACGATGCAGCAGTCAGTGATTCAATTCTTTTTGCAGTAGGAGATGGTGGAACAATTATAATGTCAGGCGATTTTGGAAGTACCTGGTCAATAATGTCAAGCCCGGTGTCTTCATCAATTGGCGCTGTTACAATGGGAAATATCAACTCAGTCTATATTGCCTCAAACAACATTTATTATTCAGCGAATGGAGGAATAAGCTGGTCGAGTCAGGGTCAGTATAATGTTGCCGATGTATGCGTGAAAGGGCAGCAGGGTTGTTACGCGAAAACTGACGAAGTTCACGAGACACAAAACGGAGGTATCCTTTGGAGTATGATGGTTGTTATTCCCGGCGGTGGTGATCATTATATAGCCGCAGAAGTCATTGGCTCCGCTATGTTTTTGATGGGAAATACGGATTACAATTCTTTTATGGGTTTCAGAAGAACAACTGATCATCAATGGAGACCGCTTCATGGCAGTGGCAACTTCTTTGATCATCTCGATGCGATCACCTTTCTAACCGAAGACGAAGCATTAGCGTTTACCACAAACAGTGATTCGACAATTAATTCATTGTACCGCATCTCAAATTTTGTTTATGATTCCATTATGTATGGGTTCATATTTTGGGATTATACCCATACTGCCATAAGCAATAACCTTCCCGAACGCGCTTCCAGCGCTGTGTTCATTAATGACAGCATTGGATTATACGCGTCAACCGGAGGAAATATTTATGCAACTCTTGATGGCGGAGCCACCTGGCAGCTTGATTACCAGGGCAATAAACATTTGTCGTGCCTGATCAGTGTTGGAGATAGTTCATTCATAGCTGTGGGCGATAGCGGAATGATTCTTAAGCGAAATGGACTTCCCTCAATTGCAAATTGTCATGCGGATTTTCTCATTCTCCCTGACTCATTTGCTACCGGACTCTACTGGGGATATAATCTTTCTACCGGAAACAATTTGCAGTATTCGTGGAGTTGGGGCGATGGATCTACTGATAGCGGTGAATATCCATCCCATACTTACGCTGATTCAGGATTCTATACGATTTGTCTTACTGTCCTGGATACATTCTCACTCTGCACCGATACATTCTGCGCTGACTATTCCATTTTGAAAACTTCAGGAATGACCGGCATTCACCAGTTAATTTTTGTTGCTTACCCGGTAGCCGTTCCTGTACATAATTCAACTCAGCCAGAATGGAAGATTTTTCCAAATCCGTTCTCATCGTCTGCGACCATTGAATTTACTTTGGATCATCCTTCACCTGTCACCATAAAATTATTCTCTGTAAACGGAAAGGAAATGAATACGATTGCTGAAAGCAATTTTAGCGAGGGAAGTCATGAAGTGAATTTCAATCGTGCGTCACTTGCAGCAGGAATTTATTTTCTGCATTTCATAACATCAAGGGGAGTTTATAGAAAGAAACTTGTTATTGAGTAAGTTCCACTGTTGGCACACGTGTGCTGCATCACTGTTGGTGTACGCATGTCGTGTGTGTCTCGTTAACCAAAATTTCAAGCCACTATATAAAATCAATTTTATAACCTCATCACCACCTCGAAAAATATCTCTTCACCGGTTCTATCCAGTCAGCACTCTCTGCAAGTTCATCATAACGGCTCGCAGAGTAAAAATAGCTTTCATACCAATCAGCATGGAACCGGGCGAGGGTCATTAGTTCGGTCGCGGATAATTACCGGCTGTTTCAATGGATCAAGTCCTATGCTGGTGTACGCGTTTCGCGCGTGTCACAATTTTCCAGGAGGTTTTGTATGAACTTCTTTCGCGGACGATGATCATAATGTGCGCTCACTCTCATAATATTTTCTCAATCCCATCTTTTCCAACACCTGCCAGTAACGTTGGTCCTTTATGAGCAATGTTCTGAGCGGGTATCTGAGTGAGAAAAAAAGATTGCCTCCGCGTTTTTCAAATGCGGCATTCAAATACTGAAAGACGATATCCATCTCGCCCATGCCGGCGTATATGATTGCCATTTCACCCTCAAGAGTAATGGAGCTGTCTGCTTTGTTCCTCTCTTCAAGTTGGTGTACATACACCAATGCTTCTTCTTTTCTTCCGAGCAGTCCGAGAGCACAGGCGCTCCCTGTTACCCCTTTTCCCGGCTGGTTGACTGCCATCCGAATCTGTTCGAATATCTCGAGGCACTTTTCATATTCTCCTCGCCCCAGGGCAATAAGTGCGAGGTTTCTCAACGGGGTGCGCCACTTAGGATCCATCTCAAGTGTTTTCTCAAATTGTTTTTCTGCTTCATCCAGCCGCTCGGCGCTCATCATTGCTTCACCTAAATGATTATTCTTCATTAATGATAAAGGATCAGTTTGCAGGGCCAACTCGGCTTCTTCTACCATTCGCTTCTTGTCATTGATGACCATGAAATAGTGTGATGCCACATAATGAACTTCCGATGAATTGGGTGAGAGGTCCATTGCCTTCCGGATGTTTTTCCACGCATTTTCAAAATTGAATTCGAAATACAATTCCATCATGGCGGTACTCAAATAGGCCTGCGGATGATTGCTGTCTAATTCAATGGCACGTTGAGATGCCTTTTTTACCTTTTCAATCACCTCGTTATAATTGGCATTACCGTGATAGGTAAGTTCGGAATAGGTTGAAGAAATCATGGCCCAGGCATTTGCAAAGGTTGGCTCCAATGCAACTGCCTGCTCAAAAAGATCAATGGCTTTTCTGAAATCATCGGGAGTTCCCTTATTGAAATAAAAGAGCCCCTTCAGGTAAAGCTGGTAGGCCTCCATGTTGCTCACAGGTTCTTCCGCCGCTTCCTGCCTGGCGCTGAATTGCTCCCGTAGCTTATTGGCAATGATTCCGGAGATCTCATCCTGCACCTGGAAGATGTCATCAAGATTCCGGTCGAAGGTTTCAGACCAAAGGTGATAGCCATCGGCCGCATTGATCAACTGAGCCGTAATGCGAACGCGGTTACCTGCTTTGCGCACACTGCCTTCGAGTACTTTACCCACGTCAAGCGTACGACCGATTTCTCTTACATCCTGATTTTTACCCTTGAAGGTGAATGAGGATGTGCGTGAAGTAACCTGCAGTCCGTCAATCTTGGTGAGTGCGTTGATGAGTTCTTCTGCAATGCCATCGCTGAAGTATTCGTTGTCAGGATCGTTGCTCATGTTGACGAATGGAAGGACAGCCAGCTTGTTTTTCGGTTCGGCTGTTTTCCCCTTCAGCTCAGCGCGATGCGGAACGGTTAACCCCTCGCTCGAAACGGCAAACACTTCTACCGGCCGTGAAACATTTTTCAATTCGAAAGCTCCCATCGAAACGGTAGTGATCAATGGATGATTCCTGATTTCGTCAGAAACTTTGTCGGAAACGAAAACAGCTCCGGACACTGCCAATGATTCAATGCGGGATGCAATGTTTACTCCGTCACCATAAACTCCTGAATCGTCGTAATTAATGTCACCCAAGTGAATGCCAATGCGCAATGGAACATGCGGAGACTGAAGAAACTGTTTCTGCATCTCGACTGCTGCACTCACGGCATTTACTGCACTGGAGAAAATGCTTAATGTACCATCGCCATAATATTGAAGAATTTTTCCTTCGTAATCAGTTGTAGTTTTTTCAAAAACTTCCCGATGCCGCTGCCGGCGCTCCATGGCTGCTTGTTCGTCTTTGTTCATCAACGCAGTATATCCTTCTATGTCGGTGAACATAATTGCAGCTAATTGACGAACGGATGACATGGAACAAAGATGGTCTTTTTCTGAGGTTTAAATATAAGGGCAACACATGAATAATGGGCCGTTATGTGTTTAGCCCCAATGCTGGCACGTTTCGCGTGTGTCACAATTTAATCCCTTCTGGGCAAGTATGCCTTAATTAGTTCAAGCGTCCGCTTGGACTTTGTATAAATAGCTTTCATAACAATCAGCATGGAAGCGGGCAAGGGTTTCATTGGTGCTGTCGAGGATAACTACAGGCTGTTTCAATAGATCAAGTCTGCCGTGGCGAACAAGCATTCTTGTGAATCATCATCAGCATCAAACCATATTAAGGGCGTTGATTTCCTTGGGATCAATCTTGGAGAGAATAAAATATAAAATTTGTACAACTACCTTCGGTTGGTGTCCTCCTCGTCAATCGCATTTTCGTGATAACAAATAAAAGGCTGGTCGGACACCAACCGGAGGAAAAACCGTTTTAGCGAATAATCCAACAACTCTGTAATGCCGGCTCAGAAATCAATAGCAACCTGTTTCACGCTTTTCATTTTGCTCTTTACTTTTCAATATGCACATACATGCAGTACATACAAAGTAACTGCAAACGGCAAAACCCTGGTTTATGGGGCCGTGTTCGCAGCGCATGAAGCATCACGCTGAATTTCGGCGGCTGAGACATCCTCCAATAAGTGAAAAAAGTAAAAGAGTTAACTTGCAAGCAAAATCATCACTATGAAAAAGACGTTACTTATACTTATTGCTTTTGTTCTCTTATTCAATTTAGCTGATGCACAATGGGTACCCCTCACAACCGGCAGCGGAGGCAGTTACGAATCCATCTTCTTCTTCGGTGCTGATACAGGGTGGGCATCTTCGTCAGGAAATGTTATAAGAACCACCAATGGAGGCGTTACATGGAGTTCCACCAATGGTGTGTTTGGCCTTCGGGACGTTGAATTTGCAAATCATTCTACAGGCTATACAGCGGGAGTGGTTGGCAATTCAATTAAGAAAAGCACTGATGGCGGAGGCACCTGGACTGCTCTTACTCCTGTGAATTCAAATTCACTGTGGGGCGTATCAGTCGTGAGTACCACTACAGTGTATGTGTGCGGCACGGGAGGAGTGCTTTGGAAAAGCACAAATGGCGGAAGCTCTTTTACGGCAGTAAATCTTCCTACCACTGACCTTATCCCTGATCTTGATTTTGTTGATGCCAATACCGGCTTTGCAGCAGATCAACTAAGTAAGATATGGAAAACAACAAATGGTGGCACATCATGGAGCGCCGTATTTAGTTCGACAGGTATTTTCTTCACTTCGCTTTATTTTGTTGATGCAACTACAGGTTTTGCCGTGGCCAACAATGGAGTAGTAATTCGAACAACCGATGGAGGAACCGGCTGGACTACCCTGAATACCGGCTCCCTCGCATCGTTGCAATACGTACATTTTTGCGATGTAAATAATGGGATGGCTGTTGGCTTTGATGGTGCCGCTATTCGCACCACTGACGGAGGCAACACCTGGTTTGCGGAAAACACGGGAACCACAGTTGATCTTTATAGTTGTTACTTAATCTCCCCCACGGTTGCTATTGTTGCGGGTGATAGCGGTGTAATGAGAAAGAACAGCAACTTACTCACAGGAGTACCGGTTGCACAGACTTCCTTACTTAAGGTCAATTGCTTTCCCGATCCATTTAACTCAAATTTCAACATTATATTTTCAGATGTATCAGGAATTCAAAATGCTGTGCTCGTTATATATAAAGATATGGGAATGCCGATATATAAAATGGGGGTATATAAAAACGGAGAAATCAACATTGATGCTTCAGGCTGGGATGCCGGGTGTTATTTGTATGCCATCCTGCAGGATGATAAAATTATAAAGAGAGGGAAGATAGTAAAAGTTGAATGACGGGACCCCCCGCAGGAACTCGTTTGTCTTTGAGATTTTCTTCCCTTCCCGGTGTTCACTGAGTGAGAGCCGATGGAAAATAAAAAGAAATAAAAAATTTCGCGGTCATGGAACAACAGGCCAAATGCCTTTGCAGACAAGCAACCACTTGATGACCGTACCGGAATTTATTTCCTTCATTTGGAGGCTAATGATTCATATGTTTACAGGTAATAGTAGCAACCAACCAACATCCAAGACATGAAAAATTTCTTCTGCATTATCCTTCTGACATTTTTTTGCCGCGTTGCTGTTGCTCAATCCGGCTGGTGGACTTGGGTAAGCGGCAGCGATACTACCGAATCACTGGGTGTATGGGGCACACAAGGGATCCCAAGTACATTGAATGAGCCACTTGCAACATACAGTGTTGTGAGCTGGATTGACAAGGACAAGAACCTTTACGTTTATGGTGGATGGGAAATAGACTTCGGGTATCCTTCAGCCCTGTTTAAATATAATGTTGACTCAAACACCTGGACCTGGCTTCAAGGTAGTATGCTTGGTTCTGTAGTACCGGTATTCGGCACTAAAGGAATTTTCTCATCCAATAATACACCGGGCTTCAGAGCATTCGGTACCCCCACGTGGTCTGATTCATCGGGCAACTTATGGTTGCTTGGTGGAGATTCTTACTACGGAGTTATGGCAGATCTGTGGGAGTACAATGTAACTCTGAATGAGTGGGCATGGATGGCGGGTCCTGATACTGCTAACCGGCAACCCATCTATGGAACAAAAGGTGTTGCAGACGCAGCCAACAGGCCCGGCAGCAGAAGTGAAACGAATGCTTCATGGGTTGACAGTGCAGGAAATTTTTGGTTTTATGGTGGCGAGAATTATCCTCAGTACGCGTGGAAGGAAGATATCTGGAAATTTGATCCTTCAATTAACCAGTGGGCATGGATGAGTGGTTCCACTTCAACAGCTACTCTCCCTCATTATGGGACCAAAGGAGTTGCCGATTCATTGAATACACCGGGCTCACGTTGTCCCTATGGTATAGGGATGGATCATCAACAACATGTATGGCTTTTTGGCGGAGGTTTTTATAACGACACTAAGTTTTTCAATGATCTGTGGATGTATGATATGGCCACCAATGAGTGGACATGGGTGAGTGGTACTTCTTCTCTGAATTCCAATGAAAATGCCGGAGTAAAATGTGCTGACTCTTCCATATACTATCCGCACGCGCGTTTTGAAAATCGCTCCTGCGCTATGGATAGTTGTGATAACTTGTGGTGCTTTGGCGGTATGATAGACTTATCACCGGTGGTGGCAATAAATGATCTTTGGGTATATAGAACAGCTACTAATGACTGGACATGGGTGAGCGGAAGTACTGCTGGCAACGCTACCGGAGTTTATGGTACTAAAGGTACCGGTGATGCCGCCAATATTCCCGGAGCACGTAACGCTGCCGTGTTGTGGTTTAATAAAAAAGGAAATCTTTATTTGCATGGTGGCAGGAATATTTATCTCCATGGCGGCTTTAATGATGTGTGGAAATACAGTCCTGCTCCCGATTGTCCCTCGAATACCTGTGCGCCGCCACCTCCGCCGTTGCCTTCCTTCGCTTCAAGTGATTCATCGCTTTGTCAAAACGCCTGCATTGATTTTGCGGATGCGTCCATCAATAACCCAACTGCATGGCAATGGAATTTCGCAGGTGGTAACCCCCCTTCCTCGTCTCTGCAAAACCCCACCGGCATCTGCTACAATACACCCGGCACCTATGATGTGACTCTTACCGCACAAAACGATTATGGAAGCAATACTATAGTCCTTCAGAATTTAATAAACGTTTATGCAGCTCCTGCAGCGTCCATAACTGCTGCAGGCAATGTGCTCACGACCACCGCAGCCGCAACTTATCAGTGGTACTTCAACGGACAACCTATTTCAGGCGCAACATCGCAGTCTGACACAGCATTTCAATCCGGAATTTATTCAGTTACCGTCACAAATGCTGCAGGCTGCAGCGCCACTGATGATTATCAATTTTACGCTACGCAGCTTAGTGTGAGTGATAGCATGCTATGCGAAAAATTCTGTATCAATTTTACAGATATGTCTATTAACAATCCGACTTCATGGCAATGGATTTTTGACGGTGGAACGCCTGCTTCTTCCAGTCAACAAAACCCTTCTAACATTTGCTACAATACTCCCGGCTCATTTGATGTTACTCTTATCACTGAAAGTAGTTTTGGAAACGACACTCTGGTACTTCCCGATTTCATCACCGTATTTGCCACTCCATTGCCGCCTGCAATTACAACGAATGGATATACACTTACCTCCGGTTTTGCATACTCATACCAGTGGCAATTGAATTCGATTGATATTGCAGGGGCAACCAATCAATCATACACAGTTACGCAAACCGGTTTTTATACAGTGCTCATCTCCGATGAAAATGGGTGCATAAGTTCGTCATCCATCTACATTGAGATTACCGGTGTTGATGAAGCCACAGATAATTCAGGTATTTCAATTTTTCCCAATCCTTCATCGGGAAAGTTTCAATGTGCAATTTCAAAATAATAGTATCGATGAAGAAGTTTCAATTTATGTAATAAACACACTCGGGCAGAGAGTATTTTCTACTTCAAAGAAAATTTCTTCGCTTGACCGGAAAATAGAAATTGATTTAAAAGATGCTATTCGTGAAGTTTATTTGATTGAGATAAAAACAAAAAATAATTTTATAGTTAAAAAGATAATGATCTCAGACTAAACGCCGATTAAAAAATTTTTAGCACAGCAAACCCCAGGTAAGTAAGAAAAGTTTTTTTTGGAGGACTATGTATTAATATTCCTCATCCCTCCACCCCCGAACAAAAAAATTCGCTTCCTTAGTAGCGCAAATAGAAAGCTACGCAGCAAACAGCGGGAGAGTAAGCGGGAGTTGAAGGATGAACGTGAGGAGAAATATATATTGCACGTTTCAGTTTAAAAGTCATCATGAAAGCGATTTACCTCGTGAGATTCGGTAAACCTGAAGAAGCATTTGAGAACGGAGGAACTTAAGGCATCATAAGAAATATCATTAAAGGTGATTAATTTTTGATTGCTGTTTACTGTTGAGTACTGCCACATACTTTCTCCATTTAATGTAGGCTGACGACTTATTGGGATTTGTTACAAACTTGTAAAAGCATTTTGTTCCGGAGGACGACGTAAAGAATGTTGTAACCCCGGTATAGACATTCAATAATGTGAGAAATCCATTTTTTATATTACCTGATAACGTTCGGGTGCCGCTAAGAAGTGCAAGGCTGTCACTACTCATTTCAATGTATCGTGGACTGCAGTCATCATGCGTATCCTAATGACCTAATTTCAGGTGGTCGTCTTTTTGTAAGAATGAAACAAGCTGCTCCAGCGCATTTTCAAAACACCGACGACAGCTTCTTTAAAAATTCCTTTCGTCATTTTTGAGTTGCCTTCCACCCGGTCAATAAAAATGATTGGAATTTCTTTCATGCTAAATCCGAGGCAATGGGCAGCATATTTCATCTCGATCTGGAAAGCATATCCTACAAATTTTATTTTGTCGAGATCAATTGCTTCAAGGACCTTTCTTCTGTAGCAGACAAATCCTGCGGTAGTATCCTGTACCGGCATCCATGTGATCAAGCGCACATAAACAGATGCGTAATAAGACATAAGTACACGATCAGCGGGCCAGTTCAAAACGCGACCTCCTTTCACATAGCGGGAGCCAATGGCAACATCATATCCTTTCTCAGCGCAGGCATCAAATAATTGCTGCAATGATTTTATCGGGTGAGAAAAATCAGCGTCCATCTCGAAGATAAATGCATAGTTGCGTTGCAATGCCCACTTGAAACCGTGAATGTAGGCCGTGCCTAAGCCATGCTTTTCTTTTCGCTCCTCAAGAAATAACTGACCGGGAAATTTTGATTGAAGCTCCACCACCTTCGTTGCAGTTCCATCGGGCGAGTTATCATCAATGATGAGAATGTGCGTTTGAGGATAACAAGAAAAAATTTCTGTTATGAGCCGTGAAATATTTTCCAACTCATTGTAAGTAGGGATGATGATGATGCTGTTCGAAAGAACCAACGATAAATTTATTGAGGGAGGTGAAATTTTTTAACTCAGTTTTATTTTCATGCGATCACGGATCACGCGTATCTTCTCTTTGAAGTCCATGGGAAATTCACTCTTCATGATCCAATCATAGTAACTCGGCTCAAATTTGAAAACTTCCACCACCGCTTTTCCTTTATGCTTTCCGAAGTTGAACATCTCGGTTCCGTTGTCAAAATACATTCGCTTCCCCAGGTCAACAAAGTCACCATCTTTGGAAAGCTCGTGGAGAAAATCCATGTCATTCTTCAGTGCTGCGGGATAACGATCCAATTGGGATTTCAGTACCTCAAAAGTTGCCTTCACATCTTCCATGGCGTTGTGTGCGTCATCCAAACTTTTTCTACAGTAAAATTTGTACGCGGCAGAAAGTGTGCGTGGCTCCATGATGTGGTAAATGCGCTGCACGTCAATGAGCTTGCGGTTTGACAGATCGAAGATCACACCGGCACGATGAAATTCTTCAAGCAAAATGGGAAGATCAAATCGAAGTGAATTGAATCCGGCAAGATCACAGTCATCGAGAAAAATGAAAAAAGTTTTTGCAATCTGATCAAACGTTGGAGCATCTTTCACATCCTCATTACTGATGTGGTGGATCGCTGTGACAGCGGCAGGAATCGGCATCATCGGGTTCACACGCGTTTCTTTCTCATGAATGTTTCCGTCGGGCATTATCTTGATGGCTGCAATTTCTACAATACGATCCTTTGCCACGTTGGTTCCGGTGGTTTCCAAATCAAGAATGGCCAGGGGTCGTTTTAGCAGTAATTCCATCTATGAGTGACTTGTAACAAAAGTAGCGATCTCATTCAAATCCATTTCACCGAAATTTCCTGAACTCATCATCAGCAAATTTTTTTCATTCCATGATTGAGCAGCAAGGAAATTTCTCAATCCTTCTTTTCCTGTAAACACATGAATCGCCTGGTCGCCAAAAGATTTTTTGATGACTGATGGATCGAGTGGCTGCATACGCTTTAGCTCAAATGTGTGTGCATTGCAGAAAATTATTTTGATGTCTGCTTCCTGCAAAGAGCCAAAATACTCGGTGAGAAAATCCTGGTTCAGGCTGCTGAAGGTGTGCAGCTCAAAACAAGCAACTAATTTTCTCCGGGGGAATTGCTCTTTAACCGCTGCAATCGTCGCTTTGAGTTTCGAAGGTGCATGAGCGAAATCCCTGAACACACTGCATGTTTCGTTTTGAATTACCAACTCCAATCGCTTTGCCGCCCCGGAGAAATCTTCCATTGCCGCTAAACAATTTTCTTCTTCAACTCCCAGGCATTTGCATACTTCAACGGCTCCCATCATGTTTTGAAGATTGTGACGCCCAAAAATTTCCAGCGGGATTTTTTGTTCATGGTGAATGAAAAATGTTTTTCCATTCGCGATTTCGAAAGATGGAGTGGCGTATCCGATTTTTTTTATCGCAGTATTCGCAGTTTCAGCGATGCGCTTTACTGTTTCATCTTCTGAATTAAAAATTAAAGTGCCGTCGAACGGGATTAACTCGACAAACTTTCTGAATTGCTCAATGTAACTTTCAAATGTTGGAAACATGTTGATGTGGTCCCAGGCAATACCGCTGATCAACGCAATGTTGGGTTGGTAGATAAGAAACTTAGGAGTTTGATTAATAGCAGAGTCAGGATATTCATCTCCTTCAAGAATGATTACCGGAGCGCTGTCACTCAATCGAACGGTGATATCAAATCCTTTCACAGCAGAGCCTACCATGTAATCGAAGTCGCGATCATTTTTTTTCAGGATGTGCATCACCATTGCAGTGATCGAAGTTTTACCATGACTTCCACCGATTACCACACGCGTTTTATTTTTTGATTGCTCATGCAGGAATTCGGGGAATGAAAAAATTTTTAATCCTAATTTCTGCGCTCTCAATAACTCAGGATTATCCGCTTTTGCATGCATCCCCAGCAGCACCGCATCAATATCGCTTGTGATTATCGAAGGATTCCATCCCAATGTTTCCGGAAGCAAATTGTAACGCGAAAGGTTACTTTTTGCGGGCTCAAATATTTCGTCATCAGAACCTGAAACATCATATCCTTTCAAAGCAAGAGCAATAGCAAGATTGTGCATAACACTTCCACCGATAGCTATAAAATGAACCCGCATAATATTAATTTTGACAGTGCAACAAAGAGAAGTAGATTTGCGTTAAAATAAAATATTCAGAGAGAAAGAATTTACAAACTACTCAAAAGACCATGAAATTCTCCTTCGTTCGATTATTTGCGACAGCAGCAGTGGTTATTGGAATGATGATCGCAGTTTCATCATGCGGTACTCAAAGGATAGGCTGCCCCGGCGCCATCACGAAAGCCCCACAGGAAGCTCCTGCGCATAGCTAATCGCGATTCGCGTATCCCGATTCGCGACCTTAATCTGTGATTTCCGATTAAATTTTTTTGTTTGGATGATCTACTTGACGCGGAACGAGTACGTGATCGTGCCGGATTGCTCTTCTTCCGCAGATAGATCAGCACTCACTTTCGTTTTCAGCGCAGCATCTTCAGCTAATTGAAAAAGATACGGATCGCTTGTTGTTGAACCTTTCGTTGTTGCCTTTGCCGAAATCACATTTCCCTTCCTGTCTGCTTTGATGACAACAACCACACGTAAAATTTTAGGTAAGGTGTCATATATCAGAGGGAAGGAAATAATTTTTCGACCAGTCATTCCCAATCCGATTCCGATGTTTCTATTGTCAAGAATTGAATCAGGGTGATTTTTTAACACCTGATTTTCTTTTGATTGCGCCCACAGACCTGCCGGGAAACAAATAGAGAGAAGAAGAATTTTAACTGCTTTCATTTCACTTGGTGACAAATAAAATTCTCACTTCACTTTGAAAGAATAAGTGATGGTTCCGAACTGCTCCTCTGCAGCGGATGGATCAGCATTCACTTTTGTTTTTAGTGCAGCGTCTTCCGCCACCTGAAAAAGATAGGAGTCAGTTGTTGTCGAACCTTTTTGCGTTGCCTTTGCCCATACCACACTTCCCTGCTTATCTACTTTGATGTTCACCACCACGCGACCCGTCTTTTGAGAGTTGTCAATGATAGTTGGAAAGAAAATAATTTTCCTCCCACTCATTCCTAACTGAGGTCCGCCTCCTGAACCGCCGGGTCCGCTATTACCCATACCCGGGTTCCCACTGTAACTTGTTCCGTTCACATCCCCATTTGGCTTGCCCTGGTCACCCTTCACACTTCCGGTTCCTTCGCTTGTGCTGTTGTTCGCCTGAGTGCCGGGATATAATGCTTTGGCTTTTGGCTTCGGTGGTGTTGCTGCCGGAGCATTTTTCTGCGAAGTTTTATTTGATTCATTTTTTAATACTGAAGTATTTTTTTTCTTATCCTCTTTCTTAGCCATCACCGGCACATCTTCTTTGGTTTCCTGCGTGAGGATGTTTTCATCTTTTTGTTTGGAAGATGGTGCAGAAGTTACAGGTGATGGTGCCTGCAATTGTTCAGCAGTCCCCTGGGGTTGAATATCTCCTGAACCAACTTCCACCAAACCAAGGTTTACAAACACTCCTGAATCACTCAGGGGCGGAAACGGTGGCCTCAAAACCAAATAAAGAAACAGCAACAAAAGAGCCGCATGAAAAGTAATGGTGAACAAAATGCTTTTCAATCGTGCATCACGATTCTTCCTCGAATTTTCAAAATCAAAAGATGGATTCACATCCACTGCATGCTTCAGAAAATTATTTTGATTGAGCGCAAACATGTGTGATTTTTTATTTTACAATTTCAACCGCACGGGGTTACAAATAAAATCTTTTACCAATTCTGATTGACAAATTTAATGCTACTTCTCCGTGTTCAAATCATTGATCGTGAATTCCCGCAGTACTGCGGGGTGAATCGTGTATCGTTATTTCTTCGCTTCTGTTGCCAGAATCATTTTCGCATGCAGCTTCGTACCGATGTCAATCACATCCACTACATCCTGTATTGTAAGAAGGTTGTCTACCCGTAACACAATGGTTGGCTCATTGCTGCTGGCAACTTTTTGGGATAGCACACTTTCCAAGTCAGGAAATGCTACCGGCTTGTCATCCACCGTGTAATTCAAAAACTTGTCTACTGAGACCTTAATCATTTTCTTTGAAAAGGTTTGCTCACTGCTACTTGATTTCGGCAGCGTGAGTTTTATCACGGAGGGATTCACCATCGTAGAAATGATGAGAAAGAAAAGCAGCAGCATGAACATGATGTCGTTCATGGCAGATGTAGCAACTTCTGCCCTCAGTCGGGTAGTCCGGCGCAATCTCATGTTGTAGGTTCTTGAATGAGGTCAATGAAATCAACGGCATTCTGTTCGAGCATGTAGGCTACGCGATCAATCATGCTGTTAAGCAGGTTGAAGCAAATGAACGCAAAAATCCCGACGATCAATCCCGCAGCAGACGTGATCATCTTCACATATAAGCCACCGGCAATCACATCAATGCTTATGTTTTTCTCCACGGCAATATCGTAGAAGATTTTTATCACACCCACTATTGTTCCGACAAATCCCACCATCGGTGCAATACCTGAAATGATGCCGAGGATGGTCATGTTTTTTTCAAGCTTGTAAATTTCGAGTTTGCCTTCGCCTTCTACTGCCGACTCCACTTCTTTGATTGGTTTCCCGATGCGCTTGATTCCTTTCAACAGCAGGCGTGAGATGGGAGTGTTCGTATTTCTGCAGAGAGCAAGAGCAGCATCCATTTTTCCGTTCAGTAAATAATCACGGATATTGCTCATGAAGTTCTGGTTGATGCGCGATGCACTGCGAATCACGATGAACCTCTCCACTGCAAAAAATACAGCGAGCACCGAGAGAATACCAATGGGAACCATGACCCATCCGCCCTTCACAATCAGGCTCAGAAATGTAAGCGGTTCCTGTGTGGGCGTTGGATTTTGAAACGTGGTTGCTGACTGCGTAACGCTGTCAATAACGGCCGGGACTTGAAGTAATAGAGTCATAATTGAGGGGTGCTAACGGATCGGGTGAATAATTATTTTCAGCTGCGAGCAAATATATCGGATTAGCTCCTGCACTCATGAGATACAAGTCAACACTGTGGATAAATGATGTAGGGGAATGGCTACAACGGATTTGGCAGTTGGCAGTTGGCAATTTGCAATTTGCAATAGTTTCGTTATAAATGCAGGTAGAAATTTCCCAGGAGTTCCATAAACTGCTTCGTGAAATTTCCCTGATGATCTTTAATGAAGAGCGTTTCAGGTTTTATTTCGGGGGAAGGAAAAGATCCAAAGACCATCACGCAACGAATCACTTCACGCTCCGGCTGATCACTGATCAATAATTTTTGATGAACAAAAAATTCATGCCTCATTGCTGCTGAAATAAATTCTTCTGATTTGCTGAAAGGAAGCAGCACAGCAAATTTTCCCTCAGGATTCTTCAGTATTTTTTTTACCGCACTCAATAAATCTGCTGCCTTCAGGGATGTATCATGCCGCGCAATATTTTTTTGTGGCGAAGAAGATTTCAATTGATTCTCAAAAAATGGCGGATTGCAAATGATAAAATCATATTTCTTACCGGCTGAAAACCTTTTTACATCGGCATGAATAACATGAACCCGATCTTTCCACGGGCTTGCTTTGATATTCTCTTTCGCCTGCAAAAAACTTTCTTCATCCAGCTCAATTGCATCAATTACTCCGCCTGATCGTTGCGCTAACATCAATGCCAGCAATCCTGTTCCTGTTCCGATGTCGAGAAAATTTCCTTTCATGGGGATAGGGGACCAGGCACCAAGTATGCACGCATCGGTGGTGACTTTCATCGCACAGCGATCTTGCTCGATACGGAATTGCTTGAATTGGAAAAAGGAATTTGACATTGAAATAGTCGCTTCGCAAATGTCAGATGCCTTCTGCGCTTATTGCTTTTACAGGCATCAGCCATTACCCGGATATTATTTCAGTCTTGTAAACTTCATGTAGTTGAGTGAATCGAATTGCAGCGTGAGTGTGTCATCATCAATTTTAACAGGCACTGAAGCGGATTGCTTCGAAATAGTAGTGGTCAAAATCATCTTGTCTTCATCGAATGACCAGGTGCCGCTCTTTTTTCCGTCAGTTTCCTCGGCAATGAAATCACCATCGGTTTTGAATTCCCAACGGGTAGTTTTCATGGATGAATCCCGCCTGGCTTTAAAATCATTCTCCATTTTCTGCAGTGCCACCAATTGCTGCCGAAACATATTGAGCTTGTCAGAATCAGTATTTTTTGAAATGCTATCCTCCAACATCGCAATTTGTTTCTGCGACATTGCCAGCTGCTGCTGATCGGATTCAATTTTCATATCCGACAGTTTCCAGATGCCTGGGAATAAATTTTTTCTATCAGGATGGCAGGAAGTAAATACAAGACTGGAAATTGAAAACAGAAAAAGAAATCTGAATATAGAAGACTTCATTGCCATAAATTATTTTTTGATTTTTAAAAGGGTTGCTTACCAAACTTCTGTTGCATTAATCTTTGTGCAGACAGATGGCAAAGACGCGCGCAAATGTAGCCGAAATCTCAGAGAGAATTGATCTTGTCCATGACCGTTTTGAGGATTTCATTCTCACGTGCTATAGCTTTCTGCTTCAATGTTTCAGCCGTAATGACAAAAGTATTTTTCACGTCTTCGTCATGCAATGCGGCGACATTTATCGTAACATTCAGATAGGCTCCAAGTACCGCACTGCGTGCGCACAAAGCACCTACACCAGCATCGGATACGGAATTAGGATTTCCTTCCTTCGCCATCGCTTCAATCAGATCAAAGGATTCAAAAGCAAGCTCCATCACGCGCAACGGAACTTCAATGGCATTTATCGTTGCATCCTGAATTGCTTTTGTGCGCGCTTTCTTTTCAACATCAGAGTTTTTTGGAAGCGAAAAACTTTCCATGATTCGATTGAATGCGCGTGTGTCTTCATCCACCATCCTGAGTAATTCATCTTTGATCCGCTGTCCTTTCTCAGCCCATTTCGAAAATTCTTCCCACCGGCTTTCCCATCCTTTTTTGTGAGCAGAAAGATTAGCAACCATAGTTCCCAGCGAAATTCCCAGCGCACCCATGTAAGCAGCAATGGAGCCACCGCCAGGAGCAGGGGATTCACTCGCTGTTTCATTTGCAAACTCGCGAAGGTTCATTCGCACGAGTTTGTCTTTGGTTGAATCATGAAGCATGTATTCAATAATTTTTTTGTCTGGGTCAAAAGGGGTGAGGTCATCAAGCCCGAGTGATTTTACAGCCAAGCGGATCAATTCCTCGTCACTTACTCCTGCACTTAGCTGCTGCTTAATCAAAAAATATTTGCCTGCATCGAGCATTGCCTTCAGCGGTATCAAGCCCACTAATTCTGATCCGGTGACTCTCATTCCCCTCGAAGAAGCGCTCTTCACACATTCATCAAACGCAACATGGACAGGAGTGATGTTGATGTTGGTGAGATTAATGCTTACCTGAGCAATGCCGTATTCTTCAATGAACCAGCCAATCGCTTTCACTGCTTTCAATGTTCCCGGTTTCACAACTTCTTCACCCTTTTCTCCCGATGGAAGAATCGGGATTATTTTTCTTCCTGCTTCCCGAATGTCGAAGGCGACTGCATTAGCGCGGCGAACGGAAGTTGTATTAAGATTCACATTGTATGCCACCAGAAAATCTCTCACACCGATTACAGTTGCTCCGGACTTTGCGGGAAATTCATCGGGACCAAAATCAGGTTTCCATTCCGGCAACTTAATTTTTTTTGAGAAGCCCTCGTACTCGCCTGCGCGAATGATGGAAAGGTTTTTTCTCGCAGCATTTTCCTGCGCATACTCGTACAGGTATACAGGAACGCTCAATTCTTTGGCGACACGCTCAGCCAGTTTCTTTGCGTACGCCACCGTTTCTTCTATGGTAATACCGCTCACCGGAATGAGCGGGCACACATCCGTTGCACCCATTCGCGGATGCTCGCCCTTATGAGTCCGCATGTCAATCACGTCACCCGCTTTTTTGATTGCGCGAAATGCAGCTTCAATAACTGCATCAGGATTTCCTACAAATGTGACTACTGTTCTGTTTGTCGCTTTTCCCGGATCAACATCGAGCAGGCGAACACCTTCCACAGTTTCAATCTGATCTGTGATCTCTTTAATCTTTACTGTATCACGCCCTTCGCTAAAGTTGGGGACGCATTCGATGAGGGCATCGCTATTCATTTAAAGATTTTTTTTGACAAAGGTAGTGAGGAGAATTCTTGATGTTAAGCAAGAGTCTTCTTATCTTCAGTTTTCAAAATATAGTTTCAGTATTTTTGTTCAAAACAAAATCATGGAAAGTTTATTAGTGCGGGTTAAAAAGAAAGGCGATTCCAAAAAACTTTCTGACATTTTGCATCAACTGTCTTTTGTTGAAAGCGTGGAAATGGTGAATGAAAAAAAATTACTTCGCGAAATTGAAGAGGGATTATTGCAAGTGAAGGCTATGCAACATGGAAAACTCAGGAAGAAAACCCTCGATGAACTTTTGAATGAGCAATAAAATATTTACCATTCCTCTTTTCGATTCGAAGTACAAAAAGTTCCTCAGGAAATTTCCTTCGCTACCAGATGAGATGAAGGAATTACAAAGCCAACTCCTTGGGAATCCTTTTCAGGGAGCAAACTATGGATCAGGTATCTATAAAATTCGCGTCGCAAGCAAAAGCAAAGGCAGAGGCAAGAGCGGCGGTTTTCGGGTAATCACATATCTCATTGACAAGCGACCAACCGGAATAGAAATTTACCTTATTACTATCTTCGACAAATCAGAGGAAAGCACCTTGACCAAGGAGGAGGTAAAAAAAATTATTAAGAGAGTGTTTTGAAAAAGAAGAACTCAGAAATAAATTTTAGTGTAAATCTATGGCGTCATAAAGTCTAAGCCATAGTCAATTTTTTCCCGGTCATAAACTATTGGATCAACACATACCACAGTGTGTAAGCCGCTGGGTCGCTTGACTTTTTGTTTCCTTACTGCTTTCCGAATCTTTACTCCGAAAATTACGATCTGTGAGGTTTTTTCTTCATCATTTGTAACTCGTTGCTGCCTCCCTGAGTCCATCTTCATACGAAGTTGCTTTCACGCGAAATGCTTTTTCAAACTTCGAGGAATCAAAAATGTAATCGTACTTGCTTTGATAAAGCATCTCCACTGCTTCTTTGATGTTGTGATCAAAGATACCCGCCATGCTTACCATAAATTTTGGAAGCACTATGGATTTTGCCTTTGTGTTGAAGGCAGAAGCGGCAATTTCTATCAACCGCTTTCCTGTGAGCACCGGTGATGCGGTCGGCAGGTGCCATATTTGATTGTATGACGACGGATTGTTTGCAAGCAACAGCAATGCTGTTCCTAAATCAGAAGTATACGTGAAGGAATGAAGCGCCCCGGCGTTCACCATCCATTGCGCGCTCTTATGCTTTGCAAGCCGCTCCATCACCATCATGTTGAAAAAACTTTTCTCGTAGCGGGGGCCGTAGAAATCTGCAGCGCATGCGATGATGGCTTGCAGGTTGCCGCGTTTGGTTTCTTCCATCAGCTCCGTTGCAATCTTAGCGCGCACTTCTCCTTTTTTACTCGAAGGATTGTATGGAGTTGATTCCATCATTGGACCCTTCACCAAACCATAAGCATACACGTTGTCGAAGAAAATCAGTTTCGCATTGGCACGCTTGCAAGCTTCAATCGTGATACGCATCACTTTTGGCCAGAATTCACGCCACACCTTTATATCATACTTTGTCCCCGCGAGCAGGTAAACTATGGATGATCCTTTCACAGCCTCATTCACCTGCTCTGCGTCCGTAAGATCAGCAGCGAGCCAACGTTCACCGGCAACAGGCTTTGGATTTCTGCTCACAAGCGTATAAGGAAGATTATTTTTTCGAAGTTCTTTCACCAGTTCATGGGCAGTGACTCCGCCGGCTCCGAGTATTGTATGCATAATGGGAAATTTGATTTTAATTTTTTACGACGAAATTGAAAGGAGGGATATTGCGATGCAAGTTACATAGTGCTTAATTCTTCCTGAAACGAACATTGACGCAAGAGTTAGCAACCAAAGGGGAGAATCTTTATATTTGCATAACACCGATGCGATTTCACTAAAAGAAGTCGCATTTGTTTTTCTCCGCAAGGAGTCCTTTTGGTCAAAAACCCAACCGATGAAGACAACGAAAAAAGTAATTACCCTCGATGAATTCATTTTCCAGAGAGAAAAGGATTTTCCGTTTGCAACAGGTGAGCTGAGCGGCTTGCTTCGCGACATCGCCTTTGCAGCCAAGATCGTGAACCGGGAAGTGAACAAAGCAGGACTCGTGGACATCCTCGGCACTACCGGGATGAATAATACAACAGGCGATGAAGTGAAGAAGCTCGACATCTTCTCCAATGAGCAATTCATTTCTGCCCTGCAGGTAAGCGGGGAATGTTGCGGTGTGGCAAGTGAAGAGATGGATGAATTTCTGCCCATCACGACTGAAGCTTCTAAAAATGCAAAGTATGTGGTCACGCTCGATCCGCTCGATGGATCGAGCAATATTGACGTGAACGTTGCCATCGGAACCATCTTCTCCATCTACAGGCGACAGTCTTTCTTCGGTCCGTGTACGCTTGAAGATTTTATGCAGAAAGGATCACGGCAAGTAGCTTCGGGTTACATCATTTATGGATCGAGTACGATGATGGTGTACACAACAGGCAATGGTGTGAATGGTTTTACCCTCGATCCGTCAATCGGAGAATTTTGCCTGTCACACAAAGACATTAAGATGCCGGAGACCGGAAAAATTTATTCCGTGAACCAGGGAAATTTTTTGAAGTTCGAGCAGCCTGTGAAAGAATACATCACCTATTGCCAGGGTGAAGACAAAGCCACGAACCGTCCCTACTCATTACGGTACATTGGCTCACTGGTGGGTGATATTCATCGCAATCTTCTTTATGGCGGCATCTTCATGTATCCGTCTACAAGGACTTCGCCGCAGGGAAAATTGCGGTTGCTTTATGAATGTTTCCCGATGGCTTTCATTGTAGAACAGGCAGGAGGCCGGGCAACGGATGGCAATCACCGCATGCTCGATATTCAACCATCGGAATTGCATCAGCGCAGTCCTATTTTCATGGGGTCGAAAGCGATGGTGGAAAGAGTGGAAGATCACATTCACCAATTGAAAGTGAGGGAAGCAGCACCTACTGCTGCAGCGCCGGTGATGGCGTGAGCGCTTAAAGAGACGTGAGACTCGTGGATGTGAGACTTGTGGACTTGAGATATTTGATTAGAAGAAGATATGCCTGATATTATTTTAATCGGGAGCGCGAACAATCATTTCAATCTTCTTCAAACATTCCTTTCCTTTCTTCCAGCATCTTCATATAGCCAGTATCTTCTTTCAGATTAAAACCCTGAGCGGCGCTCACGGCAAGTTCATCGCAGCGCTCATTTTCAAAATGCCCGGCATGGCCTTTTATCCAGCGAAATGTGACGTGATGCCTGCGGTACAATTCCAGGAATCTTTTCCACAGATCAACGTTCTTCACTTTATTCCAGCCCTTCTTCTCCCATGAAAAAATCCATCGCTGATCAATCGCTTCTGTAATGTATTTCGAATCGCTGATGATGATCACGTTGGAGCCATCTTCCTTCAGCGCTTCCAATCCTTTGATCACCGCCATCAATTCCATCCTGTTATTCGTGGTTTTTAAAAATCCTCCTGAAAGTTCTTTCTCATGGTTTCCATAGCGAAGAATTGCGCCGTATCCGCCGCGCCCGGGGTTGCCGCTGCATGCGCCGTCGGTGAAGAGGTAAATTGTTTTCGGTGATTGTGTGATTTCCTGCTTCTTCATTGGTGATAAAGGTGGAGAAATTTTTTTTGCGCACAAGCACAAGGTACTGTCTCACATTGCACCTGCGCTAAGACTTGCGCCAGTGGGGTTAAGGGCAATAAATCTATTCCCAATGGATAAACTAAATTCGTGAAAGAATTTATTTATTCAGACATGAAACAGTACTCCTCCATTTTCCTCTCCCTTATTTTATCGCTCCTCATTTCACTTCCATTTTTCATTCTTCTCCAAAGGGAGTCCTCTGGACAAAAAAATAAAATTGAAGTTAAGAAGGAAGAAGGACCAAGCGATTGGTTCACGATGCAGCGCGCTTTCCCTTATGGAAAAGTAGATTACGATGCATACAAAAATGCATTGGTTGCAAAGGCGACGATGGCTGCTCCGAATTCGTTACGGGACTATTTGCAGTGGCAGCAAGCAGGACCTACCAACATCGGCGGCAGAGTTCAGGACATTGAAATGGACCGGAGTAACACGCAAACAATTTACGTCGGTGCTGCATCCGGCGGGGTTTTCAAATCTAATGACGGCGGAACTTCATGGACTTCCATCTTCGACGCGCAACCAAGCTTATCCATCGGCGACATTGCTCTTGCTCCTTCCGATCCCAATATAATTTATGTGGGAACCGGTGAACCGAATTGCGGTGGTGGCTCTGTTACGTATGATGGTGCCGGAGTTTTCAAGTCCATTGATTCAGGTGCCACATGGAGTTATGTTGGGTTGGATTCAATGCGCAATACCGGAAGAATTGCAATTGACCCCCAAAATCCGGATCGCGTTTTTGTAGCCACGATGGGTGATCTTTTTTCAAACGGAAACCATCGCGGCGTTTACCGTACTACCGATGGCGGACAAACGTGGGAACAGGTTTTATTTGTGAGTGATTCAACGGGTGCCATTGATCTTGCAGTGAATCCTGATCATCCTGATACTCTATATGCATGCATGTGGGAGCGTGTTCGCCGGTTCACCTACGAGCATTACGGAGGAGTCACCTGCGGAATGTATCGCTCGTATGATGGCGGAGATACCTGGACAGAATTAACCAACGGACTTCCCACTACAAGTGTGGGAAGAATCGGCATTGATATTTCGCAGAGCAATCCGGATGTGCTCTACGCAATTTATGCTGATAAGAATGACAATGTTTCATTCAAAGGAGTCTTTAAAACCACCGATGGCGGTGATTCGTGGACCGAAACAAATGACAATGCTTTGGGGAGCATGTTTGCTTCTTATGGGTGGTGGTTCGGAAGGATTAAAGTTGACCCCACGAATGATAATAATGTTTTTGCCATTGGATTTGAAACCTACAAAACAACAAATGGCGGAGGAAGCTGGTCGGTAGCTTCAGGGAGTAACCATGTGGATCATCATACCTTGTACATTCATCCGCTCAATCACCAGCTTATTTATGATGGTAACGATGGAGGCGTTTATAAGTCAACGAATGGCGCCGGATCATGGACCCACATCACCGGGCTTCCCATCAACCAGTTTTATACGAGTGAAATTGATTTCAACAATGCAACGAATCTCTATGGCGGATTGCAGGACAATGGTGTGGTGAGAACGACCACAGGCAATATTAATGACTGGGATGGGATAGTCGGTGGCGATGGATTTTATGTGCTGGTTGATCCTCTCAATTCCAATTACGGCTATGGAGAAAGCCAGTACGGAGATCTCGTGAAAACCACAAACGGATGGGGCTCTGCATCAGGCGCAACCAATGGTATTAATGCCTCGCGTACGAATTGGAACACTCCCGTATGTTTCAATCCAAAAAACCCCAGGTCACTTTACTATGGAGGAAACAAGTTGTTTAAAACATTGAATCGCGCACAGCAGTGGAATAGCTTCAGCAGCGATCTTACGAATGGCTATGTGAACCTGGGGATTACTTATGCGACGATCACAACCATAGCAGTTTCGCCAATTGATACGAATATTGTTTTCGCCGGAACCGATGACGGCAATGTGTGGGTGACACAAGATAATGGCGGCAACTGGACAAAGGTCTCGGATTCACTTCCTCACCGTTGGGTTACGAGGGTGGTGTGTGATCCACATGAGCAGAACACCGCGTATGTTACGGTCTCGGGATATAGGTTCGCTGATGACATTACGCACGTGTATCGCACTACGGATCTGGGACAAACGTGGCAAAGCGTTTCAGGAAATCTTCCTGATGTTCCTGCTAATGATCTCATCGTTGATCCTGATCTCGACTCTACTTTGTATCTCGCAACTGATGCCGGAGTTTTTTACACAACTAATCTTGGGAGCACGTGGTACACACTCGGTTATGATCTTCCTTCAGTGACCGTGACTGATTTGTCTTTTTATCAACCATCAAGAAAATTAGTTGCAGCTACTTATGGCAGATCAATGTACACGGTTGATTTGAGTGTATTCACTCAAGTGGCGCAAGTGCATCAGCCATCATTCAGTGTTTCAGTTTTTCCCAATTTGGTCAATGCGATGTTTAACGTGAAAGTGGAGAATGAATTTGAAAGCCAAAGGGATGTTCAGTTTTCTTTGTTAAATGAAGATGGATATGTGGTTTGGGGTTATGAATCGAAAAACCTTCATGGAGGAATGAATGTATTCCGGTTTTCAGCAAAAGAAATTTTAAAGGGAAGTCCGAACGGAATTTTCTTTTTAAAAACTGTAGCCGGAGGAAAAGCAATCGTCCGAAAAATAATAGTAATGCTATAAAGCTCGGATTATATATAGGGAGCGAACCTGTCACCTTGCTCCCGAAGACCAATCCGATTATTGACATGAGGAAAAAATCCACCAGAGATATTTTCGTATATGTCGTATACAACAAGGATATAGGCGTTTTGCAAACTACTCTTCGTAACCGCTTTTAATAACCGTTAGAAGCATCTTAAACCGTCCGTTCGGCTTTATATAGTTGGGAGTGTGGGCCGGAATTATAATTCCCTCCCCGGTTTGAAGCACATTTGATTTTCCATCAATCATAATGTTTGCAGAACCATCAATTATTTGAGCGAATGTATCGAAAGGAGAAATTTTTTCATTCAGCCCTTCGCCACTAGCAAACGACATTGCACTTACCATTCCTGTTGCCTTTTTCATGATTGATTTGCTTACAACGGCACTCTCCTCATACTCTATTAATTCCAAGATGATGTGGGCTGTGGCTTTTTTAAGTTCCGGGTCAACATTTTTTCCAACGTTTTCAAGTTCGGTGGTGTCCATAATCCTGTGATTTTATTTTTTTATATTTTTCAAGTGAACATTTTTTTTTGAAAGAAGGCTCATAGCGCTGCAATTATTGCCAGTAGCTCGTCTTTGGATTTGCCAAGTTTGATCTGAAGCCTTGCAAGCATCTCATCTTTCTCACCTTTTTTAAATGACAGCTCAGCGTAAGTGAGACCAAATTTCGTTTTGAGTTTTTCTTTCTGTTCCATCCAGTTGCCCTGTACTTCTACTGTTTTTGCCCGCTCAACCAATCTGCCTTTTTCCATCGCTTTTGCTTCACTTGTTGTACGCATTGGATGAGTTTACCCAATGAAAAAAAATTATTAAAACAAACGTACGCCCTTGTGCGGACAGAATTGTTACATAACTTTTTAAAAATGTTACATGATTCACACTTCATGTCTTTTAATTCAATTATCATCGTATTGGCGCCTGCATCATGCTCTTTGAGCTAAGCCTGATTTATAAGGCATTTAAGCAATTAGAACATGTGGTTGAGTTCGGTGCGATATCATTCTTTGCAGAGACGCCGGATACACAGCCAACAGAGAAAAAGAAGCTGCGACCTCTGCTGGTTGGCTTGACGTTGTGAAACCGTTTTGTTTAGTAAGTAGTTAGAGGCTTCTGAATAACCGATTGTAGAAAGAAAGCAAATGAATTGGACAACGATTCTGATAATCCGTAGCGGGAACTCTTATGGAGAAGGACTCCGTTAGAATCGTTTTTAAATAGGCCCTAAAGAGGATGTGGCTTGCTTAATCATGAATAAAATACCCTCTTACAAAGGCAATTCTTTCATTACCATTCATATTATCAGCATGCTTGACCTCAATTTTTATATTTTCAAATTGATGATCAACTTTTAACGAGCTTAATAATTCATTTTTGGCAGTATTTGGTCCGAATAGAACTACCTCCGTATAATTCATAATAGTATCTCTTAGCTTGCTGTAGTAACCTGAGAGTTGATGGTTTTCTTTAGCGTGAATAAGATTCTCAGGCTGGTCCAAATGCTGTTCTTTTTCCAGGGATGATATTTCTGATTTCACGCTATTTATAGCTATTGTACCATTGGTTATTTCCATTACATGAGCAATAGAATGATCCAGCCAAATGCCCATGTGTTTTGATGTTTTCATTGGTGATTGCATTTAATTTTTGAATTCATAATTGTTTTTTTCAGTTCACGTGATTCTCCTCAATTTCAGGAGTCTGTTTTTAGTTTTGAATCTGTTTAATCGCATTCGCTCTTTATATTAGTAAGGACCATTTTAAAGCACCCGATTGCTTTTATGCTATATGTTTCAAAAGCCGGTATAACGATTCCGTCCCCGGCAAGGAGCAAATTTGATTTTCCGGTAATTACTATATCAGCTCCGCCTTCAATTATTTGCGCGTAGGTATCGAACCGGGAGGTGTTTTCTGTCATTACTTCGCCTGAGTCAAATGACATCAGACTTATATCGCCCGTTGACTTTTTCAGAATCGTTTTAGTAACCATAGGATTATTTGATAATTGCTCTTTAATGATTTCAGTCTCTTATTGCTTTTTTCCTGAAGTTATTTTATACCATTGATGCAATTTCACGATGCAAATTTCCGCTCATTTAACCTTAAAATGTTACATAATTTTGAGAAAATGTTACATCATTCACAGATCATACGTATGTTTTGCTAATTTGTTTTCTTTTCTGCTTAACCGGACAAGCCAAAATCAAAAGACGAATTCTTAAGGTGGCAAGAATCAAAATTGCGGGGAAAAAATATTCAGGCAAACGTGGCAGGATGCGAAAAGCTATGCAGGATCGCTCTCCTGTTCCTGCAGCTCAAATCCCCGGGCGATAGCCATTTCATTTTTTATGCTGACATATAGCTTTTGAATTGAAGCCCTGGTTCACATATAAAATGATAAGCAAAAGAAAGAAGCCGCTCCAGTCAATATGCTGAAACGGCTTCTCTTCATCGCGCCAAATTTGGACAGGCGCCTTACGGTTAATAATTACGTATTATAAACTGATTTGGCTGCGATGATTATTAACAGGCAAGTTCCGGAAATGATGATTTTCCAAACTTCATTGATCAAACAAAGATACAGTCATGATACATCCTGATTGTTACACAATTCTTGAAAAGTGTTACATGATTCACACATATTGCATCCCGGAATAAGTAATTATCTCCCTATACCCTGACCAGGCGGAGTTTGAGTCATACTTTCTACATTTGCTGATGTACCAGGCAGAAAATAAAGACCTGTGAATCATGTAACATATTTCAAGAATTGTGTAACTTCTATTGACATAAAGGCATCACCTTTGACCTGCCGATCCAGGGTATTTCTCCCCCCCACAAAAGCCCATTAATGAATACTTCAAAAAATGTTTTTTTAGTTGATGATGACACCGATGACCAATTATTTTTTATTGAGGCCCTGAGCGAAATAAAAAACACAACGCTGTATGGAGTAGCCAACAACGGAAAAGAAGCACTTGACAAGCTTGAAAATTATCATGAGCTTCCTGACCTGATTTTTATGGACATCAATATGCCGGTGATGAACGGAATTGAGTGTTTGGCTGAATTAAAAGAAAAGCCGTGGATGAGCCATATACCTGTTATCATTCTTTCAAGCGATATAGCTCACGCTGATGATGCACGTAAACTCGGAGCAAAGGCATTCATTAAAAAGCCATCGGACTTCACAACCTTGCGCGCCAATCTTGCTCAAATGATTAATCTCGATTTTGCTGTCAGCTATGGAACAGCAAATCAACTGTTTCCCGCACAGCAATCTCTGTCTTGACTTTTTTTAGATTACTGAGGCCGGAATAATCAGCTCTTCATATCTCTATTAGGAGTCATTATACAGCGCAAGGCATTCTGAGAGTGAAGTTAGCCCCATAAAAAACAGTGGAATTGCATCAAAAACCCCTCAATGTGTGAATTATGTAACTTTTTTCAGAAATTATGTAACACTTTTATTGTTATGAGTACTGATTTTTACCGGCAATAATTTGAAATTCTCAATTGAAGCGCGGCTTCATTGATTTGATAATTAAACTCAATAGGGATGAAGACAGTTTCGTCTAAAACAGCAATAGTTATAATTACTATCTTTCTTGTGATATCAACAAGGCAGTTTCTTCAATGCACCAGTTCATCAGCCAATAAATCATCAGACTACTTTAATCAAATTGATGACCCTATTGCATCTAACGCTCAAAAATTACTCATAGAAGGCGAGCAAACATTTCGCTTCGAAACTTTCGGTGATGAAGCCTATTGGACAGATGAACTTCAATTGAATAAAGCTATAGCGGGTGAAAAAAATGGTGGCGTAGGAACAGGGCTATCACCTAAGGCCGCATTGGCAGCAGGATTGAAGGTAGATATGGATGTTATACCGCCCGATGTAGCTGCTAATTTTCAGGCCGGCAAAGTAAATTTAGACGATCCGGCCGTTACACTCAAGCTTTTACAGATTGATGCTGTGGTGGGAGTAAAAGGAACTTTTGATGATAACAAGCGCCTTATTTCCATTGGGCTTACCTGTGCATCGTGCCACTCAACAGTAGATAATGCATTTGCTCCGGGCATAGGTCATCGCCTGGACGGCTGGGCCAACCGCGATTTGAATGTTGGAGCCATTGTATCCATGGCTCCTGATTTAAAATCTTTCACTGATGCCCTGGGTGTTGATATGGCCACAGTAAAAAAAGTTTTGGCAAGCTGGGGCCCCGGCAAGTTTGATGCATTACTAAATTTAGACGGCAAGGCTTTTCGTCCCGATGGAAAATCAGGTGCGACTTTAATTCCGGAGGCCTTTGGACATGCAGGAGATAATAACCATACCTGGACGGGTGGCTGGGGTGACGTTACTTACTGGAATGCCTATGTTGCAAATCTGGAACTACACGGGCAAGGGAATTTTTATGACGCCCGGTTTAATGATGCTAAACAGTATCCTGTAGCAGCTAAAGCAGGCATCGGAAACAAAAGTAATTCTTCCGATGTGATCACGAACAAGCTTGCCGCCCTGCAATTTTATCAATTGGCGATACCTGCACCCAAAGCACCCGATAGTATTTACGATAAGAATGCAGCACAGCGTGGCATGATCGTATTTAACGGCAAGGCAAAATGCGCAAGCTGTCATGTTCCTCCTCTTTTTACGGAACCCGGCTGGAATACACACAAGCCATCGGATATAGGCATTGATGATTTTCAGGCCAACCGCTCGCCGGATAAAACTTATGTTACGCAGGGATTAAAAGGGTTGTGGACCCATACGAAAGGCGGCTTCTATCATGACGGGAGATTTGCAACATTGATGGATGTAGTGAACCATTATAACGATTTCAAAAAACTCGCTCTAACGGAGGCGGAAAAAAAAGATTTAGTTGAATATCTTAAGTCATTGTAAAAGCAACCAAACTGACGGAATGAGTCTCTATACACTCCTGCATACAGGGGCAGATTATCCGGGTAACTCTCATTTGGCATTTATAATGCATACTTTGGTTTAATAAAAATAGTAAGTTCATGCTGAAAGTTAAGAAATCTCCCAAAGGAGTCCTCCAGGCAAAGGCTTCCAAATTTAAATTCCCCAAATCTCCAACCGGTATTCAAGGCCTCGATGATATTACTTTTGGGGGCTTGCCCACAAACCGCCCCACTCTTTTGTTGGGCAACACAGGTTGCGGAAAAACCATTATGGCTATGGAATTCCTGGTAAATGGAATTGTACTGTTTAATGAACCCGGCGTATTCATGGCCTTTGAAGAAAAAACGGATGAACTGGTAGTGAATGTAAAATCATTGGGGTATGAGATGAGTAAATACCTTGAGGAAAATAAAATATACCTCGAGCATATAAAGATTGATCGGAATGAAAGTCTTGAAACAGGCGACTATGATCTCGAGGGCTTATTTGTCCGGCTTGAACAGGCAATTGATAAAGTGAAAGCGAAGCGAGTGATTCTGGATTCTCTTGACACACTTTTTTACGGCTTCGATTATAAGATGCTCCGTGCAGAATTTAAAAGACTTTTTTCGTGGTTGAAAGAAAAGAAAGTAACCGCAATAATTACGGCAGAGATTGGTGATACCTTTCTTACACGTCACGGCCTGGAGGAATATGTAGCCGATTGCGTAATAGTATTGGATAACCGTGTAACAAATCAAATTGCTACGAGGCGATTAAGGATCGTCAAGTACCGTGGTTCTGTGCATGGTAATAATGAATATCCTTTTATAATTGATGAAAAGGGAATTACTGTTTTCCCCATTATAAGTGAAGCGATCCTCCAAAAATCAAGCTCACAAAGAATATCTTCAGGCATTAAAGAATTAGACGAAATGCTGGGTAGAAAGGGATTTTACATTGGGAGCAGCGTTCTTATATCAGGAACTGCCGGTACAGGCAAAACGAGTGTAGCGGCGGCATTTGCATATAGTGTTTGCAAAGAAAAAAAACGTTGTCTATTTTGCGCCTTTGAGGAAGCGCCAAACCAGGTAATAAGGAATATGAACTCTATCGGGTTTCATTTAGAAGACATGGTTAAGCAGGAAATTTTGACTTTCTATTATTCAAGGCCTACTTTACAGAATCTTGAATTGCATTTTATTGCTATTAAGAAAATGATAGAGGAGCTAAATCCTGCTGTTGTAATTCTTGATCCGATTACAAATTTAATGACTGAAGGACCCAATAGCGATATCCGGTCAATGCTCACGAGGTTTGTAGATTATTTAAAGACCAAGCAGATAACAGTCTTGTTTACCGCGGCAATCACTGTGGGGTCAATAGAACGAAATCCAAGTGATGAAGGAATATCATCCATGGTAGACACCTGGGTAATGGTTCAGGACATAGAGGTAGAGGAGGAACGCACCCGAAGCTTGTGCATTATGAAATCGAGGGGTATGCTGCACTCCCACTATGTACGGCAATTTAATATTTCAAGCAAGGGAATTACTTTAACTCCTATCGTTAGAAGTGAAAAAGAAGGTGTAGGTGGTCCCAAAAGAATCGCTAAGGAGAATAAAAATATATCCACCGTTAAAAACCAGAATGAGTTTAAAGAAACCGCACGTTAATTAAAGAGCAAAAAAACTGTAAAGCTCATTTAAAAATTTTATTTTATAAATAAGCTGACGACAATGTCCAAAAAATTACCTGACAATATAAAAGCAGAAGCTGAACAGGCGGAAGAGGAAAAGTATGTTCTTAGGTTATTTGTCACCGGCATAATGCCCAACTCACTCCGTGCGATTGAAAATATTAATGCAATTTGTGAGAAATACTTAATGGGCAGGTATGACTTAGAGATCATTGATATTTATCAGCAGCCCTCTTTAGCTGTAACAGAAGAGATAATTGCTGTACCGGTTCTGATAAAGAAGTTTCCATTACCGGAAGAAAGAATGATTGGCGATTTGTCAAATACCGAAAAGGTTCTCAAAGGACTTCACATTGTGTAATTAATTAGATTGTAAACAGATGAAAAGTATTAAGGAAGTTTTCGAAGCGGACGATAGGTTGAACCGGGAGAATAGCGAGTTCCAGCAACAACTATTGGGAGCGAAGGAATCTATTGATGCAATTAAAAGAGAAAATATTGATGCATTGGTTATCGCTGATAATAGAGACCTGAAAGTTTTCACAGAGGAAACAGCCGATAAAATATACAGGCTTTTAATTGAGAGAATGAATGAAGGAGCTATTATCCTGCATGCAGACGGAACTATTCTGTATTCCAATTCTTATTTTGCAAACATGGTGAATCTGCCTCTGCAAAAAGTAATAGGAATAAAATTAATAAACTTTATTAATGATTCTTTCAAAGAGCGCTTTGAAGCCTTGCTTAAGAAAGCCACGGAAAATGCTGCAAGGGAAGAAATGTACATATATAGAAACGATGGTGTGGCAATTCCTGTGCAGATGTCTGCGAATAATTTGTTGCTGGGTAACAGTCTTGTTTTAAGTATTATTCTTACAGACCTTACCATTCAATACAAAAACCAGGAAGAACTAAAGGTGAGGACAAGGCAATTAGAACAGAAGAATGTTGAACTCGAAAACGCAAATAAGGAGCTTGCCGTTCAAATCAAAGAGAAAGAAAAGCGCGGAGAAGAGTTAAGCATAGCGAACACGGATGTAAAAGAACTGGAAGAACTCAACAATCATAAAGAGACCATACTTGCTATTCTTTCACATGATTTAAGAAGCCCCTTAAATGGAATTATCGGAATCGCTGAACATCTGAAATCATATTTCGATACCATGGAGGACGATGAAATTAAAATGATGCTCGACACCCTTTATAAATCATCAAGAGATGAGTTGAATATGTTAGACTACTTATTGGACTGGGCAAGGATAAAATACGCATCGGAGGTATTTTCACCTGCGAAGGTTGATCTCTTTCAGTATGTGAATAAAGTCTTTGATACTTTAAATGAAACCGTTATTGCCCGTAACATAAATCTTTATAATGAAGTTGAAGAAAATATAGGTGTTTATGCAGACGGAAAAATGTTACTCTCTATCCTCCAAAACATAGTTTCAAATGCAATAAAGCATACACCTTCGGGAGGAAAAGTTACGGTTACGGCAAAAAGAAAGGGCGATAAAATTATCACCGCGATAACGGACACCGGAATGGGGATGTCTAAACAAGTGCAGGAAAAACTTTTTACTCCGCAAAGAGACCTTCTTTCAAAAGCAAGAAAAGAAAATAAAGGAGCGGGTATAGGGTTATTATTAGTTAAAGGGTTCTTAGAAAAGAATGACGGCGAGATATGGGTAGAAAGTGTAGAAGGGGAGGGGGCCTCCTTTTATTTTGCGTTACCTGCAGACAAGCCGTTAGACAAGGCAGAGAGCAAAGACAAGACCGGATCCTGATTTTGTGTGGGCTCTTTACATGCCGGAAAAAGAGATCAACAGCAAACGCGAAAGCGCCCCGACTTCAGTTCCTGAGCAGCCCCTATAAACATTTGCAATTACCTGTAACAATTAGCAATGCCTCTATCTGATTCATCCGATAGTATTTAAAACAGGAATCCAGTACTCATTACAGATCGTATTTAGCCATAATGCAAGCTGTACAATTCATCAAGGAAATTAAAATGTGTGAATTATGTAATTCCTTTTAAGAATTATGTAACAATGGTTACTTAAATAGTTCTCAATTTTGGCAAAAATTTTAGGTTCATTAAAAAAAACTAAAAGTGAATAGAATTAAGGATAGCCAACCTGACATAACTGAATTTGAAAGACCTGATCCATACATACTTGTTCAGGTCATTAAATATGTACCTAAAGCTGAGGTGCGCAAGGTCGCTCGCAAGAAACTGTCAGAAAATATCACGGCCATGTCAATAGCAACGGGCGAAATAGTTTCGGAGAAAACCCTTCCTTTTGTCACCCTGATTCAGATAATTGATGGTGAAGCGGAGGTCGTTATCAATAAAATAAAGAATAAACTCAAATTCGGTGATGGTATCGTCATTCCAGCCCATACAGCGCATTCCATTAATGCAAATAGTCAGTTCAAAATGGTTTCAACCATTGTCAAGAGCGGATACGAGTTATAAACTCCGGCGAAATTCTTAGGACGATTACAAACAGAGACAGACATTGTAACGATGAGAAACCCGTCTGGCTGTGGCTGAAGTTTGCTAAAACTTACGCAGTTAGGAGAATTAATTGCCAAAATAAAAAAGGCCAAAGTTGCAAATTGGGGTACAATTTTTAAAAGTTGTTAAATACGCTTAATCCTTTGAAAAATGAAAAACGGAGTTCAACAAGCCAAACCTAAAATTCTTAAAAGTAAGTACATACCCACTGCCGAATTTTATAGCCAGATAATAGATAGTCTGGAAGATTATTCAATTTTCACCCTGGATAATGATCTAATAATTAACAGTTGGAATTCAGGCTCCTCAAAAATATTCGGGTATGAAACAGAAGAGGTTATCGGGAAACATTTTGATATAATCTTTACTCATGATGATAAAAAGAACGGAATCCCAAAGAAGGAAGTCGAAACAGCATTAAAGGAAGGGAGAGCTACAGATAACAGATGGCACCTGTGTAAAGACGGGAGCAAATTTTATGCTTATGGACTGGTATTTCCTCTCACCGGTATAGAGGGGGAGATGTTAGGATATGTTAAAATCCTCCGCGACCTAACTGAAAGAAGGAAGTCAGAAGAAGCTATAAAGAAACACGTAAAAGAACTTGAAGAACTTAATACGCATAAAGAGAGCATCCTTGCTATACTCTCACACGATTTAAGAAGCCCGTTGGCAGGTATTATTATGATGATTGAATATCTGAGGTCAGAGTTTGATACCCTGGAGGACAGCGAAGTAAGAGATATTATAGTAAAGCTTCATAAAAAATCAAAAGATGAGCTGAATATGCTGGACTACTTATTAGAGTGGGCAAGGATAAAATACGCATCAGAAGCATTTGCGCCGACAAAAATTGAACTTGTCAAATATGTCAGCAAGGTTTTTGACACTCTGCGGGAAGCCGCTTCTATAAATACAATAAATCTTCATCACGATATTGCAGAAAATACAAGTGTTTTTGCAGATGGAAAGATGTTGCTCTCTGTTCTTCAAAATATAGTTTCAAATGCAATAAAACATTCGCGCAAGGGAGGCAAAATCACAGTGTCGGCTAAAATAAAAGAGGATAAACTTATCGTTGAGATCAAGGATACGGGAATTGGAATGTCTGCAGAAATTCAGGAAAAACTTTTTACCCCGCAAATAGATGCGCTTTCAAAAGAAAGAAAAGAAAATAAAGGGGCTGGTATAGGATTGTTATTGGTAAAGGGGCTTTTAGAAAAAAGCGGTGGAGAAATATGGGTTGAAAGTGTGGAAGGGGCCGGGTCGTCCTTTTATTTTACATTACCCTTGAACAAACCGCTTGATAAAATAGATAGCAGGGAGTCTATTGCTTTTAGTCAAAGTGATTAACGGGGAGGACGGTCATAATTTCTTTTTCCCTTCTCCCGGCAACCTCACATCAACCTCTACATCTTCATCGAACAATAGAATTTTAGCGGTCATGGTTAATGGAACTGCAAGGATGAAACCAAGAGCACCTAAGATGTAACCCCAGAAGATAAATGAGAGAACAATAAGCAGCAATGAAATATCGAACCCGCCTTTCATAAAAAGCGGCTTTACAATATTATCAACTATAAAGTTGATAACGAATACCAGGGCAATAAGAATGAGTGCTTTTACCCAGCCGGATTCCATGAGCACCAGTAATGCGGGAGGAAGTGCGTACAACAAAAACCCCAGGTAGGGAACGAAAGCGAGAAAGAAAGAAAGCACTCCCCATACAATTGCATAATCAGTTCCCAGTATAAAAAACACTATGGTGTTGCCTGCGGCAATCATCAGGTTCATAAGGCCCAGCAATGCAAGATAGCGCATCACTTCGGTTCTGATCTTAGACACTTTTACCATAAAGCTGGAAGCGTTCTCATTCCGATTCACAAACATTTTAGTTAGCACAGGCGCTTCAGCGAGCATTAAGGCCGCAATCACCAACACAATTATAGTCGCACCCAGCGCAGAGCTTAGGGAAGCTAAAATTCCGGTCCCGATTCCGAGAATCTGAGAAGGATCAGGAGTGGCGCCCATGACAATGGAAGAATCAATACCCTTGTCATTAAGATATTGGTTAAAACTGGTTTTCAGGTTTGTAAACTCGCTTGCATAGTCGGGAAGTTTTTTAATCAGTCCTGCCAGCGCTACGCCAAACATTCCTGCAATGGCAAGTCCGCCAACTACTGCTACCAATACGCTGATCACCACGGCTGTGAGGTGTGATTTCCCTTTTGCCGTAATCCATAAAAGCAATGGGCTGAGGGTAAGGGCCACTATCACGGCCATCAGGAGTTGATCTATCAGGGGAGCAATGGAACGAATGCCTGCTACCACAATTATAAAAGCAGCAATGCCGACAAGAATCCTTACCACGTCAGTTTTGTTTGCAGGGTATTGTTGTTTCATAGAGTCGTTGTTATTTACCTTGCCCTCACCCGGCGGCAAAATTTATAAGTTGGAGTTGAAGGGCAGCCGAAGGTACAATTGCCCTGTTAAAATCAGGAATAGAATAAATCCGGCTTACGCATCACATGCCTCTCTAAAATTTGTTAAAGCCCGGGAGTTCAGCAGCTCTTTACAATTTGAAATCTAACGAGATCATCAAGCCCGCGGTTAAGTTGTGCGTTGACTTACGATCAGTAGAATAAAAAAGAACAGGATCTCCGCCGAGATAACTTACTTTAACGTCTTTCTTCTCTACATCATTAAAACCATAATCGAATCGTAACCTCGCCGATAGCACCAGGCCCGATGTCAGGTTGTAGGCACCACCCACAGCGAGAACTCCGCTAAATACGACCGGCTTATACAAATCTTTCGGTTCAATATTGGTGTTTGGATATTCCAGGTCCTCACCATTTACTTCCTGTGCTACGCCCTCAAGAAAATTGAACTGGGGACCTGCCAGCAGGGTGAAAAAGACGGGCTTGGTGTTATCAGAAGTGAGTGACAACATAAGGGGGAGTTTTATGTAGTTCAATTCTGCAAGTGCGTCATAATCCCCCGTGAGGATCGTGTCGTTCAGGAATTCCTGTTTAACAACCACCGCGCTATATGCAGTTGTATCAACGGTGCCACCGGAAAAATTTCCCTTGAATGCCTGCCCTTCACGCGAAAACAAAATATCAATTCCAAACCCTATATTATTATTGACGTTGTAAAGGGCCCCGATTCCAAATGAGAGGTACCCAAAATGGCTTGTATAATCCAATTCATCCCCGGCATCAGCATCATTCTTGTTTAGTAAAAAAGTAAATTCCGGATTGAAGCGAAGCCCGACTTGAAGTCCGGTTTGAGCATAACCGGTTGTTCCCATTGCGAGGCAGAAAGCGGAAATGACTATAAATGATTTTTTCATGTTTAATTGGTTTTAATGATTGTTTGAATGTGACCTGAATTTCAAACGGTACAAATGTGAGGCCTTTAAATTTTAAAGTGTTACATAATTTTAGAAATAAGTTATATTATTCACACATTTTAATACTGAAGCTGATTTCAAATGAAGGATTATCCTTAGAGAGGCAGCAGATTCAACGGTTAGATCGCTGGTTTTCAGAATAAAGGAGGAGATAGTATTGTTGGGAATGATCAGCTCACAGATAGTGAGACAGAAGAAGTGGGAATTATGTAACATAATTATTAAATTATGTAACACTTCCTGATAAGTATGTGCACATATTTGCTTCTTGTGAAAATTCATTCACAATGTAAAATAAAATAAATGAAAAGTAAACTACTAAATGCATTGATAGCAGTTATTCTGTTTTTAATGCCGAATGTGAATTTCGGGCAGTCTGCGCCGGACTTAGGGACCGCTTCCGGTTTTGCGTTATTTACCGCAGTGGGAGCATTTGACAATATAGGAGCATCGTATGTAATTGGTGATGTTGGCACCAACGTGGGGGCCTTTAATGCATTTCCACCAGGGACATTGGTCGGCCAAAAGCATGTGGCAGATCCTGCTTCAGCACAAGCCGCAACCGATATAGATGTTGCCTATAGCTATCTGGACGGAGTTACTTGCGGACCTGTTATAGGAGTCACATTAGGAAATGGCCAGGTTCTTACGCCCGAGGTTTACTGCATTGGGGCAGCTGCAACACTAAATGCGGATCTAATCTTGGATGGAGAAGGTAATTCAGATGCTTTGTTTATCATTAAGATAGATGGCTCTTTATCAACAAGCACTTTCTCAAGCGTTACACTGATTAATTCCGCTTCTTTATGCAATGTGTATTGGCAAATAAACGGTGAGGTCACTTTAGGAGATAGCTCTGTTTTCAGGGGAACTATAGTTGCCAACGGAGCTATCAGTTTATTGGAAGCCGCATCTCTGGAAGGCAGAGGCCTTTCACGCGGCGGAGCTATTTCCCTGCATAATAATTTCGTTACAGTCAGTGAGTGCACCTGTGTGTGTACAGCCCCTGTGATTACTTCTATTGACAGCGTTTGTGGTACCATTGCTTCCATGTGCTGGACTTCTGTCCCTTGTGCTGCATCTTATCTTGTACGATGGAATATTCTGCCTGATCTAACCTGGATTTATACCGAAATATCAGCACCTGATACCTGCCGCCAGTTTACAGATCAATACGGCGATGTGAACCAGTTGCAGGTTGCTTCCATCTGCCAAAATGGTGACACTTTATATTCACCCCTGGTTACGTGGACCAACTACTTAGTATGCGCCGCACCAACAGGATTGGTAGCTTCAAACATTACTACTAACTCTGCGGATCTTTCATGGAATGCGAATCCGGATGCAAATAAGTATGCAGTTTTATATAAGGCTAACGGAACTAAAACGAAGGTTAAGGTAAACGGAACCATTTTGTCATTGACCGGCCTTTCACCTGCCACCACCATTAAATGGAGAGTGAAATCGCGCTGTGATTATTGCCCTCATAATTCATGGGGCACTAATTCACCTTTCACATCCTTCACCACAGCACCTTTCAAAGAGTTTGCTCTTGATCAGCAATCAGCGGGTTCAATGCTTGTTTACCCCAATCCTGCTGATGCAAACTTCACGGTCCGGTTTAACATTGGTTATTCTTCGGAGCAATCTTATACGCTTGCCGTGCAAGACCTCGTGGGGCATTCATTGATGATAATAGAAGGAACACTCAGCGACGGCACATTTTCACAGGATGTTTCTCTACCCAACGGAATAAGTAACGGTATTTACTTCGTAACCGTCATTACCGATGGCAAACAATTCAGAGAACGGATAGTAGTGAATAAGGAGTAGCATCTCATTTCACCCGGATTACAGGAGCCGTCTCAAAAGCTGAGGCGGCTTTTGCATATATAAGCTGAGGGAACAAACACCTGCATTGACGGTTAAAGCAGAAACCCTTATGAAGGGAGACGATATGAGCACATAAAAAAAACCCGTTAAACAATAGTGCTTAACGGGTTTGATAAAATTTGATATATGGTCTAAGATGAAATAACTTCATCTAATTGTTCTCTCGTTACGCCAAGCTTCACCTGGAGCTTGGTAAACATAGTTTCTTTTTTACCGTCCTCAAAGTGCAAATCTGCATCTGTCAGGCTTGTGTATTTTGCCTGCAGTTTTCTCTTCTGCTCATTCCAGTTTCCTGGAGTCGGAGTTGTTGTTGTTGACATTGTTTTTGAATTTAATTCCCTGCTAACCGGCGGGTACGGGTGTAACGGAATTATTACGCACCAAACGTAAGCTCTCTTAAAAGGATAATCGTTACACAATTTTGGAATTATGTTACATGATTCACTGATTTCTTTTACGAGGAGGAAATGTTGCCATGTGAAGGTGAAATTGCACTCTCATACATCAGTGAGCTATTAAAAAGGAACTTTGTGTAGAACTTAGCTTGAAAGGAGAATGAAACCAAGCACGGTTGCTGATTTTTTTGAAGAGTAAGTTTTTTTTATTTTTAACACCTTTAACAGATGTTAACATGGACCCAATCACACTAATCGTCTCTTCTCTCGCTGCAGGTGCGGCGTCCGGATTGAAACCTACTGCTGAGAAAGTTGTCAAGGATGCTTACGAAGGAATCAAGGCATTTATCAAAAAGAAATTTGGAGAAAAAGTTTCTACTGACGATCTTGAAAGAAAACCGGACTCTGAAAGTAAACAAGCTTCTTTGAAAGAAGATTTGGAAAGCGCCGGCGCCTCCCAAGATCAGGAACTGCTTGACAAGGCAAAACAACTCATTAAAATAGTAGAGCAGCACGATCCGGCGATTTACGGTGTGTACTTGAAAGATATTAAAGGGCGCAATCTTGATCTTGATACAATTCAGATAGAAGGGGGAACAGGCGTTCGCATTGAAAAAGGTGAGTTTACTGAGGATATCAAAATTAAAAATGTAAAAGTTACCAAGCCTAACGACTCGCAAAACCCTTCCTGGCGACATTAGAGAAGCATCTGCCCACTGATGTCGCGTCATATAATGAGAGGGTAGGAATACAATTCAATGCCACCCATGTTGGCGGAAACGTAAATATTGGATTCGATCAAGAACATATCGATCAAAAATTCTTCGAACTTAAAGAACTCATTAGATCCCAACCTGAAGCAAATGCACTGCTGCAGAAACCGGATGAGCTTAAACTTGCGATTCGCTTTGAAGACTATGACCAAATCCTGAATGAGATCAAGGATACTAAAGATGAACTTAATCAATTGCATCCTGATCAAACGCTATTGATTTCAAAAAGAAAAATTGCTCTTAAAAATGCTGAAGACAAACTCGTCGAGTTCACAAAGAAAGTCATCGCTACTTATGAAACACTTCAACGATTGTCTATAGACACGGAGCGTTCAAAGCAGGCGAGGAAAGCTTTTGATGAGGGCAGACTTGATGAAGCGATTGCCAAGCTATCAACTCCCGATCTTGATATTGAATTAATGAATGTGAAGAAATCAAGACAGCATCTGCAAAAAGTATTAGAAGAAGAAACTGAGAAAGCCAAACTTGTCGCACAGGATTTTCTCAGCCGTGCCTTGTACCAATCTGCAAAAATATATACACCTGAGATAATTGAACAAACAAAAGAATCATTTACTAAATCACTTGAGGCTTTTAGTTTTTACGATAATCTGTTTGAATTCGGTGTATACCTGCATACAATTGGAAGTGGACCACTGGCTATTCCTTATTATCTAAAAGCGCTCGAAATGCAGGAAGCCGAGAAGGAGGATAACGATATAACCAATACTACATTAATAAATAATCTCGGATTGGCGTATAAAGACAAAGGCGATCTTGATAGGGCTATCACCTACCTGGAAAAAGCACTGACCATTGATTTGAAATTATGGGGAGAAGAGAATCTTAATGTCTCAAGCTGTTACGGCAATCTCGGAATAGCATGGTTAGACAAAGGTAATCTTGACAAAGCTATAGACTACTTTGAAAAGGCATTGGCTCTTGATTTGAAACTACTGAATGAACAAAACTCAAAGGTAGCAACTGATTATAATAATCTTGGAACGGCATGGTGTCGTAAAGGTAATCTTAGCAAAGCTATAAGCTACTTTGAACAAGCATTAGCTCTTGATTTTAAATTATTTGGGGAACGTAACTCAAACGTAGCACGCGATCTTAATAATCTTGGCGTAACGTGGAGAGACAAGGGTAACTTAACTATAGCCATTGATTACCTGCAAACAGCATTGACTATTTCTTTGATATTATTCGGAGAAGAAAATTCCATAGTAGCGAATTCTTACAATAGTCTCGGAGCCGCCTGGAAAGACAAGGGTGATCCTGACAAAGCTATCGGCTGCTTTGAGAAAGCCCTTAGTATTGTTTTGACATTATTCGGCGAAGAAAATTCCACCGTAGCAACTTTTTACAACAATCTTGGAGTGATTTGGAAAGACAAGGGTGATCCTGACAAAGCAATTAGTTACTTTCAAAAAGCACTGACAATTGATTTGAAATTGACCGGAGAAGAAAATCCCAATGTGGTGGACACTTATAACAATATAGGACTTGCGTATGCAGACAAAAGTGATCTGGAAATGGCAATCAGTTTTCTTCAAAAATCTTATGACATTACTGTGAAACTATTCGGAGCACAATTTTCACTATCCGAGAAAGCAAGAAAAAATCTTTCTTACGTGAAGAGTTTGAGGAAATGAATTCTGCCTTATTTTATCTGCCCCTCGCTTGCCAAGTTTTTAGCAAAGATTAACAGCAATTGCAACGAGTCAATTTTGTTTTGTTGTGCGAATGCTTCACGTCCGAAGAAGCAAATAAGAATGATTAGAATTTTTTTCATTGGGGAATATATTGGCCTTGTATTTTAATTTTGTCTCACAAAATACACATATTCCTCCAGCACGGCTATTGAACGGACCGGCCGCGTTCAAAAATTAGGAAGAAGTTATGGTTTTCAATCAAACATTCCCTTAGTAACCCTACCTACCTCCTTACTTCGCCACGTACTCTTCTTTATCGTTCGTTTCGGTCGGTGTGACACCGACCTTTAGAGGAATGGTAAATACTATTGTGAAGCTCACCAGGATGTTACAATCAGGCTAACAAAAGGAGAAATTTTTCCCCACTGTCCTTACTTGGTGAACATACACGACGCTATTTGGATTTTGTACTTACAGTATTAGCAGCTACAAAATGAAAGTAAAACCCTCGTTAACTCTTGCAGGCAAGTTGCCGGAAAGTTTAGGCTTATTAGTTGTAACGAATAGTAAAAAACTAAAACGATGAAAACTTTAATGAAAAAATTTTATCAGTTCGCGATCACCTTAATTCTGCTGGTAATAACACAAATCAGTTGGGCGCAAGATCAGACTTCAACTACAACGCACAGTGAAACCCACACGACTACCGAAACATGGTATGTGCCTGTTTGGGGATGGGCAATTGGAGGAGCCGTTTTGCTCATCATTATTATCGCATTGATAAGCCGCAGAGGGCGCACAGATAAAGTGATTGTTAAACACGAATCATAAGGCAATAGATTAATTGTCTGTCATCCGGGCATTTATAGTCGAAGTGGTGCAAGGGTCTTCTTTATTGGCCGCTTGCAACGCTTTGCGTATTTGATACTATCCAACATCGGCGCGGTTAAGTTTCAGTTCATCTAAGACGCCAGGGGCTTGTTCAGTAAACACCAACAGTGCGAAAAGCAAGACATAGTTAGGGCGCAATTCCTTATTGAAGGCCAACACGCTCTTCCAGATTAATTGTAGAGCTGACAATCTTTAAAAGATAAAGTCCTTTAGTAAAAGCAGACAAATCGGTTGTTGTAGTATTAAGGCCAATTGTTGTTGAAATCGTTTCTCGTTTTAATTCTCTGCCTGTGATGTCGAAAATTATCAAATCGCAATTTTGATTCTCTGAAGAAATAAATTTTATTGTAATCATTCCATTTGTGGGATTAGGAAAAACCTGCAGGCTGTTTGCTACAGTTTCATCGTCGGTTAATTTACAATTAACAGTAACCTTAGTGCCTGATGATGTTTTTGAACAAGACTTTGCGTTAGTAACTATCACTTTGTAGGTCCCTGCTGTTGTAGCAGTATAGTTGTTCAATGTGGCTCCGCTTATATTGTTTGATCCTTTTTTCCATTGGTAAGTTAATCCTGAGCCGCTATTAGCCTGGAGCAAAACACTTCCTCCGGAACAAAATGTTGTTGGCCCTTGCGGTGTGATGGTGGCAGCAGGAAGTGAATTAACTGTTACTGTCACCCCTGTTGATGTTTTAGTACATCCGGAATTGTTGGTTACAATTACTTTATATGTTGCTGAAGCTGCAGGAATATAACTTTGATTGGTAGCTCCCGTAATATTATTGCTGCCCTTTTTCCATTGGTAGCTTAATCCCGTTCCGCTATTTGCTGTCAGCGTTAACGGAGTAACATCTTTACAAAAAGTCGTAGGGCCGGTGCTTGTGATCGTTGCTGTTGGATTATTCCTGTTGATGGTTAGGTTTCGGGGCCCACTGGTGCCACAGGCGTTTATTGCGACCACGGAAAGTGTGCCTGATGCAGTAAAACCTGCATCGTAAGTTACACTTATGCTGTTGGTTCCTTGCCCGCTATTGATATTGGCTCCGGTAGGTGCCGTCCATGTATAATTCACTCCGCTCACATTTGTAACTGTATAAGTGCGCGTGTTACCTGGACATACTTTAGCAGAGCCGCCGGTAATGCTGATGGTTGAAGGCGTTGCCGGCGCAGTTGTACAAGGACTAAGATCAACCGGCAATTCCTGAGTACACGGGATAGTAAAATTTCCTCCCGGCGTCGAGAATTTAATTGTATAAGTACCATTTGCCAAGCCTGAAAATGTCAAAATATCACCACTGTTTGCTCCTTGCCAACTTAGGGTATCATCCTCACTATTGACCAAATAGGCATAATATTGACATGCAGAAGTAGTCGCTTCCACTTTTATTTCATTATTGTCAGCAGAAACGAGATGCCCTGCAATATTGCAATCTGGACCAACTATTATATTATATATCTGCGAACAATCGGTACCGTAATTTCCGGAGAAATCACTTACGGTAATTTCATATTTACCTGCATGCAAACCGGAAACGCTACTCCATGATGCGCTCTCTCCATTCTGGTGGGAAGAATATCCCCATTGATTTGGAAAATAACCTCCTACATAATTAAGTGAATCGTATAAAACAGCTGACCATGTTGTACAGGAACTATTATGTCCGGTAATTTGAATATTGCCGTCAATAGCACCATAACAACTTGCAGGGGTAACAACAAAATCCGCACTGAGATGGCATGATGGTTCCGTAATAGTCACGACTGTAGAAGTACTGTAGACTTCATTATAATAATCCTGTGCTTCAGCCCAAACAGTATAAGTTCCGGGGGGCACATTGTCGAGTGTTAACGTTCCGCTACCGTGGACATTGGTGCTGCCAAACGCAACGTCAGAGCCAAATACTCCCCCAGAAATGTGGCCGGTAAATCCCGTGCAGCAAAGTGTATATCCGGTTAAAGTAATTGTTCCATCATTGCAAGAATAATCGTTCGAGTTAGTGCTGGCGATACCAGTCACGGAAACTGAACCGTGATCTTCAGGTACAATTAATTCTTCATCCCGCGAAACCGCACCGACATAATTTGAATTGCAATAATAAAAACCTTCATCAGGTTGAGTATTATAGCAGTATCCGACAAAAGTAAAATGCCATACGGCTGCTGGAGGCGATGAAAAGTCACCTCCGACATTAAAAGGCATCCATCCGTAATATGTGTTGCCTCCGTATGAAACTGTATAATCAACTTCATCTGTTCCGCCACCCCCCATCTGTAAAATAAAAGTTCCTCCTTCGCATTCCGGACTCGATATTATGTTGACCACACCAGCATTGAAAGGGCAATAAGTTCCATAACATTGTGCTTTCACCATGTGAAATTCTGCACACATCATGCACAGAAGCAAGATTAATTTCAAGTGGATTTTTTTCATAAGGATTTATTTTAGAGTGTGAATTATTCCTTAGGCATCAATAATGGATACGCATGTTATAAGTTTGATTAGATGCAATAGTAGAAAATAATTTTCTCCGTAGGCGTATGTACAAGTGAAAGATTTTATCCAAAATGTTTTGAATTCTTACTCTGTCCGTGGTGACGTCCCGCCGACAAAAAAGCGAACCTTCAATCAAACATTCCCTTACTAACCTTCCCATCTCCTTACTTCGCTATGTACTCTTCTTTATCGTTTGGTTCCGTCAGTGGGACACCGACCATTAGAAGCGGATAAGGTTCCGGTAACTTAATCAAACCGATACCGTACACTCCTGTAATAATACCCCGGTAAAATTTTTGGGAAGTAGCAAATCTCACCAAGCACACACTCTGCAGGACATCCCGGTGCTATACACACTCGCACCCATTCAGATCACAAAAAACCAATCTAAAATGCTTGATCTTAATTTAAAGAATGTAAATGCTGTAGCGATGATAATGCGCTCCATACAGCACGATGTACGCAAAAACATAGTTGCCGTTATTGATGGAGCCTCCGGCATAACAGTAAAGGAAATTAAGTGGATACTGCAATTGGAACAGTCGGTAACTTCAGCTCATTTGAGCATTCTCCGGCAATCAGGAATTGTAAGAATGCAGCGTGAAGGGCGATCAGTCTGCTACTTCATAGATGATAATATCAAACCAATCTCATCACTGATAAATCAATTGGCAACGTACTTTAAATGATTCATATTTGGCATGTCTATGTGAAAGCATAATTTATCAGGAAATCCTCTCTTGAAGGAACGGGCGGTTTTGTCTTCCAGTCAATCTCCAATATCTTTTTTATTGTAGCTACCATATTCATGAAGGAATATGGTTTCACAACATGATAATGGGCGCCCGATGCATACACCTCATTTATGTCCTGCTCAGACTTTGAAACCGTAAACATTATCACCGGAACGTCGCGGTATTTTTCATGAGCTTTTAATTTCTTAAGGCATTGCCTGCCGTCGATCACCGGCATGTTTATATCCAAAAAAATAAGATCGTAAGGGGTGCCTGCATCCATTACCGTAAAAAGTTCAATGCCGTCTTTGGCTCCGGTGAGGGTGTAAGGAAAATTTAATTGCTTCAGCGCATCTGCTAAAAACATGCGGTCATCCTCATCATCATCTACGTGCAGAATTCTTAAGGCAATTGCCTCGTTACCCGATTGCTGTTGTTCCATTTTCCCCCGAAATTGAAAGTTACTGCTATCAAAAATTAAATGGTTGCAGTGTGTGGCTGGCAACAGCATTTAACACTATTCAATAGATTAAGGTATGCTGCAATGCAACATTACAGAAATATTGTTTTACCGAAAAAATTTTTTTTGCCGAACCGTCTCAACGGATCATGCACGGCTTGCAGTCTGTTTAACGACAAAGGTTATGAATATGCTTAAAGTGTGAATTATGTAACTTTTTAGAAGAATTGTGTAACATGGAATACTGCATCGTCAAATATTTTTGTAATTCAGGCAATAGAAAAAAATGAACAACGTCAAAAATGTTTTGCTGGTTGATGATGATCCTGAGGATCAGGAATTTTTTCTCGATGCCCTAAGCGAAATCGAAACGGCAAATTTATATGACCTCGCGCACAACGGAAAGGAGGCCCTTGACATGCTGGAAAACTCTGTTGAGCTTCCGTCACTTATTTTTATGGAGATTCATCTGCCGATGATGAATGGAATTGAATGCCTGACCGAAATAATAAAAAAACCACTGATAAAAGAAATACCTGTTGTAATTATTACTTCCGATACGTGGCATTTGGAGACAGTACGCAAATTGGGTGCAAAAGCATTTATAAAGAAACCCGTTTATATAGATATACTACGGAAGCAAGTTGAGCAATTGATTAACCTGGACTTTATTAAGGATATCCATATTGCGAATCAAACTTTTCAAACCGCTCTTGCGGCATCCTGATACGCAGGGAAACAAATGGAGTGAGAAAAATCGTTAGGCAGGTTCTGCCTAACGATTTTTCTAATTTAATAGATGATCTGAGGTGAGATAATTGCATCTAATTGTGGTCGGGTTATACCAAGTTTATTCTGTAGCCTGGTTAACAACGCATCCTTCTGACCTTCTTCATACTGCAAATCTGCATCCGTTAAAGTTAAGAATCTTGCTTTGAGCTTATTCATTTGCTTGTTCCAGTTTTCTCTTTCAGGACTTTGAGTTGCTGTTGTTGACATTTTTGTTGAATTTAATTTCCCGCTTGCTCGCGGGAGAGGTGTAACAGAATTATTACTATGTAAACGTACATACCCTTTAATGGATAGTCGTTACACAATTTTGGAAATATGTTACATGATTCACGCATTCTCTGATTGCATGCGCCGTAAGTTCCTGAGCTTCTTTTACGCTGTTGTGGAATCCCCAACTTCAATTGTGCGAAAGTTGAGTTAGTTTTTTTGTGATGAATCGCTTGAGTAAGCCGGGAGTATAATTTCTTCTTCAAAAAAAAATTGCGGCAATTTTCTTTTCAGGAAATCGCCGCAAAAAATACTAACAACTAATCCCGGAAACGGGAGATTACTACCTGCAATCCTGAACAATCTCAACTATGATTCGTAACCGCTCTTGATAACCGTTAATAGCATTTTAAACCGCCCGTTCGGCTTAATAGAATTCGGTATGTGGGCAGGAAGAACAATCCCCTCGCCGGTTTCAAGAATATTTGACTTGCCGTCAATCATAATGTGTGCTGTGCCGTCAATTATTTGAGCGTAAGCATCGAAGGGAGAAATTTTTTCATTCAGCCCTTCGCCACTGTCGAATGATATTGCGCTTACCATTCCCGTATATTTCTTGAGAATTGATTTAGTTACAACCGAGTTATCTGCATACTTTATTAAATCCAGCAGAATGTGTTTCGTTCCTTTTTCAAGCTCAATGATATCTTTTTCTTCTCCGTCTTCAGATGTGGTGATGTGCATGTTATTTAATTTTTATGGTGTATGTTTTTGAAATAAAAAAAGGAAGATAAAATAAAAATGGATGGGCGATGAAACCCTCATTTTTTTTGGTTATGTAAGAGACTCATAAGGCGGCAATAAGCGCTGCCAGGTCTCCTTTGGAGATGCCGAGTTTCATTTGAAGCTTAGCAAGCATCTCATCTTTCTTACCGTCTTTAAATGCCAGCTCAGCGTAAGTAAGCCCGAATTTCTCTATGAGTTTTTCTTTTTGCAGTATCCAGTTACCATGTACTGCTGTAACTTTTACATGTTGAATGGGAGTGTTTTCTTCAGATGAATTTGCTTCGTGTGTGGTGAGCATTGATTTATGATTTTTGAACCATGCGAAAAAATCACATAGAACATACATATACTCTTAAACCTGCCGAAGTGTTTCATAATTTTGAATAATGTTGAATGAATCCTTGTTTTAGAGGTGGACCGAAAAGTACTGTCGTCATGCCGGGAGCCTATCCCGCGTTGCAGGAAAACAACACTTGATGTCGCTTATTTACCTACGCACACCTCTACCTAAAGGAGCACCCCTCTCGCGCGCGATCATGCAACCTAACTGTCGGTCATTCAGGAGTTATACCGTTCATTTCCAAATTATTTTTTGATTTTTTTTTAAGTTTGTTGAAGGCACTTCTGATTGATCTCGTGCTGGGCACTTTTTAAGGCTCGTCCTTCATCGCCCATCTTGTTTTCGGACAAGTTA
>DASRAJ010000084.1:0-49007 GCA_035638255.1 Chitinophagales bacterium
TTATGTGGGTTGCACCGTAAACAATGATTATCATTCATGGAGCGCCAGGCGAAAAGGTTTTGCCTGCGGAATTTATCAAATAGATATACCTGTTCATGATGATGAAGGGCAACTTTTTGTAAATGGAATAAAAGTATGGGAACACATTGAATGCTGCGATTCTCATGTTAATGTGTGGACGGGAGCTCTTAATGACAGCTCGACCGTCGTATACAGGGTGACAGAAGGTTTTGGTGGTTCCCTCGCCAGCATTCAATTCACTCAGTTCCCGGTGACCAATCCATCAGGATATCTTTACCTGTGCCTTGGAAACACTTTGGAGATCGCCGGACTACCTGCAAACAGCTATGCATGGAGCACGGGAGCAACATCGCAAGCGATTTCCATTAATCCGACGACCGTGGGCATCACCACCTACACGCTCACTGCGAATCTCGGGATCTGCAGCGTGACAGCAACGGATACATTAGATGTGGGCAGCGCTGCCGGTGACCCTTCAGTATACGGCGATAATGTATGGAACGTATATGCATACAATGCGGGTGATTATTATAACAACGGCCACTCCTGGAACGAGGCTTATTCAGGTTACTATGTTGATAGCGCTCTTAATTTCAATAGCGAATCAAAATGGGCGAAGTCGGGTTCGCCCAGTGCTGCGCAGGGTTATTCAGGTTGCCATGTAAACGGCGATTATATGTCATGGAGCGCAGAGCGAAGAGGTTTCCCCTGCGGATACTACCAAATAAATGTACCCAATAATGATGACGCAGCCGAATTATTGGTAAATGGAAGTCTGGTGTGGTCGTACTATGGATGCTGCAATTATCATTCTAACGTTTGGTCAGGTCTTCTTAATGATACCTCGAGGATTGCTTTTCGGGTAACAGAAGGACAGGGAGATTCCTATGGATTAATTGAATTTGTTCCCTTAGATCATGTGATAAGCGTTGATGGACCCACTACCATTTGTCCGGGCTTCGCAGTAGACCTTAATGGAGTTTCAGGAGGCACTTACTTATGGAGCACGGGTGAAACAACCCGGACTATAAGTGTGGCCACAACGGGAAATTACCATTTGTCCATTGAAGCGCACGGTTGCTCCATCAACGATTCTGTTGAAATACATGTAGCTGCTCTCGATACTCCTGTTATTACTCTTGGGCAAATAAATGTTTGCCCGCCTGTTCATATTCAGTTCCAGGTACCTAACTTCAACTCCTCACTGAATTACAATTGGAATATTACAGCCAGCGCCTACTTCTATCATGGTTACGGGACCCTCTATGCCGCCGGGAACTTCACCCTCACTGCTACTGATGAATTGGGATGCTCCGCCGCTTCACATATATCAATCCAGGGGCCTCCCGGCGCTGAAATGGATTATGGCAATGAAGTATGGAAAGTAAGCGGATATGCCTACGGTTCTTTCAGTGACTACGGAAATTCATGGCGACCCTGGGACTATGAGGGATATTATATTGACAACACATTGAATTTTGATTCACAGAACCTATGGGATAAAGCGAGTAATCCGTCAACGGCTTTTAACTACCAGGGCTGTTCCATGAATGATGACTTTATGTCGTGGAGTGCCAGGAGAAAAGGTTTCTCCTGTGGCATTTACCAGATTGACGTGCTGAACCATGATGATCAGGGGCAACTTTTTGTTGATGGAATTAAGGTGTGGGATAATGTTTATGCTACCGATTCACCGTATGTAAATGCCTGGACCGGACCTTTAAACAGTTCATCAATCGTCGAGTTCAGAGTCACGGATGGATATGGTGATTGCTTCGGCGCTCTGCATTTTACACTGGTAGGAGGAAGCAATTCTTTTATTTCTGTAAGCGGAAACCAATTTGTCTGTACCGGTCAATCGTATTTGCTTACCAGTACTGTTACCGGTGCAAGCTACCTGTGGTCTAATGGTGGAACCACTAATCCCACTTATGCCTCTCAGAGCGGAAGCTATTCGGTTACTGTTACGGATGATCACGGATGCGCACTTACTTCGGCTCCCGCTAACATCACCATTCTTTCTGATGCCGCACCTGTTGCACACATTACCGCTTCGGGGAATACCATTTGTGATTGGAATACGGTAACACTCACATCCAACAGTTATACATACGGATATTTGTGGAATACCGGGGCAACTACACAAAGTATCAACACCGATAGGCCCGGAGATTTTATTCTCACGATAACGAATGCTTCAGGATGCAGTGATCAGGATTCTGTCAATATCGGAATGGGTTTCACGCCTCCCGCTCCTCCTGTAACCGAAAATAACGGACCCATTTACAATGGACAATCTGCAAACCTCAAAGTTTCAGGATTAGCACCGGGCGGGGAAGCAGCTTCCTTTAATGGTGGTGTTCAATACATTGAAGTGAATCAGCAATTCCCTCAAACCAATTTCACAATTGAAATGTGGGTGAAAACCACTGACCCCAGGACAGGAATTTTTAGCAGAGCAGTCTCTTCGTACTATAATATTTACTATGATCTCAGACTTTATCTGTACAACGGACAGTTGCACTTTAGTATTTATAATGATGGTAATACCGGATTTATAATCAATGATGGTAAGTGGCATCATATTGCAGCAGTTGTTCAATCAGGTGTGGGAGTAATCGTGTACGTAGATGGTTCTTCATCGGGAATCATTGATTACTACGATAACCTGGGATATACTGCAAACACCTTCTATATTGGGGATATAGGATATTCTTACCCAAAATTCAACGGACAAATTGATAATGTAAGAATCTGGGACGAAGCAAAATCACAAACTGATATCAGGAATAACATGATGCTTGAAATGCCTGTCTCTTCAGATCATCTCATTTATCATTCACCGCTAAATGGAAACCTGAATGTAAATGCCGGAACCAAGGGGCACTCTCCTTACGGTATCTCGTATGTTACTCCTGACTTCTACACCTACACGTGGACGGGCACGGGAGCACCTTCGGCTTCAACGAACGAAACCCAAACGACCGCGGCTCTCTCATCAACTGAAACTTTTGAGGTTACAGCAAGCACCGGTTGTTCGCCCTCAGCGGCTGCATCCACCACGGTAATAGTGAACAGCTTCTATTACACTGACGCGGACGGCGACGGGTACGGTTCTTCAACTGCAACTCCAATTATTACAAGCATAGATCCCGGACCTGGATACGCGAACAATAACTCTGATTGCGATGATAGCAATCCGAATATCCATCCGGGCGCAACTGAAATATGCGCTAATGGTATTGACGAGAATTGCAACGGACAAACCGATGAAAACTGCATCACTTATTATGCAGATAACGATGGAGACTCTTGCGGGAATCCTGCAGCGACCACGAGCTCCGCGAGCAGTACTCCGCCAGCGGGTTATGTTTCGAATAGTACTGATTGCAATGATGCGAATGCCGCCGTGCATCCCGGTGCAGTGGATGCCTGCAACAACATTGATGATAACTGCAATGGAGTGATAGATGAAAATGCTCTTACGGCAACACTCACTCCATCCGGAAATGTAAATGTTTGTAAAGGCGCATCACTTACTCTTACCGCCAATTCGGTAAACGGAATTGAATACATCTGGTTTAAGAACGGAAAGCTCATCTACGGAGCAAGCGGCAATAGTTATACAGTGAATAAGAATGGAAGCTATTCTGTTCGCGAGTCGAATTTGATTTGCTCATCAATATCGGCGACGACAAGTGTTGCGACCATTGCTCAACCATCGGCTACTATTACTTACACGGGGTCCCTCGATCTCTGTGGGAACGGAAGCGTGATGCTCACTGCAAATTCGGGCTCAGGCTTTTCTTATCAGTGGAAAAAAGGAACTGCTAACATTTCCGGAGCTACAAATCAAAACTATACTGCCACTTCAAAATCAACCTATAAAGTTGTAGTCACAAACAGCAGTGGTTGCAGTAAAACTTCTGCTGGTGTAAAAGTGACCAACAGTTGTAAGTCTGATTTGTCGGATGAACAAACTATTGACGTAGCACTGAATATCTATCCCAATCCGGCGCATGATCAATTTGTAATTGAAATGGATTTGGGTTCTGAAGAAGAAGCTCATGCAGATATTCAAATATTCAACTCGCTGGGTCAGCAAGTTTATTCTCAACGAGCTGAAGTTTCAGGTGGAAGATTGCGCGAAGAAGTGAATTCACTGAGCGATCTTTCTGCGGGGAATTATTTTGTGAGGGTGATTGTGGGTGAGAAGATATTTACTGAGAAGGTGATGATTCAATAACGATCAAGTTTTGAAGTAGAAGGGCTTCCAGAGTATCGGGAGCTCTTTTATTTTTTAGATGCCATTAATAATTGCCGGCAACTTGAGCGTGTAGCTCCACCTACAACAAAAAACTTCCCGCCTCCTTTAAAACTCCATTTATCAAGCATCATTCAATCCACCCGGATTGAGAATACAACTATTGTCGTATTGCGGCGGCCATGGTACCACCCTTCCTTTGCCCCGTCAAAAAAACTTTTCAAAATGAAAAACTTACTACCACTCCAAAGACTTTGCAGCAGCGCTGCAATTCTCTTTTCGTTCATCATGCTCACTCTTCCTTTCGGAAAAGTATCAGGGCAATGCACCCCACTGGGTGACACCTCTGTATATGGCAATCATGTATGGAACGTGTATGCATTCAATGCCGGCGACGAATCGGACAATGGTCAATCGTGGCGGAATAACTATTCAGGATACTACGTTGACAGCACGCTTAATTTCAACACACAAACAAAATGGCCCGACTGGGCATCTCCTTCTTATGCTCCTGACTATACAGGATGTGCAGTAAATGCAGACTATCATTCATGGAGTGCGAGGCGAAGAGGTTTTGACTGCGGCATTTACCAGGTAGATATTCTCAATCATGATAATGAAGGACAACTCTTCGTGAATGGAGTAAAGGTTTGGGAACACAATGGCTGTTGCGATCAGCATATTAATGTATGGACGGGTGCTCTTGATGACACCTCTGCCGTTGTCTTCAGGGTAACTGAGGGCTTTAGTGCTTCTAACGGAGCGCTTCGATTCACGCTTAAAGATGGAATCATTCCGTTAGGACCCACCACTATTTGCCCCGGATATACTCTTCAGCTCGATGCAGGAGCTGCAGACACTTATTTGTGGAGTACAGGTGAAACCACGCGAACCATAGGAGTAAGCGCAGCCGGAAACTATTCTGTAACTGCCACCGGCAGTAACTGTGTGAGAAACGGTTCAGTTCAAATATCTATTGCCGCAATAGACACCCCCGTAATCTCCTCCTTTTTAAACTTTGCGTATTGCCCCTATGGTACCAGTTATGTAGTGATTGACAATTATAATTCGTTGCTTAACTATACCGGGAATTCATCAGCCCTTTCCTTTAGCTACGAGGAGATCACAGTTAATGAACCGGGAAGTTTTATTGTCACCAGCTCCGATGCAATCGGATGTTCGGCTTCAGCACATTTTACATTGACTGCACCTGCGGGTGAAAGCGATTTTGGCAACGGAGTTTGGAAGGTGAATGCTTACGCCAATGGAGATGGTGCAGATAATGGATATTCATGGCGGCCGAATGACTACTCAGGATATTATATTGACACCACACTGAATTTTGATTCCCGGAACAGGTGGAATGAGAATTTCAGTCCTTACGTTGCTGTAGGGTACCAGGGATGCGGGATTCCGAATAATCAGATGTCATGGAGTGCGAAGCGAAAGGGTTTTTCTTGCGGCACTTACCAGGTTGATGTGCTTCGTCATGATGATCAGGCGCAATTATTTATTGACGGAGTAAAAGTGTGGGATGAAACCGGCTACACTACCAATCCTTTTTTAAACGCATGGACAGGTACCCTCACACCTTCATCAGAAATTGAATTCAGAGTTACTGATGGCACCGGCACATCGAACGGCGAACTCAATTTTACTCTTCTTGGCGGGGCTTCTTCAACAATCGCCATCAGCGGAAATCAATTTGTCTGTACCGGTCAGTTCTACACGCTCACTGGTTTTCCGGGAACAAGCTACCAGTGGTCTGATGGTGAAATGGTAAATCCCATTCATGCTTCGCAAAGCGGAGATTATTGGGTCAACGTTGTTGATACCGATGGATGCATGCGCTCATCTGATACAGTAAGCATTGCCATTCTTCCTGATGCAGCTCCGATGGGACAGATTGCAGCATCGTCAAATACTATTTGCATTGGAGATTACGTAACGCTTTCGTCGCCGAGCGGTGATGGAAACATGTGGAGCACAAACGACAATACTCAAAGCATTACTGTTACTTCAGCAGGAAACTATACGCTTACCGTTACGAATGCTGCGGGCTGTGTTGATCAAAGTATGGTAACTATTACCGCGAGTGTCCTTTCGGGGGATACATCTGTTTATGGTGATCATGTATGGAACGTTTATGCCTTCAATGCCAGCTACTGGTGGACCGGTGAAGCGTGGCGGGATAACTATTCAGGATACTACATTGACTCCAATCTTAATTTCGATACACAGTCAAGATGGCCCTTTGACCAATCACCTTCGGCGGCAACAGGATATTCAGGTTGTGCCGTAGCAGTTGACAATCATTCATGGAGCGCCAAACGAAAGGGTTTTCCATGCGGAATTTATCAAATCAATATCCCGGTGCATGATGACGCTGCTCAGTTGTTTGTGAATGGAACATTAGTGTGGTCGGACATGGGCTGTTGCGATTCGCATGACAATGTATGGTCAGGTCTCCTCACTGACAGCTCTGCGGTTGTTTTTCGCTGCACCGAATTAGGTTGGTATTCCTACGGAAGGATTGAATTCGTTCTTACAAACCGGGTAATAAGTGTAGAGGGACCCACAACCATTTGTCCCGGTTACACACAGGAACTTAATGGAATAGGCGGAGGCACCTATCTGTGGAGCACAGGTGAAACAACCCGGACTATCAGCGTAAACACAGCGGGAAACTACCTTTTGAACTTTCAGGATGACGGCTGCATGTTTAATGATTCCATTCAAATAAATATAGGTGCGCTCGATACTCCTGTTATTGCTTTATCCAATGCGATGAATACATGTCCGCCTTTTTATAACGATGTGCATTTATCCAATTATGATCCATCGTTGAATTACTATTGGAATTCCCCTAATGCTTCCTTCAACCAGGGGTCCTGTGGCCTTTACGCTCCCGGAGATTTCATACTCACTGCCGTTGATGGATTGGGATGCGCTGCAGCGTCTGCACAGATTTCAATCGCTGGTCCTCCCGGTGTTGAAAGTGAGTCCGGTAATGGAGTATGGAAGGTAAATGGATATTGGACGGGCTCGGGGTATAACTGGCGACCGCTGGATTATATGGGATATTATGTTGACAGCACTTTGAATTTTGATTCACAAAACAAGTGGGATAAAATGAGCAATCCGTCAACAGCGCCTGATTACCAGGGTTGCTCAATGTATGATGATGGCATGTCATGGAGTGCTAAGAGAAGAGGTTTCCCATGTGGCATTTACAGTATTGATGTGCTAAACCACGACGATCAGGCGCAGCTTTTTGTTGACGGTATAGAAGTGTGGGAGGAGTTTGGTTATACAGATTCAACGTATTCAAATGCCTGGACCGGACCCTTAAATAGTTCCTCAACGGTGGAGTTCAGAGTTACGGAAGGAAATGGTGCCAGCGATGGTGCTCTGAATTTTACGCTTCTCGGTGGGAACACTTCTCTCATTACTGTGAGCGGGGATCAATTTGTTTGCACGGGACAATCATACTTGCTCACCAGTGTGACCGGAGCAAGCTATCTGTGGTCAAATGGTGAAACGACTAATCCTGTTCACGTATCTCAAAGCGGGAGCTATTCCGTTATTGTTACTGATGATGCGGGTTGCACTCTTACTTCTGATCCCGCTAACATCACCATTCTTTCTGCCATCGCTCCGGTAGCTCACATCAGCGCTTCAGCAAGTATCATTTGTGATTGGAATGCAGTAACCCTCACATCAGACAGCGCTTCCGGGAACACGTGGAACACTTCAGCAACCACGCAAACCATTAACACCAACTTAGGAGGAAATTATACCCTCACTGTCACTAATGCCGCCGGATGCAGTGATCAATCTACTGTCAATATCGGTATTGGTTTCACGCCTCCTGCGCCCTTAGTCGAAAACAGCGGACCTGTTTGCGAGGGACAACCCGTAAATCTAAAAGCAACAGGATTAGCTCCCGGCGGACAAGCAGCTTCTTTCAATGGAGTTGCTCAATATATTGAAGTGACGCAGCAATTTCCTCAAAATAATTTCACTATTGAAATGTGGGTGAAAACAAACGATCCTAATGCAGGTATTTTTAGCAGAGTATATTTTGATTGGTACCACTATCTTGAACATAATGTCGCGATTTACCTGATTAATGGACAGCTTTACTTTGGTCTTGGTTATTATGGGCAGAACACAGGATTTACAATCGCCGATGGGAAGTGGCATCATATTGCCGCAATTGTGCAATCAGGCGTTGGACAAATAGCTTATGTAGATGGCTCACCATCGGGAATCCTTGATGCCAACGATTACTTCGACAATTATCCACCTTTCTTTCGAATTGGAGATTCGGGATCTCAGGGCAGACATTTCAATGGACAAATTGATAACATAAGGATTTGGGATGAGGCGAGGTCACAAGGTGACATACGGAATAATATGATGCTGGAATCGCCTGTATCTTCTGAACATCTTGTTTATCATTCAACGCTGAATGGAAACCTGAAAGCAAGTGAGGGAAGTAATGGACATGCAATCTATGGAATTTCCTATGTTGATCCTGACTTCTACACATACTCCTGGACAGGCACCGGCGCGCCTGCTCCATCCACAGATGAGACACAAACAACAACTGCACTTTCTGCAACAGAAACATATTCGGTTACCGCTACCGCAGGTTGTTCACCTTCATCAGCAGCTTCTACATTAGTTACCGTAAACCCTATCTTAAATTATTACCCTGATGCTGACAGCGATGGGTATGGATCTTCAACTGCGGTTGCAATTTCAAGTTGCACAAATCCTGGATCAGGATACGTGACGAACAATTCTGATTGTGATGAAGGTAATCCGGGCATCAATCCAAACGCAACAGAAATTTGCAGCAATGGAATTGATGATAATTGCAACGGACAAACAGATGAAAACTGCGGAACGCATACTTACTACGCTGATAGCGATGGTGACACTTTTGGAAATCCTGCAATATCAATTTCTTCCACGAGCGATACTCCTCCTTCAGGTTATGCATCGAACAGCGCTGATTGTAACGATAGCAATGCTGCCATCAATCCAAACGCAACAGAAGTATGCAACAATGGAATTGATGATAATTGCAACGGACAAATAGATGAAAACTGCCCAACCTACATTTACTACACAGACAATGATGAAGACTCCTATGGAAATCCTGCCGTGTCAATTTCGTCGGGAAGCAGCACTCCTCCTGCAGGTTATGTTTCGAATAATACTGATTGCAACGATGGGAATAATGCTATTCATCCCGGCTCCGCAGAAGTTTGCAATTCACTGGACGATAATTGTAATGGACAGATTGATGAAGGTGTAACTATAACTTTCTATGCTGATGCCGATGCGGATGGATACGGGAATGCAAATAGTACTACACAGGCATGTTCCATCCTTAACGGATATGTTTCAAACAGCACCGATTGTAACGATGATCCCGCCTCAGGCGGGACCATCAATCCAAGCGCAACAGAAACCTGCGGCAATGGAGCAGATGATAATTGCAACGGACAAATGGATGAAAACTGTCCAATATACACTTACTACGCTGATGCCGATGGAGACACGTATGGAAATCCTGCAGTCTCAATTTCTTCTGCAAGCAATACTCCGCCAGCAGGTTATGTTTCAAACAATACGGATTGTAACGATGCTCCCGCCTCAGGCGGGACAATACATATAGGAGCAAGCGACATCTGCAACAGTATTGATGATAACTGCAATGGAGTGGTTGATGAGAATGCAATTAGTGCTACTATAAGTCCGGGCGGAAGCGTTTCATTCTGCAGCGGCTCTGTGGTCAATCTCATTGCAAACACCGGCACGGGCATTAGTTATCAATGGATGAAGGGTTCTAAAAATGTTTCCGGGGCTACTTATATTGCTTACACTCCGAATAAGGCGGGAAGCTATAAGGTAAAGGAAACAAACTCATTCGGCTGCACTTCCACTTCGGCTGCAACTACGCTCGTTCAAATTAGTAAGCCGGCGGCTTCTATTACCGCTCTCGGAAACCTGAACATCTGTGGTACTAATTCCGTGGTATTGCAGGCAAATGCCGGAACAAACCTTACCTATCAATGGCTAAAGAATACCGTTACTATTTCCGGAGCAACCAATCAGACTTATAATGCCACCGCCAAAGGCACTTATAAATGTATAGTCATGAACAGTACCGGGTGCAGCACTACTTCCAACGCATTGAAGGTGACGAAATCATGCAAAGAAGATTTAGTTGACGACCTGGCAACTGCTTCATTCAATATTTATCCCAATCCGTCTGACGGAAATTTCACGGTTACCGCTGATTGGAATAGTAATTTGAATTCAGAAGCGACGGTCATCCTGTATAATGCTCTCGGGCAAATTGTGTACACCCATAAAACAAAAGTCACCGATGGAAAGCTTTCGCTCGAAATTAAATCAGAGGCATCTCGTGTACATGGTATTTATACTTTGAAGGTGATTGCAGGGGGAGAGCAGTTTACTTCGAGGGTGGTGATTCAGTAGGTGTGAGGAAGCTTGTAAGAAAAGAGTTCAAAAAAGCGCTGAAGTATTGGCGCTTTTTTGTTTGCTTTGTGCGAATTAGTTATTAAGTCTGGCTCTGCTTAAACTTTAGCAAAATAAACAAGGCAACAAATAATATTCTATCATGAGAATTAAGGAACTCATTCTTCAAGACTTTGGACCATTCAAGGACTACAAAATTTCATTTCTTGAAGAAAATGACGTTTCCGTATTACTAACAGGAAAAAATAATGAGGGCAAATCTAGTATAATAAATGCCCTCAAATTACTTAATTCGGCTACAAAAGTTTTGAATAAAAAAAAACAAGAAAGAAGAATTGATGGAAACATCTATTACAAGTTATTGCAACAAGATACGGAAGAGCTTCTCGTTGGACGAATGATTCATAATTATTCCAATAACACTGCAAAAATTACGGGCATATTTCAGAACAGATTCAAAATAGATGTTTTTTTAGACCCAATAGATAAAATTATTTACGCACAATTTGATGGATATATACCATCAGATATCCAGGAAATTTTCGGATTTATTCCCCCTCTTGGGCCGCTCAGCGAAAACGAAGATATAATTACAGTACATGATTATCTACGAGCTAGCATAAATACTTCATTAGCTCCTAGACATCTTCGAAATCATCTTTGGCAAATGTTATCTAAACAGGAATTTGCATTGGTAAAAGAAATTATTCGGAAATCATGGGATGGCATTGAACTCATTAATTATGAACTCGATTTTCCTCAGGGAAAAATATTTTGCTATTATAAGGAAGATCGGATTGATCGCGAGATTTCCTGGGCAGGGCAAGGTCTTCAGGTTTGGTTTCAAATTATTACTCATTTTGTTAGACTCATAAATGCGTCTATACTAATTCTTGATGAACCTGAAATAAATCTACATCCTCAAAAGCAAAATGATCTCATCCGGATTTTAAGAGATTATTATCATGGAAGTATTATTATAGCAACCCATTCTGTCGAGCTAATGAATAACGTTAGTGTGAGTCATATTATCAATATTCAAAAAATAAATAAAGAACCTAAAATAAAATCCACTCATGATCGCACATATCTTGATCTTGTTCGATCACAAGTAGGAAGCAATTTTAATTTAATTGCTTCTCAGTTTGAAGAATTCGATGTTATCATTTTTACCGAAGATGTTTTTGACTTTAGCTTGTTAGAGCATTTGGCTAAAGCTTTTGGAATAAGACGTAAGGCGTTTAATATTCCTATTCACGGATTCAGTGAATACAGAAAATGCTTAGCATATAAGCATGCATATGAACTTTTAATTGGAAAACATATTCCATATACTCTCGTTTTAGATAGGGATTACTATCCCGAGGATTATCTTATGAAGATCAAGAATCTTCTCGTTGCTTCCAATATTAGAGTAGTTTTCACTATTGGAAAAGAAATTGAAAATCTTTTCTTGTCTCCTAATATTTTATCCATATTAATTCCTGACGAATTTCAAAAAGAGTTTTATCAACAGTGGAATCAGATGTTTACATCAACCCGAGTTGATTGCTATGCAACCTACCTTACGTTACATCAAAAATTCCTAGAACAGAAACTTGATATAAAAACAGTTACAACCACGCATACAGCAACTTTTGAAAATTGTTGGAATTCTAACCAAAGGCATATAATTGTTGATGGGAAAGATGGTTTGAAATTACTCAGATCATTTTATAAAGATGTCATTGGAAAAAACTTAAACCAAAGTTTGTTAATTGAAAAATTAGTTGAAGTTGATAATGGTAAAATCAAAAAATTCATGGAAGAGATATTTCACATAAGAAAGGCCAGTGAGCAAGTTTTGCACTATTAATATATGTAATGGTTGTTGGGGCTTTGAACAGTGACGTGTGAGTGTAGACCAACAACGGTAACAAAACAATTAGAGCTTATATTGAAACGCACGAACAAGATGAAAAAGGATAAGTACTCAAATTTTAAAGCATTAAAAAAATCGGTGCGATCCGAATTTTATAATATTGAAATCAAAATACGAGATAAAGGCATTCTGATTTTTTCTCCGCATGGCGGAGGTATTGAACAGGGCACTTCAGAAATATGTAAATGCGTAGCAAACTATGGTTATTCTTATTACTTATTTGAAGGTAAGCGCAAAAATTGTAAAAGGTTGCATATAACTTCCACTAATTTTGATGAGCCAACTTTGCTCAGGTTACTTTCTACACATCAAGATGCTATTTCAATTCATGGCATGACTGATGAATTGGCGAAAGATATTGGGGCAGACATTTTCATAGGTGGCTTAAATAGAAATCTTATTACAATCACAACAAAAGTACTGTTGTCTTACAATTTTAGGACTAGTAACAATATTGAAAATAATAGCTTGCGACTTAATGGCACAGATTTAAATAATGTTACAAATAGATGCTCAAGCAGGAAAGGAATGCAAATTGAAATTTCAGAAAAATTGAGAACAAAATTTTTTGTTAAGAATTTCAAATTAAAAAGGAACAGGAATGCAACAACTAAACACTTTGATAAATTTTGTGAAGCAATAGGTCAATCTGTAACAAACTTTCTGCATGATAAAACTTTGCGTCCTCGTAGTCAAAAAATAGTTCCACCTGACGCCAGCCTAAAGCAAAGCAATAAGCACAGAGAGCTGATGCCATATAGAGCTAATTAGCAACCAAAAATATACCCATTCCAATGCACATCTTAATCTCATAGCAGGATCCGCGCTCAGATATTTCCGAAGCTCGGAATATGAATCTATGATGCGACAGATAAAAAACACAAACCTAAGTCAGGCATTAGTGTTTGACTGAGTTTTTTTGTTTACGTTTGTTGTGTCTCCATTTTTCTTTCGGAATGCATACAAGGAAAGAGTAAAGAGACCCAATAGTGTTTGCCCAAACAACGATAAAAAAATTATGAAAGTAGAATACTTAAATAAATTTATTGACATTCAGGATCCGAATGTATGTCCACATTGTCATGTTGTAAATGCACCTAATAATATATGGAAGATTTTTTCACACGATACTGACGACACTCCCGTTTTTATCTTTGCATGGACATGCTCAAATCAAGAATGTAAAAAGGTTTTTATTTCATTGCATAGACTTTACGCAGAACGATTCATATTCGCCCGTTTTTTGAATGGTCTTCCGAAGGGGCCTATCTGGCCTAAACCAATTTCCGATCTAAAAAATGGTAATCCTCAAGACTCCTCGAATCCTGAAACGACAAGATTTATTAAAACCTATTTACAAAGTCTTGTTTCAGAAAATAGCGGACTTGACGAGTTAGCGGGTATGGGTTACAGAAAAGCAATTGAATACTTAGTCAAAGACTGGGCAATTCAAGGTAATCCAACTGATAAAGATAAAATTGAAGCGCTATGGCTTGGACAAGTTATCTCATCCTATTATGATGGAGACCTAAAAGATATTCTCGAGAGAGCAACGTGGCTTGGGAATGATCAAGCCCATTATAATAGAGTATTTGAAGAATATGATGTTTCTCACTTAAAAGAGCTCATAGATCTAATTATGGTGGAACTTGACCGTCAGTACAAAAAGAAACACTACATAGATACGATACAAAAGCGGAAATAGTAAGATGAATGCTGTATTGGCTCAAGTCTGAAGAAGAGCAACAAGCATAGAGGACTTATGCCACATACCACCTAACTTGCCAATCTAAGCCATGCTCCTTCCTTCTTCCCATTCTTAATCTCAACAGAAGGATCATCACTCAGATATTTCTGAAGGTGGAAAATAAAAACCTCCATGTTGCGACGGTGAAGTAATCTTTACCTTCATGATTCTCTAAATTTATCTTTTGAAAATCTTCACCAATTGCATTGCTCCATCTCCCGCCGAAATTTTAAGAAGATAAAATCCCGAATACAGCTCCTCTATATTCAATGTGGTTTATTGCCGCGGAGTTTTGCAGTCATCAATTTCCTCCCTGATAAATCAAAAAGCTCCAGCTCGCCAATGCCGCGCACACTTTCATCTCCTCCTATGGTAAGTAATCCGCTCCCACCATCAAAATAGTTAGTGTAGCCCACCTACAACAAAAAACTTCCCCTCCCCTCTTAAAACTCCATTTATCAACCATCCTTCAATCCACCCCGATTGAAAATACAACTATTGTCGTATTGCGACGGCCTCTCTGCCGACGTTGCTTTGCATCCTGATTTCAACATGAACTATTTCCTGATCCTAAAAAACAAAACTCATGAAAAAACTTTCAATCCTTGTACTGTTAGCCCTCTGTTTTGCATTCCAGATGAATGCACAGGCACCACAAGCCATCCCTTACCAGGCCGTAGCCCGCGACAATAACGGCAACCTCATCGCCAATCAAAACATTTCGCTGCGCTTCAGCATCCACGATGGAACGGCAGGCGGAACTGTTGAATACAGTGAAACACAAATCGTCACTACCAATGCGCTTGGTTTATTCAGTGTCAATATAGGACAGGGTACAGTTGTTTCCGGGACATTCACCGGAATCAACTGGAGCAGCGGCTCTAAATTCACGCAGGTGGAACTCGATGTTGCAGGCGGAAGCGCCTATATTGATATGGGCACTACCCAAATGCTCAGCGTCCCCTATGCGCTGTTTGCCGGAAGCAGCACCAATATTCCCAACGGAATTTCAGACGGTAACACCTTAAGATGGAATGGTACCGCCTGGGTGATTGACAGCACCCTCACCAACAAGCAAACCAACATCGGAATTGGAACTACTTCGCCTGCCTCTTCTGCTTTGCTCGATCTTTCTTCCACTACAAAAGGATTCACTATGCCAAGCATGACCACAGCTCAGCGTGATGCTATTGCTTCACCCGTAGTGGGCTTGCAGATTTTTAATACTGATGATCAGTGTGTAAACATTTACGATGGAACTTATTGGATTGAAACCTGCGGATTGAAAGTGGCAGGCACCGGAAGCATATCTGAGGGATGGACACAGAAAACTAATTTCGGAGGAGCTGCAAGATACCTCGCTGTTGGTTTTTCAATTGGCTCAAAGGGGTATATAGGAACAGGGAGTGCCAGCGGCACTATTAAGAGTGACTTTTGGGAATACGATCCTTCCACAAATGCCTGGACACAGAAAGCTGATTGTGGAGGCGGAGTGAGAGTATCAGGGGTAGGTTTTTCAATAGGTACCAAAGGATATCTTGGAACAGGTCTTACTAGCAGCTCAAGTTTTTCCAGTGATTTTTGGGAATATGATCCGGCAACGAATACCTGGACCGCAAAAGCAAACATTCCAACGGGGCGACAGAGTGCAACCGGATTTTCATTAGGAAACAAAGGTTATATCGGAACCGGATTGAATGGTACTTATTTAAATGATTTCTGGGAATACGATCCTTCTACCAACACATGGACGCAAAAGGCGAATGCAGGTTCCGCGGGCAGATATGGTGCAGTCGGTATTTCTATTGGATCCAAGGGATATATTATGACCGGGTATCGTAGCAATTACGGTTATTCGAGAGATGTTTGGGAATATGACCCGGGCAGTGATTCATGGATACAGAAAAATGATTTCCCGGGTCAATCCAGGTCACTTGCCACTGGATTTTCTATCGGAGATAAAGGATACCTCGGTACCGGTTACTATAATTTAAGTGATTTCTGGGAATATAATCCTGCTGGTAATGCCTGGACTCAAAAGACAAATTTTCCCGGAGGTGGAAGGTATTACAGCGTAGGATTTTCCATCGGCACTAAAGGATATTTAGGAACGGGATATACCAATACTTCCCAAAATGATTTTTGGGAGTATTCGCCGGGTGCGCCGGGTTTTGTTTACACTTCCCTGAATCCACAGTCTTCCATTTCAATCAGCGATGGTTCCTGGACAACCTCGGGATCTGCAATTTACAATAGCAACGCAGGTAATGTGGGAATTGGTGTTACAGCGCCAACTCAGAAATTAGAAGTAAACGGAACGACTAAAACTTCTAACTTCAGGATGACGAATGGCGCAAGCAATGGCTATGTGTTGCAGGGTGATGCAAGTGGCAATGCGAGTTGGGTAAATCCTTCTTCCTTCAGTTCTTCGGAGACCGATCCCCAGGTAAGTTCTTCCGCTTCTAACAGTGTTCCGAAATGGAATGGAAGTACACTAACGGATGGTACAATTACCGACAATGGGAATATCGGAATCGGTGTTACCTCACCGTCTCAAAAGTTAGAAGTAAGCGGCACTACCAAAACCACAAACCTTATAATGACCAATGGTGCCAACAGTGGTTATTTATTACAAAGTGATTCAATGGGCAATGCAAGTTGGGTGAATGCTTCTTCCCTGGAAACAGACCCTGAAGTAAGTTCTTCCTCTCAAAACAGCATCCCCCGCTGGAATGGATCAACACTGACTGATGGCTCCATCTATGATAATGGAAATGTAGGAATCGGAATTTCTTCACCTGGAGCATCTGCAATTTTAGATGTGAGCAGTACTACCAAAGGATTTTTGATGCCCCGCATGACGACAGCGCAACGTGATGCCATCGTTTCACCCGAAGTGGGTCTGCAGATTTTTAATACCGATAACCAATGTGTGAATATTTATGATGGTACTTACTGGATTGAAACCTGCGGGCTTAAAGTTCAGGGAACTTATACAGTTTCCGGTACCAATGAATGGCAACAAAAAGCCAATTGCGGTTGCGATGGTATCGGAAGATACGGAGCATTTGGTTTTTCGGTTGGTGGACAAGGCTATATCGGCACGGGCATTTACCAATATGATATCACATACGATTTTCACCAATATGATCCCGCCTCCGATAGTTGGACACAGAAAGACAATTACCAAGGATGGCGGCGATTTTACGGCGTAGGTTTTTCAATCGGCAATTATGGATTTGCCGGAACCGGACTCGACTACTCCTGGAACGAAACAAAAGAATTTTGGCGGTATGACGTAGCCAACGATTCCTGGAGCCAGGTTGCTGATTTCGGTGGTACTGCCCGTTATGCCGCAGTTGCTTTCACAATTGGTAATAAAGGTTATGTGGGAACTGGCCTCGATGGAGGGAGCTTAAAAAAAGATTTTTGGGAATATAATCCTGCGACGAACACATGGGTACAGAAAGCAAATTTTGGTGGCGTTGCCCGCCAATATGCCGTTGGCTTCGCAATTGGTAATAAAGGCTATATCGGAACAGGAGGTGATAATGACTTTTGGGAGTACGATCCCGCAAACGATAGCTGGACTAAGAAATCTGATTTCGGAGGTGAAGTGCGATACGCTGCCGTTGGTTTTTCAATCGGCGGTAAGGGTTATATCGGAACCGGGATAAATAATAATTTCAGCAGTTATAAAAACGATATTTGGGAATATAATCCTGCCAATGATTCATGGGTGCAGAAAGCTGATTTTGGTGGCACACCCCGGGCTTATGCTGTTGCATTTACAATTGGAAATAAAGGCTATATCGGAACAGGTCTGAATAATACTACTTATTATAAAGATATATGGGAATATACTCCTGAAGTTACCGGCACCAGCTATTCTCAAAATACTCCATTAGATTCTACGAATACAATCAACGATGGTCAGTGGACACAATACAGCAATTTTCTCTATACCAGTAATGAAGTGAATGTTGGTATTGGCACAGCTTCACCCTCAAGTCCTCTCAGTGTTCAGGCATCAACCAATAGCGATCAGATCAGCATCTTGCAGAATGTGAACACTACTCATGGCTGGGGTTTTTTCGGAAATAGCAGTGACGGTTCACTCAACTTTAATCGCATCGGCCCCAATGCAGGAATTAAAATGACAATATTGGATGCCGGCAATGTTGGTATTGGTACTGCATTACCCGGCGTTAAGCTGGACGTGGTTTCTCCGAATAGCACAGCAATACGTGCACTTAGCGGAGTGTCAACTTCTCATACATCTATTCAAATAGGACGTAGCGCCGCAGAAGCGTCTTTAGGCATTGCTGCCAATTCTAATGATTTCGCAAACGGGACTGTAGCAGGCGATGTTGTGTTGCGAACAGAAACATCGTCCCAAAAACTGATTCTGAACTCAGGCACCGGTAATGCAACACTTGTTGTTTCTAACGGAATGGTAGGTATTGGCATGAGTTCACCCTCAAGTCCTCTCAGTGTTCAGGCTTCTACTAACAGTGATCAGATCAGAATTTTCCAGAACGCCAATACTACTCACGGCTGGGGGTTCTTTGGAAACAGCAGTGATGGGTCACTCAACTTTAATCGGGTAGGACCTAATGCAGGAACAAGGATGACCATACTGGGAGACGGCAATGTGGGTATCGGCACCATATTACCCGTTTCAATGCTCGATGTTAACGGGGCAATGGGGATGAAAGTAAAAGCCGCACAGGTAATAGGAACTAATAACCCGGACGCCACTGCAGGTATTTGGATTTATTCTTCCGGCTCGGGCACTGTTACCTTACCGGCAGCGAACACTTGCGCCAACAGAATGTATATGCTGGTAAATCAAACAACCGCGGCAACAATATCATCATACAAGAATTTGTCAAACAGTAATTCAACCACCTTGAGCGCCAACTCTACGTTGTGGTTGGTTTCTGATGGGACGAATTGGTATCAGTTTAAGTAGGGGATGGGGAATAATGAATAGTAAATAGTGAATAGAAGATAGAAGGTAGAAGATAGAAGATAGAAAATTGAAAATCAAAAACTCAGACTAAAACTAAATTTATATGTTAATGAAAAAAACTCTCTTGATTCTGTTTGTGATCATGGTTATCACACAGATCGTTTCAGGGCAAACCCTCAGCCCGAAAGTAATCGCCACCGGTGGCGGTTATTTTACCGGGGGAAATAATTCCCTCTCCTGGACCATGGGTGAAACATTTACACAAACACTCACTGCACAAAGCAACATGCTATCACATGGATTTCAGCAGCCGGAAATGGACATTCTTACTAATGCAATTTCAGGAAGTCCGCTGTGTACAGGTGCAACAGTTAACGTCTCGTTTACGGCTACCGGCTACTATTCAGCGGGAAATGTTTTCACAGCACAGCTTAGTAATGCCAGCGGAAGCTTTGCAAATGCGGTCAACATTGGTTCACTTAGTGGCACCATACCGGGTACTATCAATGCTACAATTCCAATAAATAGTCCGGCGGGAAGCGGCTACCGTATTCGGGTCGTCAGCAACTTATCGGTATATACCGGGAAAGATAACGGTACTGATCTTATCATCAACATTCCTTCGGTTTATTATGCCGATGTTGATGGTGACGGATATGGAAATGCTAATGCAACAACACAAGCCTGCGGCACACTCACGGGTTACGTGAGCGACAGTGCTGATTGTAACGATGGAAATGCTTCAATACATCCCGGTGCGAATGACGTGTGCAACAGCATTGATGATAACTGCGACGGGATTGTTGATGAGAACGCCATCACTGCAACCGTAACTCCCGCAGGAAATTACTCTTACTGTATGGGAACAACAGTGATCCTCACAGCAAATAGTGGTTCCGGTTTAATATATCAGTGGATCAAAAGTTCGAAAAATATTTCGGGAACGACAAATATAACTTACAGTACCAATAAAGCCGGAAGCTACAAAGTGAAAGAAACGAATTCATTCGGTTGCAGCTCCACTTCAGCGGTAACTACTCTTACTCAAGTGAGCAAACCGGCTGCTACTATTACTGCTCTCGGAAACCTGAACATCTGTACCACTAATTCTGTGGTACTGCAGGCAAATTCCGGAACAGGCTTTACTTATCAATGGCTAAAGAATGCCGTTGCTATTTCCGGAGCAACCAATCAGACTTATACTGCCACCGCAAAAGGCACTTATAAATGTATAGTCACGAACAGTAGCGGATGCAGCAGCACGTCCAACGTATTGAAGGTGACGAAATCATGCAAAGAAGATTGGGTTGAAGACCAGGCAACTGCTTCATTCAATGTTTACCCTAATCCCTCTGATGGAAATTTCATGGTGACGGCTGACTGGAATACTAATTTGAATTCAGAAGCAACGGTCATCCTGTATAATGCTCTCGGGCAAATCGTATATAGCCATAAAACTGAAGTCACCGATGGAAAGCTTTCGCTCGAAATTAAATCAGAGGCATCTCGTGTACCGGGTATTTATATTTTGAAAGTGATTGCTGGGGGAGAGCAGTTTACTTCGAGGGTGGTGATTCAGTAGGTGTAAGGAAGTTTGTAGGAAAGAGGGCAAGAAAGCGCTGGGGTATCGGCGCTTTTTGTTTTGATTCTGCCATTAGTAATTGCTCGGCAACTTGAGCGTGTAGCTCCACCTACAACAAAAAACTTCCCTCCCCCTTTAAAATTCCATTTCTCAACCATCTTTCAATCTACCCCTGATTAAAAATACAACTATTGTCGTATTGCGGCGGCCTCTTCGCCGCCATTGCTTTGCATCCTGATTTTAACATCAATTATTTCCTGATCTAAAAAAACAAAACTCATGAAAAAATTTTCACTCCTTGTGCTGCTCTCCCTCGGTTTTGCATTCCAAATGAATGCACAGGCACCACAAGCTATCCCTTACCAGGCAGTAGCCCGCGATACTACCGGCCATCTTATGTCTAATCAAAACATCAGTGTACGATTCAGCATACATGATGCAACGGCAAGCGGAACTGTAGTGTATAGCGAAACAAGAAGCGCGACCACCAATGCGTTGGGGTTATTTTCTTTAAACATTGGTCAGGCAAATGCTTTCTTTGGGAATGTTGACTGGAGCAGCGGCTTTAAATTTTTACAGGTTGAAATGGATGCTGCCGGAGGAACTAATTTTATTGATATGGGTACGCAGCAACTGTTTAGTGTTCCGTATGCATTGTTCGCTGCTACAACCGGTTCTTCAATCAATAATCAATGGACGACATCCGATAGCAATGTTTATAACAATAATACAGGCAATATAGGCATTGGAACTTCTTCACCTTCAAGTCCTCTCTCAGTTCAGGGATCTTCTAATAGTGATCAGATCAGCATTTTCCAGAACGCAAATACCACTCATGGCTGGGGCTTTTTTGGAAACAGCTCGGATGGCTCTCTCAACTTTGATCGCTTCGGTCCGCATGCGGGACCCAAGATAACTATATTGGATGCTGGCAATGTGGGTATTGGCACTACCACTCCCGGTCAAAAATTAGATGTAAATGGAACTACAAAGACTACTAACTTTATAATGACCAATGGTGCAACGAATGGTGCTGTTCTTACTTCTGATTCGAGCGGAAATGCAAGCTGGCAACCAGCTTCTGCAGTACAGAGCATCTCCTTTCTTGCAAAAGAGCCGGGGGTGATTACGGTGAATCCAGGAGGCGCTTCAACTCCCATTCCATATCATACAGAATATTATGATGACGAAAATGGAACGGCGGCTAATAACTATAATAACTCTACAGGAGTATTTACTGTTCCTGTAGCTGGAAAATATCACTTTGACGCATCCGTCGACTGGCCATATTCGTCAAATATTATAATCGTGCTTGACCTGACTGTTAACGGTACCAGTGTTAGCGCAGCATATAATTATGTGAGCTATTCCGATTCTCAGCATCTATCAACGGATTTAAAACTTAATGCAGGCGACCAGGTGCAGGTAAAGGTATCTCATTCCAGCGCATCTGCACAGCATGTAGGATATTTTGATTATTTCAATGTCTTCAGCGGGCATCTTTTTCATTGATTAATGGCTGCTGAGCAGGGGAAATTTTCAGTCAAAACCAATAAAGACCTAAGCTTATAAAAACTAAAAAAAATGAAACAGCTTCTTCGTACCTTAACAATCGTAGTAATCGTCTATTTCCAATTATCAATCAGTAATGCCCAGGCACCGCAAGCTATTCCCTATCAGGCAGTAGCCCGCGATAACAACGGCAACCTCATCGCCAATCAGACCATCTCACTTCGCTTCAGCATTCACGATGGAACAGCAGATGGAACTGTTGTATATAGTGAAACTCAAAACGCAACCACCAATGCCCTTGGCTTGTTCACTGTTAATATTGGACAAGGCACTATAGTTTCAGGAACCTTCAGCGAAATCAACTGGGGCAGTGGTTCTAAATTCACGCAAGTGGAACTTGATGTCGCAGGAGGAACCAGTTTTATTGATATGGGTACGCAGCAACTGCTTAGTGTTCCTTATGCTTTGTTTGCTGCAACGATCGGCACTTTGACCAATAATCAATGGACGACATCCGATAGCAATGTTTATAACAATAATGCAGGCAATATAGGCATTGGAACTTCTTCACCTTCAAGTCCTCTCTCTGTTCAGGGATCTTCTAATAGTGATCAGATCAGCATTTTCCAGAACGCAAATACCACTCATGGCTGGGGTTTTTTTGGAAACAGTACTGATGGCTCTCTCAACTTTGATCGCATCGGTCCACATGCGGGACCTAAGATAACTATATTGGATGTTGGCAATGTCGGTATTGGCACTACTACTCCCGGTCAAAAATTAGAAGTAAGTGGAACTACAAAGACTACTAACTTTATAATGACCAATGGTGCAACGAATGGTGCTGTTCTAACTTCTGATTCTACTGGAAATGCAAGCTGGCAACCACCTGTTACAGCGCAAAGCGTCTCCTTTCTTGCAAACCAGTCCGGGGTTGGTATTATTGACACATGGAATTTAAATCCTGTTCCCTATATTATAGAATTTTATGATGACGAAAATGGAACGCCGGCTGATAACTATAATAATTCAACAGGAGTATTTACTGCTCCTGTGGCAGGAAAATATCACTTTGATGCGTCAGTTATGTGGACACAGATATGGTCAAATACTATAGTCTGGATTCAACTGGATGTTAACGGTTCCGAAGTTGACGTGGCACGTAATCTTGTCCTCTATAGCTTTTCTCAGCAGATAACAACAGATTTAGAACTTAATGCGGGCGACCAGGTACAGGTGATGGTGGGGTCACAAGGCACTTTTAATATGATTCAGTTAGCAGCCGGACCAGGACCCGCCATTTATAATACCTTCTCCGGACATCTTTTCACTGATCAATGATTGTTCGCCAAACAAAAAAAATTTCAATCAAAAAAAACGAAATCGAAAACGAATTGAAACTTCAAACCACAATCCTAAAACCAATGAAAAAAATTCTCACAATTCTGTCAGTGATTTTACTTATCACAAGAACAGTTTCAGCGCAAACCCTCAGCCCGAAAGTAACCGCCACCTGCGGCGGTTATTTTACCGGGGGAAATAATTCACTCTCCTGGACCATGGGAGAAACATTTACGCCAACACTTACTGCATCGGGCAACATGTTATCGCAGGGATTTCAACAGCCGGAAATGGACATTCTTACTAATGCCATTTCAGGAAGTCCGCTGTGTACAGGTGCAACCCTTGATGTCTCGTTTACGGCTACCGGCTACTATTCAGCGGGGAATGTTTTCACAGCACAGCTTAGTAATACCAGCGGAAGCTTTGCAAATGCGGTTAACATCGGTTCACTTAGCGGCACCGCACCCGGTACTATCAATGCTACAATTCCAATAAATAGTCCGGCGGGAAGCGGCTACCGCATTCGGGTCATCAGCAGTTTATCAGTATATATAGGAAAAGATAACGGTACTGATCTTATCATCAACATTCCTTCGGTCTATTATGCTGATGTTGATGGTGACGGATATGGAAATGCTAATGCAACAACACAAGCTTGCGGTTTACCCACGGGTTACGTGAGCGACAGTGCTGATTGTAACGATGGAAATGCTTCAATACATCCCGGTGCGAGCGACATCTGCAACAGCATTGATGATGACTGCGACGGGATTGTTGATGAGAACGCCATTACCGCAACCATAACTCCCGCAGGAAATTACTCTTACTGTATGGGAACAACAGTCATCCTCACAGCAAACAGTGGTTCCGGTTTAACATATCAGTGGATCAAAAGTTCGAAAAATATTTCGGGAGCGACTAATATAACTTACAGTACCAATAAAGCCGGAAGCTACAAAGTAAAAGAAACGAATTCATTCGGTTGCAGCTCCACTTCAGCGATAACAACTCTTACTCAAGTGAGCAAACCGGCTGCTACTATTACTGCCCAGGGCAATCTGAATATCTGCAGCACTAATTCTGTGGTATTACAGGCAAATTCCGGAACAGGCTTTACCTATCAATGGCTAAAGAATGCCGTTACTATTTCCGCTGCAACCAATCAGACTTATACTGCCACCGCCAAAGGCACCTATAAATGTATAGTCATGAACAGTAGCGGATGCAGCAGCACTTCCAACGCATTGAAGGTGACGAAATCGTGCAAAGAAGATTTGGTTGAAGACCAGGTAACTGCTTCATTCAATGTTTACCCTAATCCCTCTGATGGAAATTTCATGGTGACGGCTGATTGGAATACTAATTTGAATTCAGAAGCAACGGTCATCCTGTATAATGCTCTCGGACAAATCGTGTACAGCCATAAAACAGAAATCACCGATGGAAAGCTTTCGCTCGAAATTAAAGCAGAGGCGTCTTGTGTACATGGTATTTATATTTTGAAGGTGATTGCAGGGGAAGAGCAATTTACTTCGAGGGTGGTGATTCAGTAGGTGTGAGGAAGTCTGTAAGAAAGAGATCAAGAAAGCGCTGAAGCATTGGCGCTTTTTTGTTTGTTTTAATCACCTGAAATTTATCTCTTAAAAATCTTCACCAATTGCATTCCTCCACCTCCAGCCGAAATTTTAAGAAGATAAAATCCCGCGTGCAATTCCTCTATATTCAATATGGTTTCAGTGCCGCTGAGTTTTGCAGCCATCAATTTTCTTCCTGATAAATCAAAAAGCTCCAGGTCACCAATACCGAGTATACTGCCGTCTTCTTCTATGGTTAATAACCCGCTGCAGAGCGTAGGGTACACCTTCATCAGACCATTATTTTTCCCGCCATCAAAAAAGTTCGCATCAGGAATGTCTTCGCACAGAACCGTTTCAGTATAAGTTAGGGTGCCTGTAATGGTGAGGGATGTATCGTTCATGATGAGGTTCGCTAAAGCGAGGTTGAACACGCTATCTGTAATTAAAATATCACCAAGAAAAGAAATGGTGACCGAACTGTCACAGCCGGTGTGTCCTTCAGGGTCGGTTTTAACGAGGTACGCCCCTATGGTATCGAGTGGATTGGAGCCGGTCCCTCCGCAGAAAATAAATCCATCATGAGCACGGTGAATGCCATAGCCAAAGTTGTTTGGAGCCAGCGGATAAACATGACTATCTAGGACGTTGCTGTTCTCATCAAACCGAACAAGCATGATATCGGCATGCGTGAAAGTATAACGGGCTCCGCCGGAAGCTGCGAGCACTCCTGATTCATTAATAGCAGTAGACCATAAATACAGATCGAAAAGCGAATCATTTCCAAACTCTTTTGAAGTGACCGGATGACCAACGGAATCGAGATGCACAAGAATCGCTCTCCGGGGAGCGGGTGAATTGTTGACGCCCATCAAAGCAATAGAATGATCACTCCACTCAGAAATTGAATAGAAATAGAGGTCAGAAGAAAAAGGAGAAGATAACTTTTTGCACCACACAATGTCTCCGGAAAAATTCATTTTACCGATCAGGAAAGATGTGTCCGAAGTTTCCCTGATCAAAAATATAATTCCGTCGTGCGCAGGTACACCATTTTGGAAAAAGTGTGCGTAAGGAAGGAAAAATGTCTTTGCACTTTGAACGTTTCCATTTTCATCAATCAGTATGCTCATCATTTCATTTATGGCATAAGGCCGGTAAGAGCCAAGAATGCCGATGGAATTATTAGGGGCGTTAAAAGGAAAAAATGCTCCGAACGCATTGATGGTAGATGAATCAGGATTCAGAAAAGTGCTCCACACGATGTCACCTGCATCATTCAGCTTTACCACGCAGATTCTTTTAGTTTGAAACCCGTTGTAGGCGCCTGCCACAAATACATAGCCTCCGTCGGGAGTGATGATGAGCGGGTCCGGTGTGCTGGCGTCAACTGCAGTATTTCCAGGCAACCCTATCGTCCGGTTCCATATAAGATCGCCGTGTGCATCGAGCCGTTTCAGGTTGGCGAGGCTGCGGGCGGAATCATACACCATGGAGAACAGCACATATCCTGAATCGGGTGTTTGTGTTACATGAAAAGGAAATTCAAGATCAGGAGAAGTACTGGCGAAATTTTTTTCGAATGTGATCTGCGCATCAGCATTTGTAAGGAGTGAAAAAAAGAAAACCAGGCAAGGAAGAATCCGGGAGCATTTCTTCATAAAGAATCATTGGGAACTGCAAGATAGATCATTGGTTTCAGTCCGACCTTTTCCAAAGTTCCTCTCAGAGTCCCGCGGAAAAACTTTGGAAAAGGTGCCGTACTGAAGATGCAATCCCAATTGCTCTCGCCGCCACCTGGTCCCGATTAATCGCGATTAATCAAGAAACCGCTTCCCGCTTACGAGTGCGAGAGGGGTTCTCCTTCAGGAGTCAGAGGCGTGCGCAGGCGAAATAGGTGTCATCAATTGTTAGTCCACCCCGGATTGTCCACAGGACTCTGCGAGAAAATACAACTAATGTCGAATTGCAATCCTGATGTTTTACTTTCGTTATTGTGCTACGAACAGATAGACAAGTAAGAGGGACAACTTTATTGCGGTTTGATACAGCAGTAGCCCTGTCAACGGTAACACGACAATGAAAAAAACTTTATCTATCCATCGAAGCGTTATCGTAGTTGGACTCGCAACTATATTTTTACTTTTTATTTTGATAGTAACGGCTTTTGGACAAGATGAATTATCCGGAAATGTCAGTGGTATTTTTCCTGACACTATTAAAGTTGGAAAAGAAAAGTATAAAACAATTTATTCTCTTGACAGTATTGAAGGAGTAATTATTGATACTTTGACAAACCCCTATGGTTTTATTTTCCGGAAACCCGTTTCCTCCCGCGATGTTGCACTATATTTTGCACGAAAAAAAGAAAACCATTTTTTAGTTTACCAATTAGGTAACTGGTCGCTATTATCCGACTTTAAATTTGAAAGAGTGGATTTCAATGGAAAAGGAACAAAAGAGTTATTAATGATCAATAAACAGGAAAGGAAACATAGCCCTGACTATCCTGAGGATCAGGATTACGTTGAAAAATGGCTTTCCATCTGGGATTTAGACAGCGTTGAAATGCTGGCTTTGTTTCATAATTACATCAGTCATCATCTTTGGCAAAAGAACTCAGTCGTAAGGAAAACTTGTTTCAACCTTATCGCATCTATCAAAAAAAATGAACTGATTTTTAATCAGTCAGAAAAATGCAATGAATGTAATGAAGAAATAGAGATAGCGATTAAAAAACCAATCCAAATAAAATACAAATTAACAGCAGGGGGACTTATAAAGACCAGTGAAAGCGGCGGAATCTATCACAGATCAAAAATGGGCTACTTAGTGCCGAATGTAAGTGGTAAATATAAACTCTTTACCGACAAAGATCGCGGGTTTTCATTCCAGATACCGGTAGAATGGACAATTCAAACGGATGAAGAAGGAGAATTGGATGACATTGCTGTGCCGGTTGAAAAAGATTCTGCTTACTCACAGTATTTTGAAAATGGATTTTTTACAATAGGGGCATGCGGACAGGGTGTTTGTGATTCATTATTTATGACCAGGGAGGGATTTTCCGGAATTGATTCAGCTTTTTACACATCCGGTGCTGACTATATTATTTCAGGAAGACCGGAAGATATTTATTATGCCCTTCCAATTAAAGGAAAAAACTGGAAGGGATATGCACATATTTCGCCGTGCGGCCAGCTTATGAATGATAGAAGAAGTTTTCATGGCGATATTTGTGAAACAATTTATTTTTATGACGGCAAACACAACATCATGAAAATTTACACAAGGGGAAATGAGCTTAATGAAAAAGTCAGGGAAAGACTAATTGAGAGTTTTAAATTCTTTTGAAAATCCTTTTTCACGGAGAACCGGGCAATAGGGCACCGGGGCATAACAACAGATTGCAAAATGTTTGACACAACTAACAACCCTATGAAAATAATTTTAATTGGATTTTTAATCCTGACAAACCTGGCATTCGCTCAGGTAAAATCTGAATTCCTTCTTCATAAAGCGAATGATGCCTTTAACTCAAAAGACTTCGCCACTGCGTTGAGTTTTTATGACCAATCCATTAAAGAAGATAAGACAAATATGGAAGCTGTTTTTGGGAGGGGTCGAACTAAGGTTGAATTAAAAGATTATGAAGGTGCTATAAAGGATTTTGGAACAGTCTTAAAATCAAATCCTAACCACATTGGAGCTTTGATTAACAGGGGTAACCTTTATTCTGTCCTTAAAGATTTTCAAAATGCCCTGAAAGATTTCAACAAAGCAGAAGAACTCGATCATTCTCACAGCTCAGTGTTTTACAACAGGGGAAGAACTTATTTTATGATGAAGAAGTATGATTTAGCAATTGCGGATTACACCAGGGCTATTGAATTAAATCCAACTGATAAAAATGCATTTCACAAACGCGCTGAGTGTTACAATTATGCCGGGATGATTGATTCGGCGCAAAAAGATCTTGAGAGAATATTGGAAATAGACGGCACAGACACAGACGCGAAAATTAATTTAGCATTTTGTTACATCTCAAAAAAGCAATTTCAGGATGCCAACACTTTGTATGAGCAATTGTTTCAAGCAGATAGCAGTGAGCCCTATGTGCTTAGTAATTTTGGATATGTAAAACACATGCTTGGAAACTCAGAAGAGGGTTTAAAATTGATTAATAAATCGTTGGAAATAATGCCGAAGAATTCTTATGCTTATAAATATTTAGCGGAAATATATCTTAAACTTAATGATATAAAAAAAGCCTGTGAGGCTATTAACACAGGACTTAAGTTAGGATTTACCAACGACTATGGTTCCGAATTAGAAAACATGAAAAAAAGTAATTGCAAATAGGAACTCCGTACTAAAGTTCATAAAATTCCAACTGCACCTCACAAAACCTGTGATAGGTCAAATAACCCAAAATATTGTGGTCAGAGGTTAAGTGTTCAACGGGAAGTTTTGAATTTTTATCTTTGGCAGAAATTACCGAAGTAAGAGTTCGCGCATAGCTAAGTTATTAGTCATTTTATGAAGAACTTCATTCTTGTATTGACAATTTTGACGAGCGAGACAGCTTCATTTGCACAATCAAGTTGGACTAATGACAGTCTTGTGAATAGCTTAAAGCAAAAATTCGCATTAACCGAATACGACAAAATAGACAATGTTATGCAGTTCAATAATGACACTGCACTAATTTCTGGATACCTATCTGACAACGTAACATATAATACTCCTAAAAATGTTGTTTATCAGACTTATGACAGAGGAAAGAACTGGAAAAAAATACATTTCAAAGGCGACGCTTGGATTTATGATACTCATTTCGAAAAAGATGGTAAAGTTTGGATGGGTGGTTCTGACGAATTTGTTCATTATTCTGTCGATTACGGAACAACCTGGGCGAAAAAACCCAAACCTTTCAACCCGACAGACAGGATTCTAACCATCTATATGACTGATTCTTTAAATGGCATTGCCGGGGGGCTTAATAATGGACTTGCTTTAACAAATGATAATTGGGAAACAACCAGGCAAATACCTACTCCCCTTGACCAAAACAAATTTAATATCCTGAAAAACTCTGCAAGGGACAGAGTTGAGAAAGTTCAGATAGTTGACTCATTCATTTTAATCAATCAAAATGAACATATATATTTTTCAAAGCTAAAGTCCATAGAATGGCAACCCTTCAATATTCCAACAACTGATTTTGCAACAAACAGGCAAGACCAAACAATAAAGCTATATAGCATAGGAAGCAAAGTTTATTTATTAGACCATAAGCTTAACTTAATCAAAACATACATAACAGAGGAGGATGACTTTTTTAAACAGGCAGTAAATGCAGTAAATAATGACAATATAGACATAGTTAGCTTCACATCAATTGGTATTAAAACCATAAAAATAAAAGCAGTAGAGTATGACCTTGATAAAATGTCAAGGGGCGGTAGGCAATTTCCATTACACAAGGAAAACATTATGGAAATGAAAATAAATGAGGGCGAAAACATTTTAACGTTGCTAACAACTTCAAATGTTTATTTCAAACCATTATTACAGTCATTTTCTTTTAACCAACAAGACTTTGACAACTATGATGACTATTATAGCCAAATTAAGGAAAAAATAAAGGAAGAAAAAGCCTGGGGCGGTGACTTTACCTCACAACTAAGCATAGAAAACGGTTATTTTATGAACCCGCAAAAAACAATGAGCAACTTAAATCAATCACTTTTAGACACAGTTTATAAAACATTTTCGCTCTATCCATTTTCATTTGAAAACGATGAACCCTATATTGTTTTGAATATTATAAATAATAATTCCGACACTTTGAAAATCACAAGTCAAAATTCAAATCTGTTTAGCTTACCCTGGACAGTCGAATACAAAGGTCGATCTTTTCAAACATATGACACCAGAATTACTTATTTTTTAAGGGCCATCCTGCCAAAAGAATATAACTACTATGACAAATTATTTGCAGGCGAATTAATATACAGACTTATTGAACAACGAACAATAAATGAACTTGAATATAAACACAGCTACTAGCAGGGGTTTTGTAAAATGGAGACTGAAGTGTGTGCTATTTAAAATGACAAGCGGTTAGCAACGATTAATACGACAGTGCACCAGAAAAAACGTTTAAGCCAGCGACATCCGGTTTTATATTTTCTTGCCGTTTGGGCCAAACGGACCAGACGCTACATTGACTGGTATTTTGACGAAAAAAAATATTCTTCAAAACGAACAACACAAAAATTACCTTTCAGAATAAAAAAGCATCAATCTGTCCTCTTAAGAAAACTTGGAGAGAGTGATATGCAATTGCAAATTAATAAGGTTACAAACCTGCGGCTTGCAATAAAAAACATTGACGGCATAATAATCAGACCCGGCGAGACATTTTCGTTTTACAAACTCGTTGGACTTCCGACAAAAAGAAAAGGGTACTTACCCGGCATGGAGCTGACATTCGGAAAAGCGCGAGCAGGAATCGGAGGTGGTATTTGCCAAATTTCAAATCTTATTCATTGGCTCGTCATTCATAGTCCACTCACAGTCACGGAACGATATCATCATTCATTTGACCCGTTCCCGGATGATGGAAGGGTTTTGCCTTTCGGCAGCGGAGCAACGGTGTTTTATAATTATATAGACTACCAATTCACAAATAATACCACACATACTTTTCAAATAAACCTATGGTTATCCGACAAGTGCTTAGACGGAGAACTTCGCATAGACACCGAACTTGATTACGCTTACCATGTAATCGAAAAAGACCATCAGTTTTTAAAAATAAATGGGGACTTTTATCGCAAGAATGAAATCTGGAGAGAGAAAATTCTTAAATTTCAAAGTGGTAAAGTAGTAGACAGCGAGTTACTAACAAAAAACTTTGCCCGTGTGACATATACTCCTCCGAACTACATAGAAGTGACGGACACGCAAAGAGAAAGTACGGTAGTGTTCGGAAATAAATAAATTAGCGTCAATTTCAGGCAATGCCAATAACAAGACGAAAATTCATAAAGACAGGGCTTCTGATTACGACCGGGGTTGTTTTAGCCGACGCATTTTGGGTTGAAAAATTTTTCATCGAGACCAATGAATTTTATCTTGGCTCTGCAACAAAAGACACCACCAACATAAAAGTTGTTCAAATTTCTGACTTGCATCTTCAATCGGTAAATTACCAGCTAACTCAACTGGCACATAGACTTAACAAATTACAACCTGACCTGATCTTAATTACCGGTGACGCCATAGACAAAGCAAAGAACATTTCACTGCTCAACGATTTCCTAAGACTAATTGACAGAGACATAAAGAAGGTTGCGATTTTAGGTAATTGGGAATATTGGGGAAAGGTTGACCTGTCTGAACTAAATAGAATTTACACAGACAATAATTGCACTTTGCTAATCAATCAGACCATACAATATTCATTTATGAATAAGACTATCTCAATAACCGGCGTTGACGACTATGTTGGTGGTAACGCTGACTTCAACTCTGCCATAAAAGGCTATCAACATAGTGACCATCATATCATTTTAAATCATTGTCCTGAATATATCGACTATATATCAACACAAATAAATAAAGACATCAACGCAGATTTTATTCTATCCGGACATACACACGGTGGACAAATAAACTTATTCGGTTTCGTTCTGTTTTTGCCACGGGGGAGCGGGAAATATCTTAAAGGTTGGTACAACGACAACACTCCAAAACTTTACGTTTCCAAAGGCATAGGGACAAGTATTTTACCTGCAAGGTTTGGAGCGAGAGCGGAAATAGCAATTTTTAATTTGACAACATGAAAAAACCGAGGCAACAACGGGTTTATTATAGGAAAGCGTATACCGACAATTCAACAGCCGAATTAGTCGAAAGTAACATTGATGAAAAACCAACCTTAGGTGAATAAGATTTAAGCCAACTTCGGAAAACGACATTGGTTTCAGAACTCCTGACGCATTACAGGAAGACGAACTAAACACCACAAAACGGATCGCTCGGAACTATTTACGATGATGGTAGCGGGCGCCTACCTTATTATTACTAGCTCGATCTTGTGGTGAAAAAGACATTCCACATTTCAGAGAACTCCGATCTCGAAGTGAACGTAAGCGTGATCAACGTGTACAATCGCAATAACGTTTTCTACTTTGACCGCGTACACTACGCACAAGTGAATCAGTTGACGATATTGCTGTGTATCGTGGCGAGTTTTTCGTTTTGAAATATCTTCGGGACTCTTCCTGCTTCCATTAGGGTTTCTATTCCCTTAAATAAGTTTGTCACATGTTGCAAAAGTGAAAACTGTTTGTTTATATTTACAGTTGCATTTTTGATAACATGATTTGCATTTCACACACAAAGTCTTGCTTTGGTCAATATATTATAGTAATCATATTAGCATTATTGCAAACAACTTTTGCAAAGGCGCAATTTGAAAATGCCTATGGAAGAAATACAAATGATGGAGGAAATTCAGTTCAGTTAACTCCGCTTGATGGTGGGTATATCATTTCTGGAGCAATAAATTTTGGGGATGATCAGAATGATGTTCTTCTACTCAAGACAAATGCTGATGGCGTTTTATTATGGTCAAGAACTTATGGAGGTGGGAATGATGAATGGGGTAATTCTGCAAAACAAACAAGAAATGGTGAGTATATTATTACCGGATGGACTAGAAGTTTTGATCTACCGCATTGGGATGTTTTATTAATTAGAACATTGCCAAATGGTGATCCTATATGGACTAAGACTTATGGAGATGCCGAGAGTGGTGTTGATCGTGGTAACGTCGTTGACACGACAGATGATGGAGGATTTATTATAGGGGGGTGGACCCAAAGTTTTGGTGCAGGTTTAAATGATTTTTATCTAATCAAGACAGATGAAAATGGGGACTTATTATGGACGAGAACATTTGGAGGAACTAATAATGAACGAGGATCCACCGTTCAGCAAACATCTGATGGCGGATATATTATTACAGGATACACCGCAAGTTTTGGTGCAGGCGATTTGGATGTTTACTTAATCAAGACCTTAGCAAATGGAGATATTGATTGGTCAAGAGCTTATGGTGGAACTGGTACCGATAACGCTCCCTGTGTACATCAAACAATGGATGGGGGTTATATTCTCGCGGGACAAACCAATAGTTTTGGTTCTGGAGGAAATGACGTCTTATTAATAAAAACATTTGCAAATGGAGATATTGATTGGGCAAGAACATATGGTGGCCCTGGTGACGATAGAGGAAGTTCTGTCAAACAAACCGCTGATAGCGGATACATTATTGCGGGTAAAACTTCAAGTTTTGGGGTTCAGGGGTTTGACGCATATTTAATCCGGGTAAATAAAGTTGGAAATGTTGAATGGACTATGACCTACGGTGGAGCCGGGGAAGATTGGGTCGAACCCGTTGAAACTACAATTAATGGAGGATATATTATTGCGGGATATACCGCCAGTTATGGAAGTGGAAATGGCGATGTATATTTAATTGAGACAGATGCGAATGGATACATCAGAAATGGCTGCCAAAATCCAGTCAATACAATTACTACTACACCGACATTACAAATAACTACACCTGCAACATTGGTTGATTCAGGTGGAACCGCGACAAATCGAACTCCAACTGTAGGTTCAGGAGTAACAACTACCATTATTTGCCCGGTTATATTACCTATTGAATTAGTGAACTTTTTTGCTGCCTGTGAAGGCGATAATACAATTACCCTTAGATGGCAAACAGCATCAGAAATAAACAATAATTATTTTGCCGTAGAGCGAAGCAGTGACGGAATTAATTTCGAACAAATTGGAGTTAACGTACCAGGTTCCGGAAACAGTAATACTATTCACGATTATAGTCTAACGGATTTGCAGCCCTTATCTGGTGTATCTTACTACCGCCTAAAACAGGTAGATTACAGCGGGGAATTTACTTATTCATATATTATATCAGCTTATTGCGGAGAAATTAATATTATTTCTGTTTACGGGAATCCTTCCGCTGAAGGATATATTCAGTATCAGATTGCCTGCAGTAGTGGTGGTGATGCTACAGTAAGAGTTTTTAATATGTTAGGACAGGTGGTCATCAATCTGGAACAAACAATTGGAGCAGGCTTAACGATTAATAAGGTCCAGACCACCGGGCTTAGTAATGGTGACTATGTATTACAAATAACTACCCGGAATATTGAGATGACGCAAAAGCAATTCATCATTGGAATAAGAAAATGATGAAGTTGAAAAATTACTCAGCGATATTCCGAAAATTGATTGTTATCCTCAAGAAGAAGCAATGAAAAAATTCCTCCTTCTCCTCTTCGTCATTGCGAGCGTAGCGAAGCAATCCCTCGCCCAAGACCAGCACTTAATTGACTCCCTCCAACTCCAACTCAAAAAGTATGACTCTACTAAAGCAGAGTTGCAAATAGAATCACTTTCGCTGTACGACACCACAGAGGCAAACATTTTATATGCACTCTCCAAAGCTTATTGGGGCAGTATCCCCAACAAGGCAATGGAATATGCCAAACAAACCCTAATACTCTCAGAACAAATTGGCTACAAAAAAGGAATGGGCAATGCTTATAACAGTATGGCTGTTATTAATGCGATGAAAGGAGATTATTTACTTGCCCTGGAAATTCATAAAAAAGCATTGAAGATATGGTTGGAAATTGGCTACAAAAAAGGCCTTGCCGTTTCTTACAACAATATCGGAAACATTTATAGGAACCAAAGCAATTATCCCGAAGCATTGAAGAATTATTTAGCCGCTTTAAAAATCTTTGAGGAAACGGGGGATAAATTACGTGCAGCTGCTGTATCCTTAAACATCGGTATTATTTATAGGAATCAGGGCAATTTTCCCGAAGCATTGAAGAATTATTTCAATGCCTTGAAAATCAGGGAAAAACTCGGAGATAAAAATGGTATAGCTGAAGCTTACAATAACATCGGAATTATTTATAAAGACCAGGGCAATTATCCCGACGCATTGAAGAATTATTTCAATGCCTTGAAAATCAGGGAAGAGATCGGGGATAAAAATGGTATAGCTGCTTCTTACAACAACATCGGCAATATTTATACTGAAAAAGGTAAGTACCCAGAAGCATTGAAAAATCATTTCGCATCTTTAAAAATATATGAAGAAATAGCTGATAAAAATGGCATTGCTGTTTCTTACATCAACATCGGAAATAATTATAAAGCGCTAGGCAATTATTCAGTAGCATTGGAGAATTTCTTCGCTTCTTTAAAAATAGAGGAAGAGATTGGAGATAAATATAGCATCGCTGCGTGTTATAACAGCATTGGAAATATCTATACCAAACAAAAAAAATATGATGAAGCATCCCGGTATCTGAATAAAGCATTGTCCTTTTCAAACGAGATTGGTAGTTTGCAATGGATTAAAGATAGCTATGATGGCTTGGCAAAATGGGACAGTGCCCAAGGCAATTTTAAAGAGGCATTGGAACATTACAAACTATTCATTACCTACCGTGACAGCTTAGTGAACGAAGAGAACACAAAAAAAATTGTGCAATCTCAAATGCAATATGAGTTTGAAAAGAAAGAAGCTGTGATGAAAGGCGAGCAAGAGAAAAAAGATGCCATTGCAAAAGAGGAAATTGAAAAGCAGAAATTCATCCGCAATTATACATTTGCAGGAGTCGGTTTCACCGGAATTTTTTCCCTCCTCCTTATTTTTTCATACAACCGCAGAAGGAAAACTGCTTTTGATAATACGGTGCGACAAGTTGAGATGAAAGCACTTCGTTCACAAATGAATCCGCATTTTATTAAGAATTCGCTGAATTCAATTGATGATTATATTCGAAGCAATGATATTGAAAATTCATCGCTTTATGTAAACAGGTTTTCACGCCTGATGGGAAAAATACTGGAGAACTCCCGGAAAGAACAAATTCCTTTACAAGATGACCTGGAATCCCTGGAGTTATATATTCAATTTGAAAATCTTCGGGTACAAAATAAAGTTGCTTACACTATTGACGTGGCACCGGAAATAAATACAGAACAGATATTAATTCAGCCCATGCTGCTTCAGCCTTTTGTGGAGAATGCTTTCAAGCATGCTTTTAATCAGGTGGAGCATCCGAAGCTGGAAATAAATGTTTCCATGAAAGATGAAATGATTCATTGCTTAGTGACGGATAACGGGAAAGGCAGAGACTATAAGAAAGAAATTGTGTTTGAAGCGAAAGATAAAGTAGAAAGCTTGGGAGTGAAGGTAACACAGGAGCGACTTGACATTATCAATAAAATCAAAAAAAGCAAAGCGTATATTGCTTTTGAAGATTTGAAAGATGTCAATCAAAAAGCTGTGGGAACGAAAATTGAACTCGCTGTTCCGTGTTCATTCGCTTTCTAAAATCACCAGCATGATATAAGTAATCTTTGCCAATATAGTCACATTTGCATTTAATGGGATTCTAAGAAAAAATGAAACCATGAAAAATGATCTGATGCTACCTAACTATATTGCCTATCAGTTTAATAAGGAGTTTAACCAAGTACCTTAATCGAATACTTTACCTCCATTTATTTAAAAATAATTTGTGCCATGAAATCTTTATCAATTTTCCCTTTCATTTCATTTTCGGTGCTCCTGACTATGGCACAACAAAGCAAAATTGATTCACTCGAGAACCTTTTGAAAACTGCTAAGGAGGATACGAATAAGGTGAATATTCTTTACCAACTTAGTGAAGAATGCAATGAAGAAGATATTTTAAAATATGCTATGCCCGCGCTTCAACTTGCAGAGAAATTAAATTATAAAAAAGGCATGGCTAATGCTTGTAATAATATCGGTTATGCTTATGGTAATCAAATGAACTCTTCAAAGGCGCTGGAGTATTTTAAAAAAAGTTTAGTGATTCAGGAAGAGATTGGAGACAAAGAGAAGATTGCGCTTTCATTCAATAATATCGCCGAGGTCTACAATAATAGAGGTGACATCACAGAAGCATTAGAGTATCATCAAAAATCCTTAGATATCTATGAAGCCCTTGGGAACAAATATGGAATTGCTCGCTCGTTCAACAATATCGGGGCGATTTACAGAAATCTAGGAGATAACTCAATAGCGTTGGACTATTATAAAAGAAGCTTAGCGATTCGAGAAGAGCTTGGAAACAAGCAAGATCTTGCCATTATACTGGGCAACATTGGAGAATTATATAACGCTCAAGGGCTCCCTGTCATGGCATTAGAGTATTATCAAAAAAGTTTAAAGAGCTCTGAAGAAATCCGAGATAGTATAGGTATCAACATTACTCTCAACAATATGGGAGTGATTTACGATCTTCAGGGCAACTACCCTTTAGCGCTGGAGTCTTATCAAAAAAGCCAATCAATTTGTGAATACATCGGAGACACTTCCGGAATTGCATATTCGCTTCACAACATTGCAGGGATTTATAAGAATGAAGGCGATACTGCTAAGGCATTGAATTATTATCAAAGAAGCTTGAAAATTCGTGAAGACCTTGGTGATAGAAAGGGAATTGCCGAGTCTCTTAATAGTATAGGGAGTATTTATGAATACTTTAGGGTTGATCATACCAAGGCGTTGGAATATTTGAAGAAAAGTTTAGAAATTCAAACAGATCTTCGAAATAAACAAGGAATTGCAATGGTTCTGAACAATATCGGAAAGATTTTTTTTAGGAAGGGGGATTTTCATGAAGCGGAAACTTATATAACCCGCTCCCTAAACATAGCAAAAGAAGTTGGCTATCCATTAGAGATCAGCCAAGCCAGCAGGACGCTAAGTGATATGTATGCGGCGCAGGGAAAATATAAAAGCGCCTATGAAATGTATGTTCTGTTTAAACTAATGTCGGATAGTGTGAGCAACGATGAAACCCGGAAGTCAGTAGTACGGCAGTTAATGCAGTACGAGTATGAAAAGAAAGAAGCAGTGATGAAAGCTGAACAGGAAAAAAAAGATGGGATTGCAATCGCAGAAATAGGGAAGCAAAAAGTAATTCGCAATTCTATTGTCGGGGGCACCGCAATTATTATTCTATTCTCCATCTTCAGTTTTATTTTCTATAAGCGAAAACGTGATGCAGAGGTGAAACAAAAAGAGACCTTGTTTAATCTCCAGGTCTCGGAAACTGAGATGAAAGCCCTGCTCTCACAAATGAACCCGCATTTTATAAAGAATTCGTTGAACTCAATTGATGACTATATTCAGGATAATGATAAAGATAATTCATCGCGTTACTTGAATAGATTTTCGCGCCTCATGGGAAAGATACTGGAGAACAGCCGGGAGAAGCAGATATCTTTGAAAGAAGATTTGGAAGCGCTTGAACTCTATATTCAGCTTGAAAATCTTCGAATGGAAAATAAAGTTGTTAATACTATGGATGTATCACCGGAAATAAATACTGAGGAGATTTTAATTCAGCCAATGTTAATGCAGCCCTTTGTCGAGAATGCTTTCAAGCACGCCTTTAATAAGGTCGAGAATCCTAAATTAGAAATAAAAGTTTCGATGAAGGATGAAATGATTCATTGCATCGTAGAAGATAACGGGAAAGGCAGAGAGCCCAGGGATGAAGGAGTGCATGAATCGAAAGATAAAATAGAGAGCCTGGGAGTGAAGGTGACACAGGAGCGTCTTGATATTATCAATAAGATTAAAAAAAGCAAAGCGTATCTCGCTTTTGAAGATTTGAAAGATGTGAATCAAAAATCTGTAGGAACAAAGGTTGAACTCGTTGTTCCCGCGTCATTCGCTTTCTAAATAGGCACCCCATGATAAAAACACTTATTGTTGATGACAGTCAAAGCTACAGAAAAAAGCTTCGGGAAATCATTGAATCAAAACTTTCAGGTCAATTGAATGTGGCAGGAGAGGCAGGTAGCGTTATGGAAGGAATAGAAGCGATAAAAAATATAGATCCCGAATTGGTTTTTCTGGATATTGAAATGGCTGATGGTTCCGGTTTTGATTTGCTGGAGAAAATAGGTACTGTGAATTTTGATGTCATCTTTGTTACTGCTCATGATGAGTTTGCTATTCGTGCCTTTAAGTTCAGTGCGCTGGATTACCTCCTGAAGCCCGTTGATGAAAACGAATTAGTACAAGCAATTCAAAAGCTTGAGAAACGAACACGGCGACAGAGTGCTAAACAGATTGAAGATCTGCTGCGGAATATTCAAAATCAGAATCACTTTAAAAAAATTGCACTTATCACTTCCACCGGGCTGGAGTTTATATACCTTGAGGATATTGTATACCTTGAATCAGATGCCAGCTACACCACCTTTCATCTCAAGAATAAACAAGAAAAATTAGTTTCAGTGAACATAGGAGAATATGAAAAATTATTAGCTGATCTGCAATTTTTCAGAATACACAACAAGCATTTAATAAACCTTCGCTATATAAAGAAGTATGATCGGCACGAGTTACGTGTAACTATGGAAGACGGCAGTCAGCTTTATGTTTCAAGACGAAAAAAGAGTGAATTTGAGATCGTCATAAAGTCGAAAATGTAAGTTTACCGTATCAGGTAATTTAAACCCTTCACTTTCCCGGTGAGGGGTTTTTGCTTTTAAGGCTCCGAATTTTTGCTCATACCCACCAAAAATTAGTTCAAACCGGCCACCTCTCGAATGCATATATGAAATCCCTTAGTCACGGATGTATGTTTATCCCGCCAATTCAAATAATACCTCACATTTTTAATTCACTTAAAATCAAAACAACATGAAAAAGATTACAACCCTGATTGCTTGCCTCACAATTTTTGTACTCGCGCAAGTACAAGCCCAAGTTTGGACAGAAGATTTTGAATCTAACTGGACAGACAGATGGTACGTTGACAATGGAGTTTGGAATGTTGACACCCCTTCGGTGGTGGGACCAAGCAGTGCTCACGGCGGTGCCTCATGCGCAGCAACCGTTATAAACGGGAATTACCCTGATGATCAGCCTTCGAGTTTGATTCGAAAATTCCCTTTTACCATTCCCTCATTAAATCAAAATCCACGCTTACGCTTCTGGCATTGGTTTTCATTTTCTACTTCTGATTGGGGCAAGGTCCAGATAAAAACATCAACTGGTGTGTGGACTGACCTTACAAGCTATACCTACTACAACACCTGCAGCAATGCATGGACAGTGGAAGAAATTGATTTGTCAAAATGGGCTGATTCAACTGTGCAAATTGCTTTTTATTTTTATTCTCATAATTATAATGGGGGAAGCTGGGACGTCAGTTCCGGCTGGTATGTTGATGACTTGGAAATCCGCACGGGTGCATTCACTTTTAATAATCAAGAAGGATTTGAAAATGGCATCGGCGACTGGTCTGTTGAGCGAGGCACCTGGGAAATAGGAACGCCAAGCTCCGGTCCTGGCGCTGCACATGCAGGTGTAAATTGCGCTGCAACAAGACTAAGCGGAAACTATGATGATGATGTGGATACACGGTTGAGATCTACATGGTTTACCATTCCATCATTAAACCAAAATCCACGCTTACGCTTCTGGCAATGGTTTTCATTTTCTACTTCTGATTTAGGCAAAGTCCAGATAAAAACTGCAATAGGTGTTTGGACTGACCTGACAAGCTATTACTATTACAACACCTGTAGCAACGCATGGACAGTGGAAGAAATTGATTTGTCAAAATGGGCTGATTCAACTGTGCAAATTGCTTTTTATTTTTATTCTCATAATTATAATGGGGGAAGTTGGGATGTCAGTTCCGGCTGGTATGTTGATGACTTGGAAATCCGCACGGGTGCATTCACTTTTAATAATCAAGAAGGATTTGAAAATGGCATCGGCGACTGGTCTGTTGAGCGAGGCACTTGGGAAATAGGTGCCCCTACGAGCGGACCAGGTTCAGCACATAACGGTAGTACAAAGTGTGCTGCTACACGGCTAAATGGAAACTATGATGATGATGTGGATACACGGTTGAGATCGCAATGGTTAACATTACCTTCTGCAAGCTTATTTCCGTCGGTCTCTTTCTGGCACTGGTTTTCATTTTCAACTTCTGATAATGGCAGAGTTCAAATACGTACGTTACATTCTGGTTGGCAGGATATCTCAACTATATTTTCAGGAGTTTCTGCAACCTGGTCTTACTACTATCTTCCATTAACATCATGGGCTGATTCAACTGTGCAGATTGCTTTTTATTTCTACTCTCATAATTATAATGGAGGAAGCTGGGACGTCAGTTCCGGTTGGTATGTTGATGATATTTATACCAATGCTGTGCCGGTTGCGTCTATCATTGGACCCAGTTCCGTTTGTAAAAATTCAATAGAAACCTATACATCTAATATCGGTTATGCATCTTATAATTGGACTTTAACAGGAGGAACGATTCAATCTGGTCAAGGAACACCATCCGTTAGTGTAAAATGGACCTCAACGGGCAACAAGAGTATTTCACTTTCTGTTACCGATGCAATTTACAGCGATAGTCAGTCGCTGCCTGTAACCGTGCATGCGTTACCAACTTCATCCATCACCACAAGCGATCCTACAACATTTTGTAAACCGGGCACCGCAACGCTTTTGGTAAACAGTGGTAATGGGCTTACCTATCAGTGGAAAAAAAATAACAATATCATAGCAGGCGAAACTTCAATAAGCTATGTTGCGGATGCATCGGCAAATTACAAATGTATAGTGACTAATAGCTTTGGTTGTTCAAAAACTTCTAATGGAATTGCAATAGTTGCAAATCCAAAACCAACAGCTCACATCTCGACAAACGATCCAACAACATTCTGTTTATCCGATAGTGCTGTGCTGTCAGTGGATACCGGGATCGGTTTTACCTATCAATGGAAATTGGGAGCCAACCTTATAAGTGGCGCTACTAAAAAGAACTACAGTGCAAAAACTGAGGGTACATACAAATGCATTGTTACTGATAGTAACGGTTGCTCTAAAGCTTCAAGCGGCATAAAAATAACTGTTCCTTGCCGCAATGGAGTAATTTATAGTGATGATAATGAAATATCACTGTATCCCAACCCGACAAGTGGAATCGTTAAATTAAATTTCAGCTCAACAAAATGTGAGAGTGGAGAAATAATATTTACGGATGTTTCGGGCAGAGAAATTATGAAACAATGGATGTCAATACCGGAAAATAAAAATGAATACACTATAAATATTGGCTCTTTTGCCAATGGAATTTACATCTTGAAATTAAAAACATCAGGAGGAGAGCATGTGATGAGAGTGGTGAAAGAATGAGAAAATGAATTCCATCAGCTCGTTTGCCTGATTTCGAGAGCGCCGTAAAGAGGGAAATGAAAGCTTCCGGGATCAGGTATTATCCAAACCCTTCACTTTGCAGGTGAGGGGTTTTTGCTTTTTAACATTCCGAATTTTTGCCAATACCCGCCGAAGATTAATTCAAACCTGCCATCTGTTGCGCGCATATATGAAACCCCTCTGTCACGGATGTATGTTTACCCCCGTAATTCAAACAATATTTCACATTTAAAATCTTAAACTCCGTCAAAATGAAAAACAAAGTGCTACACATCGCCATTATCTTGTTTACTGTAACTCTCCCCTTCACTCATGCATCAGCTCAATCTAGTAGCGCGTTTATTATTAAACCACAGATCAGCAGGAGCACCTTTAACGGACAAGAAATTCGCCGAATGAAATTTAGCGAATTGAAAGCGATTTGGCTTAAGACAAACGATACGCAACTCAATGAAATAGTTACAAAGCTCAGCAGTAAGCATACCGCTTCAGGTATAGGATCCGGTATTGGAGTAACATTAGTAACCCTTGGAGCTGGCGCAAACTTAGCCACTGTTTCAAGTGGTGAGAGTGCTTCACCAGCATTAGGTATAATGGCATTAGGGTTAGTAGTTGAATTAGTGGGTGCAATTGCTGGTAGTGGATTTCGTCCACTGGAAAAGAAAGCAATGGAAAGGTACAACGAGCTGTTGAGAACATCTTCACCTAATACATGAATAAGAACTCTAACAAGGGTATTGGCAACGGCCTTTTGTTGCTGGAACTTTGCTGCGTAAATTTTTACTTCAATTAAAATCAAAACGTCATGAACAAGATCACTACCCGAATTGCTGACCTCACAATTTTCGGATTCAGGCAAATTCTCTTAATCTTATTTGCTTTGGCTCTAAGCAAAATGGCATTAGCTCAAACGACAAGGGATGTTGTTTGGTTAAAAAATGGTTCTATTATTAAAGGGATAATAATTGAACAAACGCCACCGGTTCAACTGAAAATTCAGACTGCGGATGGAAGTGTTTATGTAATAAAATTTGATGAGATTGATAAAATAACAAAGGAAGAAGTAAAGTCAGAAGTAAAGGAAGAGAAACCTGCAATTAAAAAGGAACCTCCGAAAATGGAGGAGTATGGACGAACCGTTGGTTTAGGCATTGCGATAGGCGGTGGCGGATTAATTGGGGCACCGGTTCGGCTGAACTTCACGCGAAGCATAGCAATGGAATTAGGACTTCATCTGCGCCCCACTTATTACTCTTCGAATGTTTCTTATATCGAATCAAAATTTCTTTTGCCAATAATGCTTACGGGTGGCTTTGACTTTTTCTTAAATGAAAAATTTTATGAGTATAAAAACGTAATAATTAAAGATGGAGTGATGATAAGAGCGGGCACTGATATCTCCATTAGTGTAAGTGAATCTATTATATCGTTAGGATGGGCTCGTGAAAGATTCAGAGTCGGAAAAAAGAATAGTTCATATCTTTTTGAACTTGGTGCCGGAGCATATTTCTTTGATCCAGTTTACTCTACCTTCTCTGAATTGGGTTTCGATAGTAATGTGATTCCCATGCTGTACTGGAAATTCCATTGGAACTGGTACCTGAATGGCAGTTCTAAAAACTAAATCTTCTATTTTTTTTTCCTTGCATTCATTGCCGCTTTGCGTGAAACTTATTTTTAGAAATCAATTTTTAAAACTGTCTTGAAATAATTAACCTTCTCCTAACCATGCATCTTAATAATTTCCTAAAGTTAAAACCCAAATAAAAAAATGAAAAAACTACTCCTACTCTTTGCCTTATTGATAATCGTATCCGGGGCAATTGCCCAAGCAACAAGAGATGTAATTTACCTTAAAAACGGATCCATCATTAAGGGTACCATCACTGAACAAAACCCGCCAACTGATCTGAAAATCGAAATGGCCAACGGGAATATCATTACTTATAAGTATGATGAGATTGAAAAAATTACTAAGGAAGAGGTGCAGCAATCTTCGAATACATCTTCTTCTCCAAATAATGACAAATTTGAAATAAAAACCCCGTTTAAAAACAGTACTTATCAAGGCAAAGCGCTGAAAACAATGAAGAGTAGAGAACTTAAAACCATTCTGCAGAATGATCCTGTTTCTTTCGCTAAATACAAGGCGGGAAATGTACTCGTCGGAGTGGCCTGGACGGAATATTTCATTGGGACTTTTCTGGTTATTTATAACTCAGTTGACCAAGCAAGCAATTCAGTATATGGTAGCTATCAAACTGATAACACGTTGTCTTTATTAGGGCTGGTAATTACGGGAGTAGGAATTCCGTTTGCTATTGGAGGAAATTCAATTAAAAAGAATGCAATCAGGCAGTTTAATAATCATCCCATATCTCAAAATTTTGATTGGCAAATTTATCCAACATTCTCGCTTATGCATGAGAAATCTTGCAAGATCAATTTAAGTTTACAGTTTTAAAATCTTTAACTGACACCTTTCTTTGTCAAAACCTGCAGACAATGCAAAAAACAATCATCATATTGTTCCTGTTAACTTTCAACTTGTGCAGTTCTCTTTGTGCGCAAGACACAATTTTAAAATTAATAAAAGTTGGAGTCAAAGGATCTTTCGGAACTGATTTCAAAAATGAATTAACCAACTTAGCAGATCAATGGATTGATAATACTGCTGAAGTGAGTAATGTAGAACTATCTTCTAACGTAATCTCTTTGCCTTTTAGTTTTGAATACGGGTACCAACCTTTCTTTTTTGTTCATCCAATAAGATTGCTGCAAGTCGGTGTAAAAATGGATGCTTCATTTTCAACTATCCGGAGCAAGTTTGAAAATACACTCATACAAGAAACATACGACTTGAAAATTCAAATGAGGTCCTACATTCCCGGTGCGTATGCTTATCTCACTCTGAATAGATTTGAAATTGGAGGCGGTGTTTTGTACTCTTATTCCAGTGTTAAAGTCAGTGATGATTTCTTTGGGTATTACGATATATGGTCAGGTAAGAACATCGGTTACGAAGCAAGCATGGGCTTTTCCAGTTGGCAAGAACATTTGGTAGGTTTTACCATGAGTGTCCGTTATCGTTATTTGCAATTTGAAAAGTTAACCGATAGTTATAATCGTAAAGTCACATATTCAGATTCACAGAAGAATATGCCGCTTAATCTTTCAGGACTTTTCGTTGATGCAGGTTTGTACTTTCAGTTTATCAACCTTAAAAGAAAATCAAAATGAAATCAAGACTGTTCCAGACCGCCATGCTTGTTTCACTTCTCTTAACTTTCAACTCGTGTAAGAAAGATTTTCATTTAGATCAAGTCAAAGACGATTTTAAGGTAAACTCATTTATCAGCAACATCAAATGCTACAATGTGACTGCTGACTTCAATGAAAATTTGTTACCTGTTGATACGGGTTCCATGGGGAAACCTTCCGTAACGGTACAATCGTGGGTAGTAAAAGGCAAAGACATGCTTGTTAGTGTAACTGTTCCTGAAAATGCAACTGAAATTTATTTTGGTGCAGCTAATCCGAAAGAAGATTATGCAGGACTTCATTTTGAAGGTGAAGAGCAAGACACCGCAACAGGTTTTTATCGCTTACAACTTGCTAATATCAATAATCCCGATTCTGCATCAAACGGATTCAGAAATTATATGCTTGTGTTAAGCAGCAATGAAAGCATACAGCTTGATCAATTTGATTTACTTACTTCTTATAATACTCCCACCGGAATAAGTAATGTGAGCACTACTTCTGTGAATGTTGTAAGCATTGCACCCTACCAGAAAAAGCTGATGGTTGCTTTCAGACCGTTGCAGGACTACTCATATACCATAACAATTAATTCACCATCCGGAACCGCATTCACTTATTCCTATGATAAAAATACAGGAGCTGTAACATCATCCGGAGCAGTTTCTTACGATAGTCAGTTTCATGTTGATTGGATAGATTTAGATCCGGTCTTTGGCACCTACAACATTAATGCAAACGTAACTGTTGATATTAGCGGGGGCGGCTATTACTATGTAGAATTGTTTTTTATTATTTACGCCGAGGGTACAATTGATCAGGTTGTTCCAACGCTTGATGTCAATAACAGCGGTAACACTGCTACTATCGTTGGAAATGTTAGCTTCAATTATTTTGATGAATATAAAAGTATTCTAGCTAACATCATAGCATATAAGCCTGTAAACTACGAAATGTTAAACCCAAATCAGACTAATCTTACAAATGAAAACTATGAAATTGTTTCTGAAAATTCCGAGGAATCGCCCGGAGTAGGATTAAGGACTTGTCAAAATTGTTTGCAAGATTTTAAGTTTTCAAAAATATCATTGGAGGTATTAAGCACGGATTATACTTCAAACGAAGTTAGCTTTTGGTTGAAATCAAACAGTTCAAGCGGAATGTTATCAATTTGGGAAGAGAAGAACTTCAACAATTTAATGCTTTGGGGTAATGAGGAAACTGAATTAGACAATGCTGATTTTCAAAATGGTTATTATCTCAAGAATTTGTGGGTTACATGTGAGGACGATCTGGAAGATGCTCAATTGTCATTTCAGATAAGAGATGCTTCAGGAAATATATTATCTGAAGATATTGTTAAGTTTTATCCCGTAAAAATGGCGATATTAAGTCTAAGCGGTATTAATACTAATATTCTTTTCGGGCAATTTGGTCACGCCTGGATTACAATTGATATTGGTGATAATTTAAAAAATAGTTATGGTTTTTGGCCTATAAATGGAACCCTATACAACTATCTTGGTTTTCCTGAAGTGCAAGGAATAATATTGTGGCAACCTGGTGACTTTGATGATGGGTCAATATATAGTTATGATTTTTCACACAGTTTTTATATTTATTATAATTCACTCCAATCCTTTTATAATTATAAATCCACAATCGACAATAATCCTCTGATGTGGAACGCATCATATAATTGTGCAACCTTTGCGTCAACAAGTGTTGGGTTAATGGGAATAAGTATTCCAATAATGAATTTTCCAAATGATATTAATGATTGGATAACTTGGTTTGAAAGTACACACTAACATTGGTGAGCGAGAATAGAAAAAATAAACAGGTGCAGATTTCTAACCCATGAAGTAGTTATTGTTTAATTTTTCATGGATATAGTGTTGATACATGTGTCTATGCTCT
>DASRAJ010000085.1:0-38151 GCA_035638255.1 Chitinophagales bacterium
GCAGGTATCCATCATCCGAAGATCGCTCAAGAACATAGAGTTGCTCATCACTGCTTCCTCCGAAGCGGGTATCCCAAAGCTTTGTTCCGTTAGCATCTGTCTTCACCATCCAGTAATCGGTGCCGCCCTGTGTGGCTTGTGTTTTATCTCCACCGATGCCGGACTCTGAATACCCTGCGAGTATATATCCTCCGCCGGATGCCTGTTTGAGTGCATAGAGAACATCATCGCCCGTTCCTCCGAAACGCTTATCCCATTGTTTTACACCATTGGCATCTGTCTTAACAATCCAGTAATCGAAGGTGGTGTTTGAACCGTCCCAATTGGCTTGTGTTTTATCACCTCCGATTCCGGAGTAGGAGCGCCCTCCTAATATATACCCGCCGTCGGCAGTCTGCTCCAGATCATAGAGGTAGTCAGCATTGGTTCCTCCATATCGCGCATCCCATTGCTTGACTCCAGCAGAATTTATTTTTATAATCCAATAATCGGCATCGCCCTGGCTTGCCTGCGATTTGTCCCCGCTGATTCCTGAACTGGAATATCCTCCGAGTATATATCCTCCATCGGTAGTGAGCTGAAGATCCTGGAATTGATCATCGCCGCTTCCGCCGTAACGAAAGTCCCATTGCTTAATGCCACTTGCGTCGGTCTTCACGATCCAGTAATCGGCAGTTGCTTCAGTGGCATCGTAATTTGCTTGTGACTTGTCGCCGTTCAATCCGGAGTAGCCATGACCGCCAAGTATATAACCGCCGTCCAGTGTTTGCTGCAGCGTTACAAGTTCATCATTCTTTGTTCCTCCAAAGCGTTTGTTCCATTGCTTCACACCCGCGGCATCTGTCTTGACGATCCAATAATCCCAGGTAGCATTGGTGCCATCCCTATTGGCTTGTGTTTTATCGCCACTGTTGCCTGACTTGGAGCGACCGCCAACGATGTATCCACCATCGGTAGTTTGTTGTACTTTGGAAAGTCTGTCATCGAGTGTTCCTCCGAATCGCACATCCCATTGTTTGACAGGTATTCCATTGGGATTTATTGCAGCATTGGCATCATCGCAATCACTGCCGTTTGTTACATAACCGCTTGGCACCACACAATCTGAAGTGATAATGCTGTTGCCGGGATCTCCGAAGCCGTCGCCATCGGCATCAGCATAAACCTTCAAGCCGACAAAGACCGGAGCAGTATATTCCCTGAAATCATTAAAGGTGCTGCTGGAATTATTGCCGGTTCCTATATATCCTTTGCCGCTGACAGAGAATCCAACTGCATAAGCCCGTACCGATCCGGTGAAGTCTACATCCTGTTTCCAGGTGTTGGTGGAGGGATCATATTCCCAGAAATCATTTTTATAACTTCCATCATATCCGGTAGCGATGTATCCTTTCGTGTCTATAGAAAATCCGGTTGCTCCCTGTCTTGCTGTTCCGCCGAAGGCGGCTTTCTGTGTCCAGGTATCAGTAGCAGGATCATATTCCCAAAAATCTTTTTTATATCCGTTGCTGTTGTTACCGGTGCCTATATACCCTTTGCTGCCGATGGAGAACCCGACTGCAGCCTCTCTTACTGTGTTCCCGGCATTGGCTTTCTGTGTCCAGGTATCGGTGGCAGGGTCATATTCCCAAAAATCTTTTTTATATTCGTTAGCTGCGGTTATGCCGGTACCTATGTATCCCTTACTGCCGATAGAAAATCCCACAGCATTTTGCCTGGCAGTTCCTCCAAAGGCAGCTTTCTGAGTCCAGGTATTGGTGGCAGGATCATATTCCCAAAAACTCTTTACAAGTGCGCCATTCAAATCATAGCCGGTGCCTATATATCCTTTGGTGCCTATAGCAAAACCCGTTGCCTTATATCTTGCTGTTCCCCCAAAATTGGCTTTCTGCGTCCACACATTGGTGACAGGGTCATATTCCCAAAAATCTTTTTTATATCCGTTAGCAGCGGTTTTGCCGGTACCGAGATATGCTTTGCTGCCGATAGTAAAACCAACAGCATTGTATCTTGCAGTTCCTCCGAAGTTGGCTTTTTGAATCCACTTTCCTTCATCAATAATGCCATTGCAGTTGTCGTCTATGCAATTGATTACTTCTTCGGCACCAGGATTTAGTGAGGAATTTGCATCATCGCAATCGGTGCTGTTGCTTACGTATCCGGAAGTTTGGTTGCACAATGAAACAGAAACCTGCGGATCACCAAAACCATCTCCGTCATTATCAGTATAAAAAACTACTGCGTCTACTGGTGTTCCCGCATCTGTAAGAACTATGCGCGTAGAACCGTTTGCGCTCCAGGGGTCTAATTGAACATAATAGGTTTCACCAGGCACAAGCTGATGCGAACAGTTGTAAGAACCCATATAGGATGAATAGATCACTCCTCCATGTGCAGCGTAATTCGGCTCATCATCACTAGCATCAACTAAAGTATAGGTTGAATAATCTGCACAGTCACTAACTTTCCATAGAGCTAATTGAGTATCGAAATCCGGGGATTGAATAGTTACATTGCCTGAAGCAGGAGCCACAAATGAAAACCACAGCGAATTAGATAAGTTTGAAGAGGTATTATTACACCAATACCCTGATGCCGAGCATGTACCTCGCGGTGGCGAAACTTCATCGGGATCTACCGTTGCTCCATGAGTGTCATAGGGTCCATTAACACCCAACGAAAGCATCACGCCATCACATGGTGCATTTCCTATATCATCAATAAGTCCGGTGCAATTATCATCAATGCCATTTGGGAGTTCAGGAACACCGGGATGAATGGTGCTGTTTGCATCATCGCAATCAGCAGAATTGGTAACGTACCCACCCGGAGTTGAACATTCATTAACATAGGAATTTATACTTCCGTACCCGTCTTCATCATTATCTGCATAGAATGTAGTTGTACCATATCCATCATCAATTACACCATCGCAATTGTCATCTATACCATTGGTGCCGTCGCATACTCCCGGATGTAGGTTTGCATTGTTGTCATTGCAATCACTATGGTCTGTTAAATATCCGGATTGCCGGCAATCAGAAAAAAATGAACTGTTGCCCGGATCGCCATAACCGTCCTCATCCATGTCGGCATATAAGATGCTGCCACTGATGCATCCTGCAATTATAGGCGTATCTGGTTGCTGTTCGTACGCATAATCATGAATGGTAAACGACTGGTATTCGCAAGCTACTGAAAGGCGCACCCATCCATAATGTTCTTCACCATTAAAAATAAAACGTAAGGGTAGAAATTTTTTATCGGCGCAATACCAGTAACCTGTTGTCCCGCCGCCCGAACCACCTCCTGATACCCACCAACTTGAGAAAAGTCCCAAGCGTTGTTCACTGTTATCATTCCACATTAAATTGGAATTTATTAAATATCCTGCGATGGCAGGGTAACCGCTGGCAATGGCAACAGAATTTCCGGGAGCGGGTGAGACTTTAACTGATTGAGAGTTATTGGTAAAACCCCAGCAAGATGATGTGGTGCATTCGACGCCGCCATCATGGTGTGCATCTCCTTCCAAAGTAAAGTCAACTACACCATCATTGTTCAAATCCAGACTATACGCTGATACTCCATAATTAGTGACATCAGGATCAAGATCAGTGTAAATAACCTGCGCATTGGCTACCGCCTCGCTTCCAATTAAAGCAGATGCTAAAAGAGAATAGCTTTTCAGTTTCTCAGAAAGTGTTTTTTGGTTTTTCATGATTAATTAATTTTTGAGGTTAAAAAAATGAGTTAAACAATTATTGTGCAATCAATTTTTGATTTTCTATTCCTGAAGCACAAATCATCTTCACCACATAAACTCCTTTAGCAAAATCAGAAGTGTTGAGTTGAAGTGAATGCTCCCCTTGTTCCACATCATCATCCAGCATGGTTACAATTTCTTTTCCGCTCACATCATACACTTTTATATATACATGCGATGATTGGGGAAGGGTGAATTGAATGGTTGCATGCTCTTCAGCAGGATTAGGATAAATCTGAAATGAGATTTGCCACACCGATTCATCACCCTCCACCGGAATCCCTTCGGACATGCGGAAGGGTGCCGTAGTAAAATCCTGCTTTGAAGACCAATGGGACACCACATTAGGGGAATCTACTTTGCAATAAGTTTTCACATCCCAACTATATGTTGTATTTGGTAATAGCCCGGTGATTTTTTTTGAGTGGGCTACAGGGTACATGGTTATCCAGTCACCCGCGCCTGATACTTTATAGCGAAGCTTATATTTTTCGGCTCCTGCAACAGCATTCCATTTTAATCTGGCTGAAGATGATGTAATTTTTGCCACCGACAAATTTGAAGGAAATGCGCAGGATGAAGTGTCAGGAGTGTATTCCCAAAAATCATTTCCACTAGCGGCGCCGGTGCCGATATACCCTTTACTGCCGATGGAAAATCCAACTGCAGCCACCGTGGGTAATCCCCCGAAGTTTGTTTTTTGCGTCCACGCATCGGTAGCAGGGTTATATTCCCAGAAATCATTTTTCCAGCTACCGGTACCTATATATCCTTTGTCATCTATGGAAAATCCGACCGCTGCCGAGCTTCCTGTTTCTGCAAAATCAGCTTTCTGAATCCATGTATTGGTTGCAGGATCATATTCCCAGAAATCATTTTTATCATAAGGATAGTCAAAATAGTTGCTGCCGAGACCAACATATCCTATGTTGCCAATGGAAAATGCGGCTGCCTCCCATCTTTCTATTCCGCCGAAGTCAGCTTTCTGTGTCCAGGTATCGGTGGAGGGATCATATTCCCAGAAATCTTTGACAAAGTGCCAACCTGCGTCAGGAGATTGGCCGGTACCCATATATCCTTTACTGTCGATGGAAAATCCAATTGCATGAAATCTTGTTGCTCCCGGGAAGTCGGCTTTCTGTGTCCACGTGTTTGATGTTGGATTATATTCCCAAAAATCATGTGTGAAACCAGTCCCGGTGCCGACATACCCTTTGTTACCTATCGAAAAGCCGGCGGCCCCGTATCTTCCTGTTCCTCCGAAGTCGGCTTTCTGTGTCCATACATCGGTAACTGGGTCATATTCCCAGAAGTCTTTTAGCTCGTAAGAACCGGTTCCGATATACCCTTTACTGCCGATAGAAAACCCAACTGCATAGAATCTTGCTAATCCTCCTACGTTGGCTTTCTGCGTCCAGGTATTTTGTGCCCAGCTACTGGTTAAACCTGCTGCAAGTATAATTGTGAAGAAAAAAGTAGTTGCTTTCATAGCTTTTTTGTTTTAGAAGTGAATTGATTTGACTATTTGATCACGTTTAGTTTCTTTCATTTCCTCCACCGAAACGGTCGGCGGCATTTCGCCTTATTTTATTTTGTCAATTACAAGTTGTCCCGCTGTTTATAGTTAGAAAAAAAAGCCGCCCCACCCTTCGAAAAGAGCGAGGCGGCTAACCAACATTACTTTTGATAATTGATTTGAGCGGAGTAGACGTGATCGTTGACGGTCACCTTCACCAAGTATGTTCCATCTGCTGCTGCATCACTTAGTTGGATTTCTTTTTGTAGCACTCCATTCGCTACTATAGTTGTTTCATCGGACACCACTTGTCCCGTCATGTTGAAGACTTGAATGTCAGCTTCTGCATACTCCTCACTGTTGAATTCCAGATCGATTGTGAATTTTCCGGTGGTAGGGTTGGGGTATATATTCATTTCAGCATTTGAAAGGTCGCTGCCTGCCGAGCTTTCTTTACAGGATTTAGTGACTTTCACTCCTGCTGAAGTTTTACTGCATCCGCTGCTGTTGGTGACAATTACTTTATAGGTGGCTTTTTTAGTTGCCGTATAAGTTTGATTGGTAGCGCCGCTAACATTGTTGCCACCTTTTAGCCATTGGTAGGTTAATCCTGCACCGCTATTTGCCTGCAGCACCACGGAGCCGGTTGCGCAAATGTCAAGATTGCCGAGAGGTGTGATGATTGCCGCTGGCTTTGCAATAACACTCAAAGTAGTAACTGGAGAAGTAGAAGCGCAACTGAAATTATTCATCTCGCTTACCTGGTAGCTTGCCGCCGTACTGGTCGAGTGAGTGGAGTTGGTCGCCCCTGAAATGTTAGCACTGTTTTTCAGCCATTGATAGGTGATGCCTGAAGCGGTATTGGCAGTGAGCGTTATAGCAACGCCGGAACAAGTAGAAACAGATCCTGAGGGTGTAATAGTTGCTGTGATGGCATTTTCATCTATCACTCCATTGCAGTTATCATCAATGCTGTTGCATATATCTGAAGCATTGGGATGAATAGAAGCACCGCCATCATTGCAGTCTGTGGGATCACTCACATAACCCGCAGGAGCCGTGCATGCCGATACCGAGATGGCAGGATTGCCGTAGCCATCGCCATCAGCATCGGCATAGAATACAAGACGTCCTGTGCCGCTTGTTAATTTAACGATCCAATAATCCTGTGTGAGCAGAGAGCCGTCCCAGTTGGCTTGTGACCGGTCACCTGTTGCTCCGGAGAAAGAATATCCTCCTGCGATACAACCTCCATCAGCAGTAGACTGAAGACTGGTGGTTACATCTGCTTTGGTGCCGCCGAAACGGAGATCCCATTTCTTTACTCCGGTGTCGTCAGTTTTAACAATCCAGAAATCACGGACTCCCTGGTTTGACTGCGTTTTATCTCCGCCGATACCTGAATTAGAATATCCGCTGAGCAGGTATCCATCATCCGAAGATCGCTCAAGAACATAGAGTTGCTCATCACTGCTTCCTCCGAAGCGCGCATCCCATAGCTTCGTTCCGTTAGCATCTATCTTGACCATCCAATAATCGGTGCCGCCCTGTGTGGCTTGTGTTTTATCACCGCCGATGCCGGACCCTGAATATCCTGCCAGTATATACCCTCCTCCCGACGCTTGTTTGAGTGCATAGAAAACATCATCGCCTGTTCCTCCGAAACGCTTATCCCATTGTTTTATACCGCTAGCATCTATCTTCACAATGCAGTAATCGAAGGTAGTGTTTGAACCGTCCCAATTGGCTTGTGTTTTATCACCTCCAATGCCGGAGTGGGAGCGCCCTCCTAATATATAACCACCGTCGGCAGTTTGCTCCAGATCATAGAGGTAGTCAGCATTGGTTCCTCCATATCGCGCATCCCATTGCTTGACTCCGGCAGAATTAATTTTTATAATCCAATAATCGGCATCGCCCTGGCTTGCCTGCGACTTGTCTCCGCTGATGCCTGAGGTGGAATATCCTCCAAGTATATATCCTCCATCTGTAGTGAGCTGAAGATCCTGGAACTGATCATCACCGCTCCCGCCATAGCGAAAGTCCCATTGCTTAGTGCCACTTGCATCGGTTTTCACGATCCAGTAATCGGCAGTGGTTTCTGCGGCATCGTAATTTGCCTGTGACTTGTCGCCATTCAATCCGGAGTAGCCATGACCACCGAGTATATAACCGCCATCAAGCGTTTGCTGCAGCGTTACGAGTTCATCGTTCTGTGTTCCTCCAAATCGTTTGTTCCATTGCTTCACACCCGTGGCATCTGTCTTGACGATCCAATAATCCCAGGTAGCATTAGTGCCATCCCGGTTGGCTTGTGTTTTATCGCCACTGATGCCGGACTTCGAGCGACCGCCTAAAATATAACCGCCATCGGTAGTTTGTTGTACTTTAGAAAGTCTGTCATCGAGCGTTCCGCCGAATCGTACATCCCATTGCTTGACGGGTATTCCGTTGGGATTTATTCCGGCATTGGCATCATCGCAATCGCTGTTGTTTATTACATAACCGCTGGGCACCCCACAATCTGAAGTTATTATGCTGTTGCCCGGATCGCCGAAGCCGTCTCCATCGGCATCAGCATAAACAGTCAAGCCGACAAAGACCGGAACGGTATATTCCCTGAAATCATCAAAGGTGCTGCTGGAATTACTACCGGTTCCTATATATCCCTTACCGCTAATAGAGAGACCAACTGCATAAGCCCGTGCCGCTCCTGTAAAATCCTCCATCTGTGTCCAGGTGTTGGTGGAAGGATCATATTCCCAGAAATCATTTTTATAAGTTCCATCATAACCAGTAAGGATGTACCCTTTCGTGTCTGTAGAAAACCCGGTTGCTCCCTGTCTTGCTGTTCCGCCGAAGGCGGCTTTCTGTGTCCACGTATCAGTGGCAGGATCATATTCCCAGAAATCTTTTTTATATCCGTTGCTGTTGTTGCCGGTGCCTATATACCCTTTGCTGCCTATAGAAAACCCGACTGCAGCCTCTCTTACTGTGTTTCCGAAATTGGCTTTCTGTGTCCAGGTATCGGCGGCAGGGTCATATTCCCAGAAATCTTTTTTATACTCATTAGTTGCGGTTATGCCGGTACCTATGTAACCTTTACTGCCAATAGAAAATCCAACAGCATTTTGTCTTGCTGTTCCGCCAAAGACAGCTTTCTGAGTCCATACGTTAGTAGCAGGATCATATTCCCAAAAACTCTTTACAAAGGAGCCATTCAAATCATAGCCGGTACCTATATATCCTTTGGTGCCTATAGCAAACCCGGTTGCCTTATATCTTTTTGATCCGCCGAAGTCCGCTTTCTGTGTCCACACATTGGTGACAGGATCGTATTCCCAGAAGTCCTTCATATATTCATTAGCTGCCGTTTTACCTGTACCGAGATACGCTTTGCTGCCGATGGTAAAGCCGACAGCATTGTATCGTGCTACTCCGTCAATTACTCAACAGTCCAACCAAACTTTAATTTTGCTGTCCTGGAGTTCTTACAGCCAATCAGTCTCTCATACTTTTCAGTAGCGGGATTAAAGACCATAATGCCTTTATATGAGACGGCAACATAGATTTTTCCGGTAGAATCAAAAACTAAGCCTCTAGGACTCAATTTGGATTTAGTTAATGAATCGGGGAAACTGAAAACCCTAAACTTATCACTGTTTCTAACATATTTAACAAGACTGTATTTACCATGTTGAGTGATCCACAAGTCATGATTCTTATCCTCTGCCATACCCGTCATGAGCTCTTTAAAAAGTGTATCGCCGGGGTTATAATTTTGGAATCTCTCAGTTTCCGTATTGTAGCAGGTTAACCCGTTGCATTCGATCCATAAAAGTCCTCTGCTGTCAACAAACCTCACATAGCATTTATCAGCCGGAAGGGAATTGGAATCTGTATCATCATGCACAAATTTTTTGAAAGTGATTCCATCAAAGCGGTATAGCCCGTTATCGCTGCCAAACCACATAAACCCCTCGTGATCCTGCGCGATGCCCTGAATACCATGATTGCCGAAACCTTCGCGGTAGGTGATAAACCGGGGATCTTCGGGTCGCCAGTTGTACTGAGTCTTTCCCGGTTGAGAATTGGATGATGCCGGTATTAGCACTACTATACTGAAAAGTATGATCCTATGAAAGAGCAAGGAGATGGCCTTTTACTTCGCGAAAAGATAAAAGTAATTTCCGAATCTTTGGAGATAACCATAGCTCATACCCCTGGTTTTATATTTTGGGAAACCCCCACTTCAAAAACATTGGCAATGCCTTCGCCCATGTTTGCTGATTGTGTTTTCCATTTTCGATCTCTACATATTCAATATCCCTGTAGGGGCGATAACCTTTCTTTACCAGCTCACAAATCAAATCAAGGGTGTCATCAATCGAATCTATCACACCATTGTGATTGCGGTCAGCAGTTTCATCAAGCGTGCCTGTTTGAAACCAGAACCTGAGGTGTGAGCGCAGTTCTCCTCTCAAAGTAGAGTTCGGGGAGGCTGATCGAACCCTGTTATGAATGATGCGATCCCTTGCTTCATCATACCCATCCTCATAACTCCTGCTTCTCCACCACAATGAGCCGGAAAACACACCAATGCGCTGAAACAACCGGGGATGATTCCATCCAATGTCAAACGCAGACAATCCTCCGAGAGAAAACCCTGCAATAGCATTGAAACCCGAATTTGCATCCAGCCGAAAATTAGAAGTGAGCAATGGCATCAGCTCTTCTACAATAAATCCCGAATACAGTTTTGCCTTTGCGCCGCGCTTTTTAAAATCCGGGTGTGAAGAAACTCCGTACTCCTGCATACGGTCGCCGGCGTGAACAGCGAACACTATGATTTCCTGCATCTGCTCCGTTCGGGTAAGCCGCGACAAAGCACTCTTCAACCGGATCGCTTCAGCATCCTGCCCGTCATTTAAAATCAGGAACGGAAATTTCCTTCGCGAGTAGGGGTACGAAGCCGGCAAAAACAAATCCATGGTCACATCCCTCCGCAGTCTGGCAGAGTAAATAATATTGTTTCCTTCCACATGAAAAACGGGAGATGGATTTTTAGTACCGAACAACACGATTCAAAAATTTGTGGGGCAAGTATATGACGGGGAAAGGGAAATTTGAAATGTGAGAGGTGAGAGGTGAGAGGTGAGACGTGTATGAATCGTGAATCAATCTGCCCTTTTTTTTGCTCTCCCTTATCACCTTTCACCATTTTATGAAATAATCTGATTGTTCTTCGCCTCTCTCTTTCACCTTCACGATTTTATGAAACAATCTTTTTTTCTTTTCACGTCTCACCTCTCACCTCTCACGTCTCACCTCTCACGTCTCACCTCTCACGTCTCACCTCTCCGTCTCACCTCTCACCTCTCACCTCTCACCTCTCACGACTCACGTCTCACGTCTCACGGCCTACTTCTCACCACCTTTCACCATTTTAATTACATTTGCCCCTCGCTTTAAACGAAGGGTACATGGATCCGCTGCGACAATATGAGATCGCTTTCGTTGGGTTGAAGAAAGGAATCACCAATTTCAACTACCACATTGACGATAAGTTCTTTGCTTTGTTCGAAGGATCATTAGTGGAGAATGCGAAGGTGGACGTGGTGCTGAAGTTTGACAAGCAACAGTCATTCTTCAACCTTCAATTTCAGTTCGAAGGCAGAATTCATCTGCCCTGCGATCGTTGCGGCGTGGAACTCGATTACCCGGTTGACAGTGAGTATTCGATTGTAGTAAAGTTTGATGAGCACCATGAAGACGAGCAAGATGATTCGCTGGCAGACGTAGTGTACATCAGCAGGCATGACACACACTTTAGCGTGGCGCAATTAATTTATGAATTCGTAAACCTGAGCATACCGATCAACCACGTTACATGTGATAATCTTACAGAAGAAGAAAAACCCTGTGATCAAAAAGTTCTTGAACAATTAAACCACGCATCCGAAGAGGAATCAGCAGTTGACCCCCGCTGGGATGCTTTGACCAAAATAAAATTTAACTAAACATGCCCAATCCAAAACGAAGACATTCGAAAACCCGCCAGCGCGACCGCCGTACTCATGATAAGGCGGAGATGCCGACTTTCAGCATTGACCCTACAACGGGTGCTTCGCACATACGCCACCGCGCTCACTATCATGAAGGCGAATTATTTTACAAAGGCAAAAAAATTCTCTCAAAAGGGGAATGATCGCCAATTGACAATTTCTCACTGAGTCCTGCGGACGCAATTTAAAAATTGACAGTTGAAAATCGGTCTCGATGCTATGGGAGGTGACTTTGCACCACGCGAGTGTGTGCGCGGCGCTTTGCTGGCTTCAAAGGAACTGGGCAGCGATGATGAGCTGGTTTTGTTTGGTGATGAATCCCTGATTCGCTCCGTACTTAAAGAAGAAGGAAGCTCACCGAATCAATTCCAAATTGTTCATTGCTCTGAAAACATCGGCATGGCCGAGTCGCCGACGAAAGCGCTTCAGCAAAAGCCAAACTCCGGCATTGCTGTCGGTTTCAATTTTTTGAAGGATGGAAAAATTGATGCCTTTGCGAGTGCAGGAAATACAGGCGCCATGCTCGTGGGTGCCATGTACAGTGTGAAAACTGTTGAAGGAGTATTACGTCCTGCACTTTGTACAATAGTTCCGCGGGATAATGGTCACATCGGAATCCTTCTTGACATCGGTGCAAATGTTGACTGCAGGCCGGAGCAACTGTTGCAATTCGGCATCATGGGTTCTCTCTATGCGAAGATCATTTATCACATCGAAAATCCGCGCGTAGCTTTAATCAGTATTGGTGAGGAAGAAGGAAAAGGAAATCTCTTAGTGAAAGAAGCTTCTGAGCTGATGCGGGAGAGTGATAAGCTCAACTTTGCCGGCAACATTGAAGGCCGGGATATTTTCTCTGACAAATCAGATGTAATGGTCTGCGATGGATTTGTCGGCAACATCATCCTCAAGTTTGGCGAATCCATTTACGACATGGTAAAAAGCCGCGGCATCGAAGATGAATACTGGGATCGTTTCAACTATGAGAATTACGGCGGCACGGGCATTCTCGGTGTAAATGCACCCGTGGTTATTGGCCACGGAATTTCAAATGCTACTGCATTTCACCAGATGATTCTTCTCACGCACGACATGGTGCAGAATCGTCTTGTAGAAGTTTTCAAAGAAGTATTTATTACCCACCATGCAGAAGAGTCACGGTAGGTTTGATTTATTCTTTCTCCAGCTTCTTCGTAATCACTCCATCACCACTCTGTAATTCCAGAAGGTAAGCTCCTGCTGGAAACTTTGAAACTCACATTCCTCGTTTAGTCAATCTATGGTTTTGCTGGTGGAATTTCTTTCAGCAACAGTTTGATATGCTTTTCCGACATGCTTTCATGCTCCGACTTGTCATAGATTGACAAGAGATAAACAGTAGTTTGCTGTACGAGAACGTGAGTGATAAGTCTTGCCCCTCCTGATTTTCCCTTGCCTTTTGAGGCAATTTTAATTCTTACTTTGTAGCAACTGTTTCCAAATGAATCGCCTTGCCTGGGATCTTCTTTCAGCGATTGAATAACTTCATGAATTTCCTTTTTGAGTGAGGGAATTTTTTTTATCAGGCGCTTTGCCTGGTTTTCGAAATCTGATATTGTTTTGACTTCATAGCTCATTCAAAAATTCTTCGGCGCTTCGTGCTTTTATCTTGCCGGACTTTACCAGCTTTAGTTCTTCCACTGCATGTCTGATTTCTTCAAGCAATTGAGCATCGGCATCAGTAAGCGGCTTCGCTTTCACAAAAGAAAAATTTCTGAGGAGTTCCACAAAAAATTCTGCATGGCTGTCTTTTATATCTACCAGTAATTTCATTCTCTGATTTTTTTACAAAAGTAAATGATAGGTCAATGTCCTCACCCTTTCACCAATTTTTTTGTGATCACTTCATCGTTGCTGCGTAATTCAATAAAGTAAATTCCGACAGGAAACTTCGAAACATCAAGTGAGAATTCATGTTGTTGAGAACTGAGTTTTATCTCTGAGATTATCTTCCCCTCTAAATTCAGGATTGATAAAGTTGGTTGTAATTGTGGTCGAAGATTGTAGGTGATGGTAGTTTGATTATTTGTTGGGTTGGGAAGAATTGAAATTGAATTTTCCGTTTGAATTGAATTTATGCCCAAAGAATTGTTAACTGTTATCATCATATCAACGTATTCTGTTCCTATCACCACTGCCGATCTGAATTCGGTGACAAGAATTGCAAGTGCATAATTACCTGCTGCAATCGGTTTATCCCACAACAATTCTCCTGTGAGTTTGTTAATGCCGATTGAGTCAGTAGCTGTCGGAAAGGTATATCCATTTGCGAAATAAGGAACCAATGAAAATGAAAGACTATCACCATCCGGATCATAAGCGTTCGGATTATAAACGTATGCTTGTTCAGCTGAAGCATAATCAATTGGAGGGTTCAACAAAATAGGTGAGTTGTCATAACCAAAGAAAGCCGGATCAAGAATTCTTAACGTGTCTTCAAGATATAATTTCTGAGAGGCCGAATACTGAATATTTGCAATACTATCCATAAGATAATTAGCTGAAACACTTACCACATAGGTTCCCAGATTGGGGTAGGTATGGGAGCCTCCTGAAAACTGATTGAAGCAGATTGGAGCGTACTCCGGCTGGCCAACATTCTCCAATGTGTCGGTTGTTCCATCACCATTCGTAATAAGCAAAGAATGAAGCGATGAATCATTGCTGTAAATCTCAATGATGAAACTATAAGTAAACCCGCTAATATGAGTGAATCGTATTTCTCCTCCTCTCAAACTCTGAGAAAAATTTTGTTTGACTAAAATCAGCAATACAAGCAGCAGCAGAATCTTTCTCACAGAAATCAATTGGTTTACGAAGCTACTCAATTTCTCCTATCAAAACTTCAGCACTTATCTTTGCGCTCCCACTTCAAAAAATAATTCATGACAAAAATCACAGCAGCGATCACCGGCGTACACGCATGGTTGCCTGAAATCATTTTGTCAAATGCTGATCTTGAAAAAATGGTGGACACCACCGATGAATGGATCATGAGTCGCACCGGCATTAAGGAACGAAGAATCCTTCGCGGCGAAGGAAAAGGGACCTCAGTGATCGGAGTAAATGCAGTTCAGGGGTTGCTGAAGAAAACAAACACCAACCCTGACAGCATTGAGTTGCTTATCTGCGCCACCACCACTCCCGACATGCAGTTTCCCGCCACCGCAAACATCATCTGTGATTTGGCAGGATTGAAACATGCGTGGGGATTCGACCTGCAAGCCGCATGCTCAGGATTTCTTTACGCACTCACCACTGCTGCCCGCATGATCGAGAGCGGTGCCATCAGAAGAGCGATTGTGGTAGGTGCAGATAAAATGTCTTCCATCATTGACTACACTGATCGCGCAACGTGCGTGATCTTCGGAGATGGCGGAGGTGCAGTGTTACTCGAACCGAATACACATGGATTGGGAATTCTCGATTGCATCATGTATTCCGATGGAGCCGGTCGTGTCCATCTGCATCAGAAGGCGGGTGGCTCAGCAATGCCGGCTTCAAAGGAAACAGTCGAGAAGCGATTGCACTATGTGCACCAGGAAGGACAAGCGGTTTACAAATTCGCCGTTTCAAAAATGGCAGATGTGGGCTACGAGATCATGATGAAGAATGGCTTGACTGCCGAAGACATTGCATGGCTTGTTCCGCACCAGGCCAATAAAAGAATCATTGACGCCACCAGAATTAAAATGAATCTTCCCGAAGAAAAAGTGATGGTCAACATTGAGAAGTACGGCAACACCACGAATGGAACCATTCCAATTTGTTTATGGGAATGGGAAAAGAAATTGCATAAAGGCGACAACCTGATCCTCTGCGCGTTCGGCGGAGGATTCACGTGGGGGGCAGTTTGGATGAAGTGGGCGTACGATGCTTGAAAATACGACTCACGATACACTCCCGATTAGTCGGGAACGATTCACGATTCACTCCCGATTAGTCGGGAACGATACACGATTCACATAACATTTCAATGACCAATGACCAATGACCAATGACCAATGATTAATGACCAATGACCAATGACAATTGACCATTCACTATTCACCCATTCACCAACTCATGGCAACTACAACAGAAATAAAAAAAGGACTCACGATTGATTTTAAGAATGATCTCTACACCATTGTAGATTTCCAGCACGTGAAGCCAGGCAAGGGCGGAGCATTTATTCGCACAAAATTGAAAAGCATAACAAGCGGAAAAGTGATTGATCAGACCTGGAATTCCGGTGAAGAAATTTTCCCCGTGCGCGTTCAGAGAAGAAAATACCAGTATCTCTACAAAGACAACAGTGGCTACAGCTTCATGGATCAAAATACATTTGAGCAGGTAACACTCGCTGAAGAAATGGTTACAGGTCATGAGTATCTGAAAGAAGGACAGGAAGTTGAAATTTCTTTTCATGCTGAGACTGACAAGCCACTTACTTGTGAGCTTCCAATCAATGTTGTTCTTGAAATTACGGAAGCCGAAGGTGCGGTGAAGGGAAATACTTCAAATAACCCGATGAAAAAAGCCAAGCTCGAAACAGGAGCAGAGATTATGGTTCCGATGTTCGTTGATTCAGGAATTAAAGTGAAAGTAGATACACGCACCGGTGAGTATGTCGAGCGGGTGAAATGATTCGAGATTAAGAATGATTTCTTGGTGCTTTCGTTTAAAGAAAAATTTCCCCGTGAAAATCAAACGTGTCTCTGTAATTTTTTTTGGTGCATTGATCTTTTTCTCCTGCACGAAAGATCACGCAGTATTTCCCAATTTCACTCCTGAAGAATTGAAACTGGTTCCATATTCCGGAAATGAAATATTGAAGTTTGAGGACTCTCTTGGAAATTCGTTCACGCTATATGGACTTGGAAGAAGAGATACTCTCATAGATGAAATGAAAACAGACTGTGATGTTTGCTCACCCGGAAGTTACTTGAGGAATAATTCAACAACTTTTAACCAGTTTTCTACTTATTCAGATACAGACCTGACTACGGTATTCAATCTTGTGGCAACTGGAATTGAAGGCGAATCAGTTGAAAAAGAACTTGATATTCTATTGCGATTTGGAAGCAACATGCAAGACTCAATGCGACATGGTGTTTTTAGGATTAAGATTCAAAACAATCTCTTTGTGTTGGGAACTTACGAGCACGGATTTTCAAGTGTCAATCTGATAAACAATTATTACGTTGATTCTGCATTTTATTCAAGCGTATACCAAATCTTCGATTTCGATTATACTGTTGCTTTAGAACACCCCCCAACAGATTGGATTACGACAGCCAAGCCTTGGGTCAAATACATCATTTACAGTTTAGACAAAGGAGTTCTCAAGATAGAATTGACTGATGGTTCTGTTTGGAATTTAGTGGAGTAATATTTTAAGAGCAGTTGAAATTTTTTTTCGCATTCGAACCAATTCAATTTGAACGAGCGTTGTCCAGGCTCTCGGTTGCTGCGCCGCTTCATATCTCACGAGTTCTCCCGATTAGATCGGGATTCACGGTTCACGATTTTCCCTTTCAGCGATTCCTTCCTATTTTTCGGGAAACTTCTTCCGATGAAAACTTCAACATTTCTCCTCATCGCCTTACTGGCTATTTTCTCATTCGAATGCACACAGAAAAAAACTTCAGAGAATAGCAAACCCATTGCAGGGATTTTTCCCAACATGGGTCACCTGAACCATGCAGTAACAACAAAGAGTGATCAGGCGCAAGCATTTTTCAACCAGGGATTCACTCTGATGTACGGCTTTAATCATGAAGAAGCAGTCCGCTCGTTTCAACAGGCATTGAAGTATGATTCGAATCTGGCAATGGCTTATTGGGGAATTGCCTTCTGTTATGGCTCCAACTATAACTGGCCCGCTGACATGAATGCTACACTCCTCGCATATCAGAACATTACCAAAGCACAATCACTCAGTTCAAATGCATCTGAGAAAGAAAAAGATTACATCAACACGCTCGCTGTTCGTTACACCAATGACACCACGGCTGATTTGGGTGCGCTTGAAAAAAAGTATAGTGCAGAAATGAAAACGCTGAGTGAAAAATATCCTGATGACCTTGATGCAAAAACTTTGTACGCTGAAAGCATGATGAATCTTCACCCATGGGATTTGTGGTCGAAAGACGGTGCGCCGAATGAAAACACGATGGACATCATGGCCGCGCTCGAATCTGTCCTTGCCAAAGATTCCATGCACATCGGAGCGAATCATTATTACATCCATGCAACAGAAATGTCACCCCATCCTGAGAAGGCATTGGCATGCGCACGGCGTTTGGCTACGCTTGTTCCAAACGCCGGTCATCTCGTGCACATGCCTGCTCACGTTTACATGCGCACCGGAAATTATGAAGGCGCTAATAAGGCAAATGCCATTGCAGCGAATGTTGATTCTATTTACATCAAAGCAAACAATATCGAGGGTATATATCCGATGCTCTATTACACTCACAACCTCCACTTCCTTGCCATCGGATCTTTAATCGTAGGAAAAAACAGGGAGGCAGAGGAGAAAGTCAATGAAGCGATGAAGCAGGTTGATCCGATGATGGCGGAGCAAGTTCCACTGATGCAGTTTCTCACCGCATCACCATATCAACTAATGGTAGGTGCAGAAGATTGGGATGGAATCCTGCATTATCCGAAGCCGGATTCGATGCTCAATATCACAACAGCAATGTGGCACTGGTCGCGGGCGATTGCCGATCTCGAAAAAGGTGACATGAAAGCTGCAGTAGCAGAACAAAAATCTTTTGAAGCGATCACGAAAATAATTCCTGCAGATCAGGCATACGGATTAGGAACAGTGATTCCAATTATTGATGTGACCTCTAATGTTCTTTCTGCAAAAATTAGCGAGAAGAAAAACGACATGAAGGCAGCAGAAGAATTTTACAGGAAAGCCGTGGTCGCCGAAAAAAATGTTCATTATGATGAACCACCCGATTGGTTCCTTCCCGCTAACAACATGCTGGGTGGATTTTATTTGCGCAATGGAAAATATGCCGAAGCCGAAGCTGCCTTCCATGAGTCACTCAAAATTAATCCCAACAACGGAAGAGGATTGTTCGGTTTGAGCGAAGCATTGAAAGGGCAGAACAAAACTGATGAGGCGCAAAAAGTAAAATCAGAATTTGATGTGGCGTGGAAAAATGCCGATAAGCCGCTGACCGTAGAGAGTTTGTGAGGATCCAACGTGACAACATTCAAGGCCTTCACTGAAATTACAGCAGGCGTCACTTGGCAATTGATGAAAGGAAAAGCAAGAATGAAGCTGAGCATGTCGGATATTTTTCTCACCAACCTTATTTATGGCAGCATTCAGTATGCAAGCCTTGATGGCACCTTCCTGCAGCATAATGACAGCAGGCGTGTAAATCACACATTCACTTACAACTTCGGTAAGCAACAGCAATCACGCGAGCACAGGGGCAGTGATGAAGAAGAAAAGAGCCGTGTGAAAACAGGGAGATAGGAAGTATTACGTTTCATACACTTCGTGTCATTCCGAGGTACGAGGAATCTATTTCTCGGTTGGCTCTTAAACAGATTCCTCGTACCTCGGAATGACAACCCGCTGGCCAACATCGTTCCTATTTTTTTTCCATCTGCAACATGGTCACTACTCTGAATGACTGCTTGGATAGAGAAGAATGTCTTTTCAAATTTTATTGCTAAGAAGAAAAGAGGAACCAGGCAGCAACCTGATTCCTCTTTCCAAAATAATTTCAGAAAAAAAATTACCGGATCACCTCAAACATCTTCACCGTCTGAAAATTATTTCCAACAATGCTGATAAAATATTTTCCATCGTTAAGTTTTGAAATATCCAATGGCATCGCACTTCCGCTCTCCAAATGCTGCTGACTCACTGAAACGATCTGACCAAGCACATCGGTGATTCTCAGCGTTGCGTCGAGGGCCTCTTCCCCATTATATTGCATAGTCATTTGATTGCTCGCAGGATTCGGATAGAGTTTGACGGAGGAATTAGCATCTGAATTCGCAAGATTTTCATCACTCAACCGGAATGGTGAACTGCTCGTGAAAATATGCATGGTGTAGCACTGCGTGGTACTGTATGCTCCGGCGTAACCGTAAACTTTGATTTTGTAAGTGCCAACCGTACTCGTGTTATAAATCATGGTTTCACTCGACGTACCACCATTCTGTGAAACCACAACATTACTTCCTGCAGTGTTATACAACCTTATGTCATAGTCACCCGGCAATGTGCCAAGAGTAACTTTAATGTTGCTTGCACTGCTGCTATTGTTAAATGAATACCAGTCAACATCCGTGGAGGATCCGATCTGTGAAAGAATATCTATGCCCACTGAAACAGGGGTAGCAGTACCACTGGTATTGTTCGGCTCATTGGAATTGGTGCAGCTTCCACCGTTGCCCGCCTGAACATTCAGCGTGTAATCTTCTACTTCACCATAATCAAATGAACCACACGAAGCAGGAGTGCCGCCGTAGTGCATGCTCACCCTCATGCGCGTGGTTCCGACAGTTGCAGTTGAAGGAACAGTAATTGTTCCCGTATAATTTCCTGAACCACTCGTGGTACCTGTTAACGCCGTTTCATTCGCATCTGCAAAATCTCCGTCCTCGTTCCAATCAACATACACGGCCCAATATTCGGTGTAAGTACTTGAAACAAATCCTGCGCTGCGGGTAAGCGTGTAACCTGTACCCTGCGTAACATTCGTGCTCAAAGAAGTTCCGTTGTAATATCCTCCTGCATCTGCGCCTGAAGTTCTGCTGATGGTTCCGAGGTTCACATAATCAATGTACTCATAGGCCTGACTGGTTCCGTTTGATGCACAGTACGATATTCCGCCTGAAGATAATGTGGTGAATGTTGCGGAACCGCTGAACGATGATGATCCACCGGAACAAACGGTTTGAACCTGAAATTCATAAGTAGTGTTCGCGGCCAATCCCGAAATTGCTTTTGATGTTGTTGTTGAGGTTGTTGATGTCCATGTTGCATTTCCAACTACACGATATTGCACATTGTAACTTGTTGCGCCACTCACGCTGCCCCAATTCAAAGTAGCGGATGAACTGGTAATAGCAGTGGCATTCAATCCACCGGGAGTTCCGCAACCTCCTCCGCCACCGCCTGAAGTTCCTATTCCCACTGCATACCAGGCATTCTCAACCTGAATGACTTCATTCGATGTGGAACCATAAAGATCAGTAGCTGCATTGATGCAGGCTGTTCTCCAATCAGCATATTGAGAAGTCGAAGTGAGATAAACTGTTTGTGTGCGATAGATGATTTGATCGGCTTCTGCTAAACCGATTCCTGTTACGGTATATGCATTGCCAATATCATTGGTACCGCTTCCTCCTGTTACAAGAAGATAGAACATGAAATTACCAACACCACTATTCGTATGAACTCCTCCATTGTCACTTGAACTATTTGTCCAGTAAGTGCCAAGGTAGGTATCAGGCTGACTAAAAGAATTCGGACTCGACATGTTGCGGATTGACCAGTTCATATCGTTGCTCAGCAACCAATTCACGTCAGCAGGTTTTGTGTAGAACTGAACGCTCTTTCCCATGATGTCACTCATGCTTTCATTCATAGCCCCGGACTGATAGCTGTAATTAAGGTTGCAGGTATATTGAGTAACGCCGTGAGTGAGCTCATGACCTGCTACATCAATAGCGGTGATGCCGGCACCGCTGCCGCTGACATTTCCGAAGTGCATGGCAGAGCCATCCCAGGCGGCATTGTTGCTGTATCCCCCATCATTCACGTAACTCGTTAGGGCAATACCGGCATTGTTCAAACTGTTACGACTGAAATTATTAAGGTAGTAGGTGTAGGTTGCTGCAACTCCGAAGTGCGCATCAAGGGCATACTTATCAGGAGTGCTTAACGTCCATGTTGAAGTCGAAGATGTATAATCGGTTCCGTTGCTCCTCAGCGTGATCACGCCATTTCCTTTTGTATAATCACGCAGGCGGTAACTGCTACCGCTCAAATCGCTGTGAATCGTTTGGGTACCGCTGTAAGCAGTTGTGGCTGGTCCGGTAGCGTCGGTGTTTTCGAGGCGGCATTTTTCGCCGAGAATTTTTCCCGTTTGTGCATCTACAAAAATATCGGCGCGGCTTACGGGTTGCAATGCATACACATCTACCTTGTATGCGAGTCGCAATTCGCGCGGGTTAATTTCATCACCCGCATTGTACCAGACAAGCTCTGCTTTCGGATAGTAGGATGCATGCTGATCATTCGTCACAAGTTTGGCGCGTTGTTCCATGGCAGCATCCTGCCACATGTATTTTGTGGCGCCCACATGACTCACTGCGCCCGCAATTGCTTTGGGTTTTTGTACCTGAACTGCAAAGCGTGACGGCATCTGTGAATCAAAATCCATTACCATGGAGCCGCTCATGCCGGTGATCAATCCGTTTTTGGTGTGAATGATGTACATCGAATTCTCTACAGGAATTCCCTGGTAGGTTTGCTGATAGCGATAGTGCACACCACCGATTTGATCGGTCTCGGTGCTCAACAAAACCAGGTCACTATTCGCATCCAGGCCAAGAATAGTATGAAGCTTCGAAGCATCGAACACCGCTTGCTCGGTTTGATCGAGAACGATGAAATGTGTTGTTAATCCGCGATCAGTTATGATGCGACTGCGAAGACTGTTTTGGGCGAATGCGGCGGTGATTGCTGTAAGTAACAGCAACGTGAGTAATTGTTTTTTCATAGTAGTTTTTTTTAGTTGGTAAGAAGATAGGGGAGGTAGTAGTAGTGCAAAAATGTTTCCAGAAATTTGATTAAGGGAGTTACTGAGCTAAGAAAAACCGCTCGCTATCTCACCACTAAAATCTTCTTCGTAATTACTTCTTCCTTCACCTTTACCTGCAGCAAATACATTCCTGCCGGCCTATCCTTCAAATCAATCGTGAGTCCATAACTCAAAATATTTTGAAGCAGTTGGTGATAAAGGATTTTGCCTGTGAGATCAGTCACGAGCACTTCGGCATCTTCGAATTGCGGAAGAGAAATATTTATCAGCACTTCATCATCTGTTGGATTTGGATTGATGGAAATGAATGCATGGTTCATCTGTGCATCATGCATTCCGGTGGCAAAAGGAAGAAACCACGGTGTTGCAGTGGAATCAGAAGAGAAGAAATCAAAAAGCATTTGAGCAACTTTCATTGCACCAATGGTACTCGGATGTGTTCCATCATTTTTAAAATCATCAGGGCAGATCCAGACCAGGCCATCACTGCGTGGTATGATGCCATCCGCCCACAGATAAGGTCCCCACGCAAGCCACGGCGATTGATCGTAGGTGAGTGCTGCATCCCCGTTGATCTGATCTTCGATCAGCCACTTGACGGCCCATCCGGAATGATAAGCGTACGGTTCAGGATTCAGTGTGTTAGAGGCATAACCCCCATAAATGCGACTCGAGTGATAGCAGAGTTTTACGTTCGGATATTTTTGTTTGATGATGTGCATGATGATCTTGAATTCCTTTCTCAGCGTATCAGCATAATGCGGGAAGACGGAATCAGTTGGTACACCATCCGCTTCTTTAAACCAGATCACTTCCACCTGCTTTGCTGTCACTCCTTTGATGTGCAGGCTGTCATCAATATTGCTCCAGAAGAGTGCATTTGAATCTGAAATAATTTTCGCTGTTTGACCACCTTGCGCACCGTTCACAAATGTTATTTGCTGATTCACGGATTGTGCAGTGTCAACGATGTTTAAGAAAGGCATTGTTTCATCCTTCGTGTTTGACATTCCTACAGAGAGCCAGACAATTCTGCCATTGGAATTACTGTTGCCGGTTGAATCGAGTGGTACCACTTGCGCTGCGAAGTTTAATCCATCCGTATTGTGAGCCGCAGGGCGATAGTTTGAACCCGAAGGATAAAGGCCACCCTGGTAGCCATTCCAGTCATTCACTCCCAAATCATTGATGGGAATAAAACCGACCGAGGTATCATTGCAGACCGGCTGTGCCGCGCAGTAATTTTGATCGGTGAGAAGAAAGAACAACGGGAAGAGCAGAGTTGCAGCTTTCATGAGGGGAAGTTTGAAAATCGTGATCGGGATTTTCATCCAAGTTACGCTATCATTTTTCATGGAAATTTTCACAGCAGATTTTTTGTAGAGGAAGTTATCTTTGATGAAATAATCATGCTGCGTTGAATTAAACCTTCTACTGAGAAATGTTCTTGTTGAATACGGTCACCAATGAGAAAGTTGAATGCTTCACTTCAGAAGTTTTAAAAGGAGATTTACTTCTCATTCGAAAACATTTTTCGTTTGATTGGAAATCTGAAATATCAAAGAGCGATACTTTCAAGCTAATTACTTTGTCAGGTAATTTTATTCATGGGTTGATAAGCATACGACCTAAAGATGATTGCTTGGAATTGCGTTTGATAGAATCAGCAGATATTAATCTTGGAAAGAAAAAGTTGTATGATCGTGTAGCAGGAAACTTGATTGCTTATGCTGCAAAAGTTGCTATTGAAAACTTTGAAGGATACATGATGACAATTTCTAAAACTGCAATTATTGAGCATTACTGCAGTTCTTATGGATTCGTACAAATTGGATCATCTCAGCTTCTCATTTCGCATCCTCATAACTCCAAAAAATTAGTAGATTTGTACTATGAATAAGAGATCATCAAAAAAGATAAATCACCTGCAAGAGGTAGCAATTCCGATGGAAGTTCGGGAATTGACTTTGAAGGAAGAAAAAATGCTTCATGAACATATTACTGACTACAAGAAGCGCCATGGAAAAAAAACTTTTGTGCTTCGCCCCGGTAAATAATTTTCTGATCCTCACATGCAGCAATACATTCCTGCAGATTTATTGCTCATTTTACCCTCACCGTGTCTTCCGCCCTCCGTGTCCAGCTCTTGCGCGCAATCTCTTAGTGGAAAAATGGCAGAGGTATAATTTCAAGAGCCGTGAAGCCAATCCTTAGTTTTGGTTTCATAGCAATGTGGTTTTTGAAGAAATACACTTCGTGTCATTCTGAGGTACGAAGAATCTATGCGAAGTACAAACAGATGCTTCCTTCCCGAAGAAAGAAAATTCGGGACAGGTCGTCAGCATGACATATAATGTTTTCAAAAAAATTGGAAGGGTGATCATTTTGCGATTACTACCTTCCGCGAAGAAACTTTAATGCCCTCCCGCATCATCGCCAAATAAATCCCTTCAGCAAGATCATCAACATACACAATGCGGTTTTTGAAGAAATACACTTCGTGTCATTCTGAGGTACGAAGAATCTATTCGAACTACAAAACAGATGCTTCCTTCCCGAAGAAAGAAAATTCGGGACAGGTCGTCAGCATGACATACATAATGTTTTCAAAAAAATTGGAAGGGAGATCATTTTGCGATTACTACCTTCCGCGAGGAAACTTTAATGCCCTCCCGCATCGTCACCAAATAAATCCCTGCAGCAAAATCATCAACATACACAATGCGGTTTTTAAAGTATGGGTAAAGCGTGAGTTGCTTTACTGTGGTGCCGTAAGGGTTGGTGATGGTGAGGGTGGCATTGTGCTCAACACTATAAACGAGGTTGATGTAGGAGGAAGCGGGGTTGGGGCTGGCTATTAGTTGAGGGTGGTTTGAACTTCCTGCAAGAGCTATAGCGTTAGTAACATCAACCCCGGTTTCAATAAGATCACATAAGGGCTCAGCGCAATCAATACTGCTAAAGTCAATCAACGTTACAAAAGCATCATTGACCGGATCAAAACTAAATGCTGTTCCGCCACCCATTTGGCTATATTTAGCTGTGCCAAATAATTTTCCATTGCTTCCTTTTAATAAGCTTCGGTAAATAGCTGATCCCGTAGAATCACTAAAATTAAAGACCACAGTATATTGCTGCGTGGTTACATCATACTTAAAAATTACCCCCATCTCATTTATTCCGCCGGCTCCTGTCATACCATAAAGCAAGCCATCGTCAGCTTTGGTCAGGCCTCCTGAAGGACCACCTCCGTCATCGTTAAAGGGATCAAAATCATGAAGATCAGTATAAGTATCCAAGAATGGATCATAACTAAAAATTACTCCTCGCCCATGAGTACCTCCATTAACTGTGAGACCATACAATTTTCCATCATCATTAGGTAACAAGGCGCCATAGGCAGGATATGCACCAGTGTTATAAGTCAAATCATATAACTGGTCGCATGAACTATCTGAGGGATGAAAACGAAATATTATGCCACTACCATTTTGTCCTCCGTTCCTGGTTGTTCCATAAAGATTGCCATCAGTAAATTGTACCAATTGACACTCGGGATTAGCACCTGTCGTCATAATATAAAAATGGTATATCGGGCTATAAGAATCAATAGAAGGATCCACACGATATATTTCTCCTTTATCAAATATTCCTCCGAAAGCTGTAGTTCCATAAAGCATCCCATCCATAGCGAGTAGCATGCCGCTATATGCCCCCTCTCCGCTATCAGCCGGATTAGAGGCAAAATCATGAAACTTATGATATATACCTGTTGATGTATCGTAAGAAAAAACCACACCGTTATTGTTATAACCTCCTTCCTCAGTCAATCCATAAAGTTTTCCATAGCCTCCACTACATAGACTACCAAGTGGTGAAGCTCCATTGGTTCCGTCAAATGAATAGACCACATGAAAATTCCCGCAGGTACTGTCTGATTTAATTATAGCTCCATAGCCTAAATCACCAAAAGAGCATGTCCCCCATATTTGCGGTGATTGCCCTTTGGTTATAATGATGCATGCGATGAAGGAAAGAGGAAAGAGGAGGTGTTTCATAGTTGTTGATTTATGATATAAAATTTTTCAATCGGCCTCAATGAGACCCGATAACCAAAATCTTTTTCATCCTTAACAAAGGTGGTGAATATTAGTGACACGCCTTTCCTAAGGGGAGAATAGCTGGCTCTTGATCATCCTTATAACCTTCCTGTTATTTCCATCCATAAGCACAGCGGAATAAATGCCGGGTAATAATTGCTCACTGCTTATGGTGAATTGAGAATTGTTTATACCTTCTGAAAAAACTAACCTCCCGATTACATCATAAACACTGATGGATAGTTTTTCTGCTGTTGCATTTTCTATTTCAAAAGTAAAATCACCCGAGGAAGGATTCGGATAAACATGTACATCAAAATCAGTTGCTGCTATATTTTGTCCTTCTTTACAGGGTACTGTAACTTTTGTTCCTGTTGAAGTTTTAGAACAGGTGTTTGCGTCGGTAACAATTACTTTATAAGTTCCTGCCGTGGTTGCAGTATAATTCTGCAAAGTAGCTCCCGAAATATAGATCCCTCCCTTTTTCCACTGATAGGTTAATCCTGCACCGTTATTCGCTTGCAACATCACACTTTCTCCTGCACAAAATGTGGTGGGTCCTTGCGGGGTTATAGTGGCTGCGGGCAAAGCATTTACGGTAACCACGGTGGCGTTTGGTGTTGTTTTAGAGCAACCTGTAAGCGTATTAGTAACGGTCACCTTGTAATGTCCGCTTGTAGTTGCTGTGTAAGAAGATAAAGTGGCTCCGGAAATATTGTTTGCTCCTTTTTTCCATTGGTAAGCACGGTTTGCAGCAACAATTGCATTTAAAGTAACGCTTCCTCCGGAGCAAAATGTTGTGGGTCCGCCCGGCGTAATGGAAGCACCCGGCAAAGATGACGAAGCAATGGTGAAAGGAAAATATTGCGTGCAACCTAACCACGGGTACTGGTATTCCGTCATTTGAAAACTGATTCCGAAGTAATAAGTACCCGGTGCTAAATCATTTACTGTGAAAGGAGTTGTTTCACCATAAGCTAATTGTGCCGTAGCTATAAGACCTGAGCAACCATAGTTCCACACATAATTGCACCAGTCATTAGTACTCACTGATAAACTGCGCGTCCAGTACCAGTCAGGAAGATTACTTATGGTCACTGAACCAGTGTACGATGATCCGCATGCCGGAGTCACAGCAATGGTGGGGTTGAGAGCGGCCGGCTCAATCAGGGTGATGTAATCCTGACCGGTGCATCCGGCAGCATCCGTAACGTTGACCACTACATATTGACCTGCGCAGAGTCCGGAGATGGTTGTCCATCCCGGGTTTGGCGAATCGGGTGTAACCGTACCGTAGTTGCTCGTGAATGTATAAGGAGGTGTTCCATAAATATATTGCGGGTCAATTACCAATATTCCATTACACGAACCATGACATGGAAAAACAGTATTCGGAACTGCCTGGATAAATGGATATAATGTTGGACATTGCGCTTCGCAAAAGAAACTGCAGAAAAATAACAATGCCGGAAGAAGTAACGCTTTTTTCATAGGAAGAATTTTAGGTGAGTGGTTGGTTTATTTGTTGACTAAAAGAATTGAAAATAAAATGTCATTGCCAAAGAACTCGATTTCAAAAATAGTTTGCGCTCTCCACGACCCAGCACCGCGACAATTTGGTATGCACCCGAATGCAAGTTGCTACCTCACCACTAAAATCTTCTTCGTAATCACCTCCTCCTTCACCTTCACCTGCAGCAAATACATTCCCGCAGGTTCATCCTTCAAATCAATGGTGAGTCCATAGCTCAAAATGTTTTGAAGCAGTTGGTGGTAAATGATTTTGCCGGTGAGGTCCGTCATGAACACTTCGGCATCCTCGCGCTGCGGAAGAAAAATATCAGCCCATGCTTCACCGTGGGTTGGATTGGGATAAACATTCATCGTGGCAGCGCTTACCTGCGGCAACTCTTCCGTATTCAAATAATAACCCACTGTGAATTGCTGGTACAGTTCACTGCCGAAATCCGCTCCAAAGTTTTTTATGAATGACCCGTTATCAGCGTTTCGGATGCGAGCATATCCGCTTCCGTAATAGTCGAAAAACCAGAAGAACAATCCATCTTCACCGCTATCAGTCAGCCGGAATGTGTAGCATCCGTTTGCGAGTTCGAGTGTGTCCCTGTAAAGGGTGTCTGCAATCAATCCCCCCTTTGAGAAAATCACGTTGCCCTGATCGTCAGTGATGGTGTACGCATTATCCATCGGGTGATAATTCGTTTTGAGCTCAATGTAAATGTGCGATGGATACTGTCGCGGAAATTTGAAGTAAGATGTAGCGGTATCGTTCTTAGAATTTTCATCCACTCCTCCATTTGGGTTGCTCACCGTGACGATAAACTTATTTGAGTTTCCGCCCTGCGAAGAGAAGAAGGCACCAAGCCGCACCTGGGCGGTATCCATTATGTTCAGGTGACCGGTCCATTGATAGACAGATTGAGTGGCGCCTTCAATACCATAAGTGATCGTGAGTGATGTGAGGGCTGTGCTGCCATCATTTCGAATCGCCACCAATGGATCGTTGCAAATGGGATTGTGCCGTCTGTGAATGGAGTCAAGAACCGGCGAAAGAATTTCATTCACTTCTGCATCGAGAGAAAAATTAGGATCGCCGTACGAAATTAATTGCGACTCGGTCACATAGTTTGCTCCGCCGCTGCCGGAGTAAGGATTGAGATCTATGTCAAGCAGCGCAGAATCACCCGGTGTGACAAATGGTGTAAGTTCCCAATCATAAGTCTGCACTTCAGCGCCCGGGCACCAGTTCGCCCGCTCGAAGATCCACGTGCCGCCCTGGGGGTACAACGGGTTCAGAGGACAGGTAGATCGCCATATTTCTTTCTGGTATTCCTGCTGACCATTCACCTTAAAGTAGGCAGTGTTCGTGCAGAACTCCGCGCAGTTGTTGTTGTCTTCACCATGCCCGGTGATGCGCAATTTCACTCTGGAGTTTTTTGCATTCGCCGGAATTAAAACTTTTTTCGGCGCCAGGTCATTTTCTGTATTCGTTCCCCAGCCGAAATCACCATTCCACAAATTCTGAATGCCCAAAACTTTTCGGGATGGTTTTCCTTTGATGAACATGAACTTCACATCGAGCAGCTCCTGCCAGTTGCCTGCTGAGAGATAGACGCTGTCATGCAGCAGAGAGGCATAGTCGCTCACATCATAGGTCCACGTCCAGCCACTGCCTAGACTCAAATTGATTCCATACGGAGTGATATAACGCGCAAGTTCCCAATTAGTCAATACAGGAATCGGTCCCGTGTTGTATGGAGTATATTGAAGATGAATTGTAGTATCCTCAGCGATGTAATTTGAATCAATGATATTTCCCTGAGCATCATAAACGTATTGATAGTATGGAAGCCAAACGAGTTGCGTGTCAGTGGGAACATTCGGGTTCAATGAATCATTGAACAATACGAGTGAGATTGGATTGATCCATGTTGTGTCGAACACCAACATGGAATCAATGTGGGAATTGTAAACTCCCTGCTCTAATTTTATTTGCGCACGCCGGTTTATGTTTTGAATATTTCTGAACAAGTCCGCCGCATCATACAATGGCAACTGTGCGCCGATGATCGAGCCATCAAAATTATTTCCGCTCGCATCTTCCACCGTGAAACCATCATTATCATTGAAGTGATAATAAACCAGAAGATTGCTGTGGTAAGGATGATTGGCATCGAGGTCTTTGTACATGTACGCCTTCAGCGTAGTTGAATCCACTTCTTTATTCCAGGCAGCGAACTCATCGAGGCTTGCATTCGCAGAAACGTTGATGTTCCACAAGGCAGAACCAATCCAAAATGTTTTCACGTTCTTCATCAGCAGCGAAGCGCCGGTCCCCGAATGCCACAGTGATCCATCCCTGAAAATCTTCATGCTTCCTGTCGTGCAATTTTTTTCGAATGCCCAGTAATGCCATGTGTTTCTATAGTCAGATGAATCAGCGTGTTTGGAAATGCGATTGTAGTTTCCAATCACATCATCTCCCGCATCCCAATAGATGTTCTGATCGCTCCAGGGCAGGTGTACATTCAGTACGCGGTGATTGTAAACATCAATTGCTTCGAATGTAGTCCGGTCTTCTAAAAAATTATCTCCCTTAAACCAGAAAGCAATGGTGATCTGCGAGTCAACAGTTGCAAATGCTCCGGCGGGAACAGAAATGTAATTTGCATCATTGAAGTGGGCGCTTTGCTCGTTGCCGGAAGTATTGATTGAATTTTGCCACGAAGCCTCATTGGCCGCAATTAAGAAATCGGTAAACGCAGTGGTATTATCATAGGTCACTTCCAGCACCACATTCGATATTCCATCCCAATAAAATGGAGTTGTAAATGCAAGGCTGTTCCATCCGGTACTTACGAATGAAGTATTGAATTGATAAACATCTGTGAAGCCGCTGTTTTCATATTGGGAAGATGTAAGCGAATCAAGAGAAGAGTTTTTTATTCTGATGGACAGATTCTTCAACATTCCGGGTACTGACAACACCTTGAATTGCATCCCGGTAATATTTCCGGCAGTCATTCCCGCGGTCTGCAGTCTATGCGCCTTCCACACGTATTGGGTGCGCGACACCGGAACAGAAGTATTGAAAGGAATGAAAGAAGAATCTGCACCGCCCCCGATTTTAAACGCTGAATAAGAAATGGTGTCATCATTCACCACGAAATACTGTTTGTGCGGCGTGAGTTGATACGCGGGTGACGTGATGTAAGAAAAAGAATCAGGGCTCATTCCATTCTCCTGGTAATTCGCAGCATTTGCAGTGAATGACTGAACAGCGGGCTGATACATATAAGTGTACGTGAGATAATCCCATTCACCACATGCGGGGTTTTGGTTAGGATTGCACTTCAGCGTATACAGCATCTGGATTTTTGAAAACTCCATTGTATCCGATGGCATCACGAACCATCCACTCTGCGGAGAGCCGAAGCTGAAAGTTTGGACGATGACGGTATCACCGGGACCCGCATGTGCCGTTGGATTAAAACATAAGACGAAAGAGATAAGACTGAAAAAAGAGGGGAGGAGTGAGCGGAAAGTTTTTTTCATAGATCAGGGATGACGATCAGCGAATGTAAGATTAGTTTACACGTATGCTATGGGGCAAAATAAAAACCTGCTGCGCCGCTCTTCAATTTTTTCATTGAAGAGAAGCGCAGCAGGAGGGAATAAATCAACCTGAATTATTGTTGATAAATCAATTGAGCAGAATAAATCTTCTCATTCACATTCACTCTCACAAGATACATTCCGTCAGCAAGGGAATGATCGAAAGAAATTTCCTTCTTCAACTCTCCATCAGTGATGGCAAGTTTTTCTGAGTAAACAATTTGACCGACCAGGTTCATTACTTCAATAGATGCTTCATCATTAATTTCTTCATTGAACTTAAGATCAATGATGAACTTTCCGGTGCTTGGATTTGGATAAAGTGTGAGAGTGCTTGAAGGAATTTCATTGTTCTCAAGCGAAGCTTCCTTACATGATTTGGTAACTTTTGCTCCCGCTGAAGTTTTGCTGCAGCCGCTGCTGTTGGTTACAACTACTTTGTAAGTAGCTTTTGCAGTTGCTGTGTAGTTTTGGTTGGTGGCTCCGTTAATGTTTGCAGTTCCTTTCATCCATTGGTATGTGAGTCCTGATCCACTATTTGCTTGCAGCACTACTGAACCCGTTCCGCAAATATCAAGGTTACCAAGTGGAGTAATGGTTGCAGTTGGTGCGCTCAAAACATTTACAGTAGTCACAGCCGAAGTTGAACTGCATCCGAAACTATTTAATTCATACACTTTGTAGCCCGCTGCCTTACTTGCTGAGTAGGTTGAATTGGTGGCCCCTGCAATATCTTTATTTCCTTTTTTCCATTGATAGAAAATTCCTGCGCCGAGGTTAGCAGTCAGCGTGATGTTAACGCCTGAACAAGTACTTACCGTTCCTGCCGGAGTTACTGTTGCTGTAATTGCATTTTCATCTATCACACCATTGCAGTTGTCATCAATTCCATTTGTGCAAACGTCTACTGCACCGGGATGAACGGCTGCATTACCATCGTTGCAATCGGTGCTATTGCTCACGTATCCTGATGGTGCACTGCATGCTAATACTGAGCCTGTGGAAGTGCCATACCCATCGCCATCGGCATCAGCATAAAATGTTTGCTGACCGGTATTGGATGAAAGTTTTATCATCCAGTAATCATTCGTGCCATTACTGGCATCCCAATTAGCTTGTGTTTTATCACCACTGATGCCGGAGAAGGAAGGTCCTCCAATGATGTAGCCGCCATCAGTAGTTTGTTGCATGCCTGTTGTCTGATCCTGCTGTGCGCCTCCATAGCGCTGATCCCACTGCTTGACACCACTGGCGTTTGTTTTCACGATCCAGAAATCTCTGTTGCCCTGGTTCCCTTGTGATTTGTCGCCGCTGAGAGGCGATGAAGAAGATCCGCCAAGCAGGAAGCCACCATCAGCGGTGAGTTGCAGGGTGTACATGAAGTCATCACTGCTTCCGCCGAACCGGGCATCCCATGATTTGTTTCCCGATGCATCGGTCTTGACAATCCAGTAATCATTGCCGCCCTGGGTGGCTTGCGTTTTGTCACCACTAACCGGAGAATTGGAATAGCCGCCCAAAATAAAACCACCATCAGCTGCCTGGCGAAGAGCAAAAAGAAAATCACTGCTGCTTCCGCCAAAAGTTTTATCCCACGATTTATTTCCTGAGGCATCTGTCCTGATGATCCAATAATCATACGTGGCATTGGATGCATCGCGGTTTGCCTGCGACTTATCACCACTGATTGGTGAAAGAGACTTTCCTCCCAAAATATATCCGCCATCTGCGGTTTGACGAATGGCGTACAATCCATCAGTGCTGCTTCCGCCAAAAGTTTTATCCCAGGTTTTATTTCCTGAAGCATCAACTTTCACGATCCAATAATCCTGTCCGCCCTGGCTTGCTTGCGATTTATCACCGCTGATTCCGGAGGAGGAAAACCCACCGAGAATGTAGCCGCCATCAGATGTTTGCTGAAGAGCCTGCAATTGGTCGTCATCTGTTCCACCAAATCTTTTATCCCATAGCTTCACGCCATTGGCATCTGTTTTCACAATCCAATAGTCGGCAGTTGCATTAGTTGCATCCCAATTTGCTTGTGTTTTATTGCCTGAAATTCCGGAAGCGGATGACCCACCTAAAATAAAACCACCATCAGAAGTTTGCTGCATCGCAATAATTCCTTCATCACCGGTTCCGCCGAAAGTTTTATCCCATTGCTTAGCACCTGAAGCATTGCTCTTCACGATCCAGAAATCAGAGGTAGCGTTGGAACCATCAAAGTTGGCTTCCGTCTTATCACCGCTAATGCCGGATTTAGAGAGACCTCCAAGCAAATAGCCGCCATCGGAAGTTTGGAGGATGTAATTCATTTTATCGGTAGTGGTACCACCGAAGCGAGCATCGAACTGCTTAGTTGGTGGTGCAGCCGGATTGATGGAAGCGTTTGCATCGTCACAGTCGAAGTTGTTGGTGACGTAGCCGGAAGGAGTCGTGCATGCAAGGATAGTGACGTTCGGATTTCCATATCCGTCTGCGTCTGCATCCTGGTAAAACACAGTTGAACCACCACCGACCAAAACGGTGACTGTTGATGTTTCCGAAATGGCGCCTTGCGTAGTCGTGAGCGTGTAGGTCGTGGTGGTGGACGGATTCACAATGATTGAAGAAGTGGTAGCACCTGTGCTCCACAGATACGTTGTAGAAACTGTTTGATTGCTGTTGAAGAAATCATACAGTTGCTGAACCTCGGTTGAATTCAATGCCCGATTGTAAATAACAATATCATCCAGTGATCCTTTGAGCTTCGAAATATTTCCATCGGTATATGGAGCATCGCCTACGGTACTGCTCATGGAACCGAAAGCAAAATCCTTCCCACTAACATGGGTATCGAAAAAGTAGTTACTGCTCGTATTTATAAGAACACCATTGAGGTAGAATTTTGTTTCATTATTTTTTGTGGTGATAATCCAGTTGTTCCAATTGCTGTTTTGCACATAGCTGGTACTCACTGAAATGTTGTGCGCTTCGCAATGTCCTGAAGTGGTGAACTGGTTGGGATGATTGGTTTCATTGAGTATGGCGAAGAATGATGTGCCGCAAGGATCACCGCCGTATCCCATAAGTGTATTGTGATTACTCCAGTCATCTATCTTATACCAAATTGAAACAGTACGGTCATCGGCAGGGAAATTGTCACACGGTCCGATGATGTAATTACTGCCGCCGAAATGATATGCCCGGCTTGGATTCCCAAAGCGATCAGTCACGAGTGTCGCACCATTTACGGTTCCGTCGTTTCCGTTTCCTGTTGCATCAAGTGCATTTCCGCAGAAGGGATAATAAGCGACCAGCCCTTGAGTGAGGTTGGCAGGAATCGAAGGACATGGATTGACTGCAACGGTCATTGTGGTCAGGGTAACAGATTGACCGGCGCATATTGATGTATCATCCGGCTGAATGTTTGAACTAAGGTTAACTCCGGTTAAACCAGGATCATCATAGTCAATGAGTCCATTGCAATTATCATCAATGCCATTGGCAACTTCCGATGCATTCGGGTTGATGCCATTGTTGTTATCATTACAATCAGTGTGGTTCGTAATGTAGCCGTTTGGCTGAGTGCAAGTGGTCACAGATACGTTTGAATTTCCGAATCCATCTCCATCCGCATCAGCGTAATAAGTAACGTTGCATGAAAGCATACCGTTTTTAGCAATATAACTGTCGCCTCCTGAAACATTATTGAGCGTGATATTACCCAGTGTAATGGCGGAAGTCATGAATGTTCCACTGATGAATAAATTTCCATCCGCATCCGAAGCAATACCACTGCACCCCGAGGATTGAACGTCCTGAGCATTCAATACAGTACCTGAACCATCGTACTTCACCAGGTAAGAATTATAGCTGCCTGAATTGGTCAACGTGTAATTTCCAAAAGTGATTGATGAATAAGAAAAAGATCCAAAGAGATTCACATTTCCTGTTGGATCTACGCAGATGAAACTTGAATAATCACTATTATTTCCATCTACTTTTTTTGCCCATTGTGCAGTCCCACCGGAATTATATTTTGCCAGAAAAATATCTGATACTGTTGAATTGGTTACAGAAAGATTAGTAAAGGTGAGCGTCGGTGAAGAAAAATTTCCGCTGATGTAAATATTTCCTTGTGCATCTATTCCAATGTTTGGCGCATATTCGTCGCCGCTGCCTGCAGCTTTCTTTGCCCAGAGAGCATTTCCGGTGCCATCATATTTAGCAATATAAATATCATCTCCTCCCGAATTGCTCAACGTGCTGCTTCCGATCGTGATACTGCTTGAGTGAAATCCGCCGGCAATACAAATGTTCCCGGAAGCGTCAATAGTTATTCCGCTGGCCCAATCATTGCTCGAACCTCCTTCTTTTTTTGCCCAAATAGCATTTCCGCTTGCATCATACTTTGTAAAGAAGGCATCACTACCTCCGGAATTACTCAACGTTGTACTTCCGAAAGTAATGGTGGGAGCAGTGAATGATCCGCACATATACAAATTTCCGGAGGCATCAGTTGCTACTGAATTGCCAGAGCTTCCATTGTCGTTTCCTCCCTCACTTTTTGCCCACAATACATTACCATTTGCATCATATTTTACCAGGTAAATATTTTGGCCATTGGCGCTACTCAAAGTTGTGCTTCCGAAGGTAATGGTGCTTGTGCTGAATGTGCCGCACAAGTACAGATTACCGCCGGCATCAGTAGCTATTCCCCAAGGGTAATTGAATTTGACAACAGAGCTTGATGCTACTCCTGAATGAGCCCAAAGCACATTCCCGGCTTCATCGTATTTCACGATGTATGGACTTGATACCAAAGGCGGCCCGGTAATGGTAATGCCGCTGAAAGAAATAGAGTCCCTGAAAGAACCTGCCAGGTAAACATTGCCGGCAACATCCGTCGCCATCAATTTGCCACCGTCAGTGGCAAGACCTGGACCGTTTAAGTTGTATGGAATAATGTTATTCGCCCAAACCCAGCCAGATGACTGAGCAGAAACAGTTCGCATTAGGGCAATGAGAAAAATTGCGAAAATAAATTTTGTTCCAATGAAGAATCCGGTTGTCACTGAAAATTTTGAAATGTTGATTGAGTTTTTCATGATTGAAAAGTTTTAAGGTTAAACAATGGGAACAAAAGTCCATCCCTGCAAAGGGCTGCACAATCAACATTAGGCAGCGCGGTAATTGAGAAATAAGCGCGGAGAAAAGAGGGTTTACAAAATCAGCGAAGATTGAATTTCTCAAGAAAGTTACCATAACGACGCTCCGCGATACGCAAAGAAGTTTCATCGGCCATCATCACCGAGTGATTTTTTGAATTGTAACGGGAAATATGCTGCCGGTTTATGAGGTGTGATTCATGAATCATGATAAAGTCATCATAGGCATTCAGCATCTTCTTATACACGCTGCCGATGTTAAGAGAGTACATCGTCTTTTCAATTTTTCCATTCCTGAAAAAGTAAAATATGGCTTGAGTGTTCGCCGCTTCCACCCGAATAATATCATTCACGGCAACAACCATCGAATCACCTTCTTTTGGATTTGGAAGAATGATTTGCCTGGGAAGAGAAAGTTTGTTTAGCAGGTTTTCACGCAGCGTCTGCAGTTGCAACTGCAGGTCGTTGTCTGAACGCTTCTTCATTACCCGCGTTACTGCTTCCCGAAGTAATGAGCTGTCAACCGGTTTCTCGAGATAATACACGGCGCTAAACTGAAATGCTCTAATGGCATAGCGATCATAAGCAGAAACAAAAATAACATCGAAGCTGCGATCACGAATTTGATCGAGTACATCAAATCCTGTTTGCCCGTTTTTCAATTCTACATCGAGGAAGACCAGGTCGGGCTGTGTTTCACGAATTCCTTTCACTGCATCATCAACCTCCGTCCATATTCCTGCGATTGTTATTTCAGGAGCATGGGTTTCAATCAAAGTTTTAAGTGCAGTGATGGATTGGGGTTCATTATCTATGATAACGGCGGTGAGCATTGTGGTGAAGTTAGAGAATACTCGTCATTGCGAGGAGTGAAGCGAGAGAATTGTGCGGGAGGGCGACAAAGCAATCTCCTAAAATTATGTCATAATCCATGGGGAGATTGCTTCGTCGCGCTCACGCCTTATGCTTACCCTTCGCTCCTCGCAATGACGATACTGATCAAACAGGGATTGCAATCCTCACCTGCGAACCACTTTCAAATAATTGCTGCGTCAGCCATCCTTTCGCTCTTGATTTTCTGTTAAGCAGTTCAATGCGCTGCCTGGTGATCTGAAAACCGAGTGATCTTTTCTTCTCTGTGTTTTTTATATCTACTGTGCTTGACGCGATTCCAATTCCATTGTCTTCAACAGTCGCTTCGAGCAATCCTTTTTGCTCGGTGAATCGCAACATGATCTTTCCGCGATGCGGAAGCGGATCTAATCCATGCCAGATTGCATTCTCGATCATGGGCTGCAAAATTAACGGAGGCACCATGGTGTTTTCAGAATCTACATCCGGGGCAATAGAAACTTCATAGTCAAAACCATTTTGCACGCGAAGCCCTTCGAGCTGCATATAATTCTCAAGCATGGCAATTTCATCACTTAATGAAATTTTTTCTTCAACAGAATTCTCGAGTACCTGCCGCATAAGAATGCTGAACTTCGTGAGGTAACTATCGGCAATATCAGGGTGCTGCTTAATGTAATTACGAATGGAATTAAGTGCATTGAAAATGAAGTGGGGATTCAACTGCGAGCGAAGAACTT
>DASRAJ010000086.1:0-38173 GCA_035638255.1 Chitinophagales bacterium
AATGCATCTGCGAATACTTATTTTGGAAATGCCACCGGGAGCTCAGCAGCGCCTTCTTTTTCAGCAGCCGCAGCTTTGACTAAAACAGATGATGCCAACGTAACACTGACATTGGGCGGCTCGCCTTCAACATCATTACTGGCTGCTACCTCTCTAACACTGGGATGGTCTGGTCAATTGGCCATTTCAAGGGGTGGAACCGGTTCGTCAACGCAAAATTTTGTTGATCTTATTACTGATCAAACTATAGCTGGAACTAAAACATTCACAAGCGCAGTAATAGGAGTAACACCAACACTGTCTACCCATTTGACAACTAAAGGATATGTAGATGGCGCCTTTATACCTTTAACACAAAAAGCAGCTAATAATGGCGTAGCTACTTTAGATGCTGGTGGTAAAATTCCATCTTCTCAACTTCCTACGGGAGCTTTAATTTACAAGGGCACCTGGGATGCGAGCACTAATACTCCTACACTATCTGATGCCACTGGTGTAAATGGATGGGATTATAGAGTTTCAATAGCCGGTACTCAGAACTTAGGATCGGGAAATATTGTCTTTGTTGTCGGTGATGAAATCATTCACAATGGTACTATATACCAACTGGCCCCATCTGCGACTACTGTAACCTCTGTAAACGGACTGCAGGGAGCGGTTGTTTTAAGCACCACCAACATTGCTGAAGGGACTAATTTATATTTCACAAATGCAAAAGCAATAGCAGCGCCCCTAACAGGCTATTCTCTTGGAACAAATACTGCTTTAGCAGCGGGCAATTCTGTTCTTACTGCTTTTCAAAATGTACAAGGGCAGCTAAATGCAAGAGAATCGAGTATTGCGGCTGGCACAACAGCACAATACTGGAGAGGAGATAAAACGTTTCAAACCCTTGATAAAACGGCAGTTGGTTTAGGTAGCGTTGAGAATACGGCTTTATCAACCTGGGCGGGGACAACAAATATTATAACACTTGGAACCATTGCAACGGGTACATGGAATGCAACCGCAATTGCGGATGGTAAAATAGCAGCAGCTCTTACAGGTAAAACATATAATGCCCTTACACTTAGTGCCCAAGCAGCGGGTTTCACTATAGCTGGCGGCACTATATCTAAAACACTTACGGTTCCGCTTGACGCTACGGTTTCAGGCACCAACACCGGGGACCAGGCGACAATTTCAGGCAATGCAGGAAGTGCAACATTGACAGCAATTACTGATGACAATGCAACCGCCGCAACGATGTACCCGACTTGGGTAACGACGACTTCAGGAAACCTGGCTCAAAAAATTTCTTCTACTAAATTATCTTTTAATCCATCCACAGGAATACTAACATCAGTCGCTTTTGCGGGTGCTTTAACGGGTAATGTTACAGGAAATGTAACCGGCTCATCAGGTTCTACAACCGGCAACGCAGCAACAGTTACTACCAATGCAAACTTGACGGGTGATGTTACCTCAATTGGCAATGCAACAACAATTGCTGCTAATGCAGTCACCACTTCAACTATATTGGATGGCAATGTTACCTACGCAAAAATTCAAAATATTTCCGCGACAGATAAAATTTTAGGAAGAGTTACGGCCGGCGCCGGAGTAATAGAGGAAATTGCAACCACCGGTACGGGAAATGTAGTCAGGCTAACTGCTTTGAATTTAAAAGCAGATTTAGTATCTCCAACGTTTACAACACCGGATATTGGAGTAGCAACCGGGACCTCCCTTGCACTTGGTGGTGGTACAGCACTTACAACAACAAATCGAACAGGAACGGGTAATCTCGTACTGGCAACTTCTCCAACACTTATAACACCTGTTCTTGGAGTAGCCACAGGAACATCTCTTGCACTCGGTGGAGGTACAGCCCTTGCGACAACAAATCAAACAGGAACAGGTAGTCTTGTTCTCGCAACTTCTCCTTCACTTATAACACCGGATCTTGGAGTGGCTACAGGCACCTCTCTTGCTCTTGGTGGCGGCACAGCCCTTACAACAACAAATCAAACAGGGACAGGTAGTCTCGTTTTGGCAATAGGTCCAACATTTACAGGTGTTCCGGCCGCTCCGACTGCTGCCGCAGCTACCAATACAACCCAGCTTGCTACAACAGCATTCGTTACTACTGCTGATAATTTAAAAGCACCTTTAGCATCTCCAACATTTACAGGTGTTCCGGCAGCCCCGACTGCAGCAGCAGCTACCAATACAACCCAGCTTGCCACTACCGCATTCGTTACGACCGCTGATAATTTAAAAGCACCCTTAGCATCTCCGACATTTACAGGTGTTCCGGCAGGACCAACTGCAGCAGTTGGTACCAATACAACCGAGCTTGCCACCACTGCTTTTGTTGCCGCTGCGGTACCCAATGCTTCATATAGAACAATACTTCAAGTTACCGGAAGTCACACGGCTGCAAAAGTAGCAGGTACTTATGCCCTGGGAGACGGAGATCCAATAGCAGTAAGCGGTACGGGAACACTTTATCCTATAGCCACCATTTATATTGCCGCTGCAGATTATCCAACCGTCAATGGAGTCACAACCAAACTCAGGATACGGGCACAAATATATGTGAATGATGTTGCACCTACAGGCAATTATACTTTTGGGCTTTACCCTATCACAAGACCGGGAACATCAGGTGCAGCGGGTTTAGATATTTATACATTAGGGACTGTAGTAGCCGGCAGCAATGGCGCAACATTTACAACCCCTGCGGCCGATGGTTTATTAAATGCAGTGGGCGTTGATTTTGCTCTCCCGGCGGACGGACAGTATGTCATTGGTGTGGTGACAACAGCCACAGTAGCAACAAGTTCACATCTCCATTTGACAGCAAGTTTACAAATGCATAATTTATAAAAAGCAACAATGAAATCCGGATAATAAGTGTAAGACTATTAATTAATTTTTAGCAATGAAATATTTTTTAACCATACTATTAATTTTGTCCTTCAATGCCGCTTGTTTTTCCCAGGTATGGATGAACAATGGGGCCTTTGTAAATATAGCAGCAGGTACAGTTATAAATGGCGGCAGTCTTGAAAACACCAGCGGAACTATAACGAATACCGGTACGCTCGACTTAACATTAGACTTTACCAATTCGGCTACCGTTAACGGTTCGGGAAATTATTTTATAGGGGGCAACTGGAGTAACACCGGCACATTCACTCCCGGCGCAGGAACCGTTACATTTAATGGTACAGGAACACAAAGCTTAACATCCACCACTTTTAATAATCTTATCATTCACAAAACATCCGGAACTGCATCATTAACCGGAAATGCAGTTATTAATGGAGACCTGACTATTGATTCGGGAACTCTTGATATATCCACTTACGCCAGCAACAGAACCTCAACAGGAGGATCACTGACTATGGGGGATGGAGCTTTCTTGCTTGTGAGTGGCGCTAATAATTTTCCCTCAGCTTTTTCCAATGTTACATTAGATAATAACAGCACCGTTGAATACAATGGAACGGCGGCTCAATCGGTGGCCGGAATAATTTATGGCAATCTTATTTTTAGCAATGGTGGAGTTACACCCAAAACATCAGGTGATTCAGCGGCTATAAGTGGAAATATCACAATCAATAGCGGGGCGACATTTATTGATACTTCAGCATTGCAAATTGCAGGTACTATTACTAATAGCGGCACCTTTACTGCAAGCAATGGCAGTATTGAGCTGAACGGATCCTCCGCACAAACGATACCGGCTGCAACATTCTCCGATAATGCAATTGAGGACCTTATTATTAACAATGCTGCGGGAGTAACTTTAGACGACACCCTAAAACTAAGCGGAGTATTGACGCCATCTAATGGATCGTTTGCTACTGGTAATTATCTCACGCTTCTTTCCACCGCTTCGCAAACAGCGCTTATATCCGGCAACGGATCAGGCGAAGTGCTCGGCAATGTCACCATGCAGCGTTACCTTGCCAGAGGGTTTGGTTATAAATATTTGAGCTCACCTTTTGAAGCTGCTACAGTCAATGAACTATCTGATGATATTGATTTGACAGATTCGTTCTCTGTATTTTATCGCTATGATGAAAACCAGCTTGTTTCCGGCTGGCTTGATTACACAGATACAACAGGGTTGCTTATTCCTATGCAGGGTTATGCAGCTAATTTTGGAGCTGACTCCTCCGCTAAAACAATTGATATAACAGGAGTGGTTAACAACGGTACTATTTCTTCCGCCACACTTTATAATCACGACCACGACTTTACCATGGGCTTTAACCTCGCAGGCAACCCGTACCCCTCTCCTGTTGACTGGGACTTAACAGCAGGGTGGACCCGTACGAATATTGATGATGCGATATATTATTTTAATGCGGGCGACACCGATCAGTATACCGGCACCTATAGCAGCTATGTCAATGGTATTTCGAGTGATTCTGTTGCCGTGAATATTATACCGGCCATGCAGGGGTTTTTTGTACATGTTACCGATGGCAGCTTTCCTGTAGCTGCTGATCTTACGGTAAATAACAGTGCCAGATCTAAAGACCTTTCAGCGGCTTTTCATCGTCCCCGCTCTCTCCCATTGCTTCGGCTCTACGCAGGTTTTCATGGAGGAACTACCGCAGACCCCTTTGTATTTTATCTTGATGATGAGGCTACCACTGTCTTCAATAAGAATCTTGACGCTCTTAAATTGATGAACACTAATCCCGGTGTCCCGAACCTGTATGCTCTGTCCGGTGATGCACAAAAGCTTTCAATAAGAGCGTTACCTTATCCTGATGATAGCCTGACCGTATTGCCTCTTGGACTTAAAACACAAAGGAACGGGTCCATAACTTTTAATGCACGGGATATTCTGCTGATGCCCGATGACCTTCATATATACCTGCTCGACAATGAAAAAGGGATCTACCGGGATTTGCGTCAAACTCCGGATTACCGTTTATATCTTGAGGCAGGCAAATATGAAAACAGGTTCTTTGTTGTGTTTAGTTTAAAGGAATTGAATTCAAATTCGATAAACAACGATGTATTTGACGTATATCTTTCCGGCGGCAAATTGATTATAAACTCTAACATTCAGACAGATGAAAACAGTACTCTCGTTATCACCAGCATGCTGGGGTCGGAAATATCGAGTCAGCCATTCACGGGGAACGGAAGTTATTATATCAATCCTTTCCTGAACAGCGGAATGTACATGGTGAGTCTTTTCGCAACTAAAGGAATACATTCTAAAAAAATAATTATCGCAAATTAATGATCACAGGGAGGGCAAAATCCTGCGCAATGGGTGATCATTGATTGGAGAAGAAAAAAATTTGCTGAATTGTTGTCTCACTTCAATTACTACTTTGAAGAATCCGGGGCAGTAATCGGAGTCGCATTATTATTCGGCACCGGCTGAGATCCTCCCAGGTCACCTCCTTCAAATTCCGACTTTTGAACCGGTTGAGTAGCGCTTGTTTTTCCAACAAAGAATAAGGTACTGATGCTTAATAAGGCCACTGCTCCAATCAATACCCATGTTGACTTCTCCAGGAAATCGGTAGTACGCTGCACTCCGAGAAACTGGTTGGACAATCCTCCGAATGCCTGACCTAATCCTCCTCCCTTTGGGTTTTGAATGAGCACCACAACCATGAGCAGAATGCAAGCAATAATGATAAGAACGGTAATGAACGGGTACATTATTTTTTCTTTTATTTTTTGTTTTCCTTGTCTTAAGTCTTACATCTTTACGTCTTATTTCTTCCCCTTCAACTCCTTAATGCGGGCTGCAAAGAAAGACACTTTTTCGGGATATATCAAACTCAATTTCACATACTGCCGAATGGCCTTATCATACCGGCCCTGCTCTTCGTAAATCTGCGCCAGTGTTTCGCTCACCACATCCTCATTCAATTCGAGGCTTTTGCCCGCTAATTCTTCGGGAGAAATTTTTTTAGCGCCTTCTTCCGGTTTCATTTTGATGGAAGAAACAATACGATCAATGGATTCCAGTTCCAACTGCATTGTCGCTCCGAAAGAGCGCTCCGCCTCCTGAACTCTGGGCGACTCTTTTTTATCCGTTGTTTCAACTGACTCCATATTTGTTCCGGGAGAATCGTACCTGAAGAAATGAAGCCACTGTGAGTACGTGTAAGATTTATCAGGAAGAAATTCGCCGGGAGAGGACACATGTTCGTTGATCCGCAGAGAGGAATTCTCTTCTGAATCCCCGGCAACAGGTCTCGCTTTTTCTTCTTCCAATTCTTTTTCATCAAAAGATTGTTCAGGAATTTCTTTTGATACTTGTAACGTCTCTACTTCTTCGTAGGAAATATCTTCTGTTATGAAGGGAACTGTATTTTCACTTTCCGTCTGCAGCGGTGTCTCGAATGCTGAGATAACTTTTGCTTCCACCTCCCTTAACTCATATTCGGAATCATGGAAAATGATTTCTTCTTCAATTACATTCATGGATTGAATTTCCGCATCGGGCTCCAATGTAAAATCTTCAATGGCATCTTCGCTGTTCAGAAAATCAGTGGGAATAAACTCGGCTCCGCCACCGGAGATTTCATTGGTAAGAAGTAAATCTTCCTGCAAATCAAATTCTGCCTGCTCGCTCATTTCTGAATCAAGCTCATGCATTGATTCTATCTCAGAAGAGAGCTCTTCAGCATTCTGTTCACTTTCCTCTTCAAGCAAAATATTGTTCATCGAGAATTCTGAATCAGCGATGGAGGCTTCACTCAACTCGAATTGTTCTGAAGCGTCTATTTCACTTTCCGCATTCACTTTCTCTTCCTCAACAACTTCCTCTCGCTTCGAAAGTCCTCCCGAATTGAGAAATGCCACCTTGCGTTCGTGAATGGACTTCAGCATCTCCATCAATTCTTCATTGTCCATTTCCGCCACCGTCAATTCCTTCTGCTTCAACGGGACGGCAATTTTTTCTTTCGCATTCTCCGGTGGTTCTTCATACCCGGGTTTTTCTTTCATGAAGTGATGCAGCATTTCACGATCACCGGCCTGAAGCGCTGCTGCATGTAATGATTGCTTCGAGTGTTTTTGATCTGAAGAATTTTTTTTAGCAAGAAGCGCATGCGCGATGAAAAAATAAGGATGCTTTTCCACGAATTTCTCCAATAACTTATTCTCCGGCCGGTGCAGAAACTCAGGATCACGCAGCATGGTCACCAAATCATTTGCATTCATGTCACCAATTTACGACAGCTTTATTAAAAATATCTTCCACCAACTGTTCATTGATCTGCTTGATCAACTGATCCTGAACAGAAGCAAGATCGGAGCTGCTGTTGTAATCAGCATAGCGTGAGAAAGTTGAATTCCACGATTGCTTTTCATTCTTACGATTTACAAAATCAATACTCACCGTAATGGTGAGACGGTTAAGAGCTGCAATTTCGTTTGCCTGTGCCGATACAGGATTGACCTGGTAACCTGTGATGGCCCCGCTAAATTCGAGGTCACCGTTGCTTTGCACAAGAGCCAGATTTGTACTGGTGAGAAATTTATTCTTCAATGCATCAGTAAGTGTTTGACTTAATGAAGGGATTACCACCGGCGCCTGGTTCACGATGAAATGAATGGTAAAAGTTGAATCAGTAGGGTCAATTGAAGCACCTGTAAAAGAGTAAATGTGACAAGAAGTGAAGAGCGAAGAAATTAATACAGCGAAACAAAACGCAGCGAAACGGGCTTTGCCTAAACAGCTATTTAATGCAAACTGAAATGGTTTATTGAAGTGAATATTTTTCCCCTCTGCTGTCTTAGTCCGGTTGGTTATCATTGTTGATCTGGTGTTAGCTGTTGCAATGCTTCAATAGTATCTTGAGTTCGCTCCCTGTTATTTCCTTTAAGTCCAAATTTTCAGTTTCATTTTGCCCGATGATTATTTCTTTTGAAGCAAAAGTTATTTTGTTGTCCCGGTACCCAATGGCAAGAATAATTGCCGTGTCTCCTTTTGGAAGCTTGTTGTACCCTTCGTGGTCTTTTGTAAACCTGAATTTATTTGTTCCGTCTTCAATCCCGTCTAAAACTATTTTCCTGTCTTTGAAGATAATATTTACGATTGACGGGGTTTCGTTTGTCTGAACAAGCAATTTTATTTTTTCAGCCTTCGGGTCTTTATAAAAAATATCGCAATTAATCCAGCCAAAAGATACTGTTTCGTAAGCGATGAACGCTTTGTCGAAATCTTTCACTTCTGAAGTATCAACTTTTCTTGTCTCGTCAATCTTTGTCAATTTCTGAGCAGCAAATGCTTTGAAAATAATGATCATCTGGTGTCCACTTTCTTTTGCAGTGTTGACTAACCATTCATAAGCGGCATCTTGCTCTTTAGTCCTTGCTCCTCCATTTACCCCCGGGGGACGGTAGCCAATCTCAAAATCTACTCTTTCAGTTGAATCCTTGATAAAGTGTTGCACGACCAGTTCATCAACTTCCCACATATTTTTATCAAGATTGTCAATGTAAATCTTTGTCAGTTCAGGCATGCAATAGCTATAGTATCTTGCTTTAAATTCTCTCGTAGCAAGTAAAGTGTTCTCATACTTTGTGATCTCGTCATAAGTGCGGTAATATTTCGTCATAGTGTCTTTCCAAATTTCCGGGTCTTTTGTTATTCCGAAATCTTTGGAACATTCACCGTAAGGTCTTGAGGCTATCATTTTAATTGGAAACGGAACCAGCTTTTTATCTGGTCCTTCCACTGTTGTCCAATTAATGTTCCCAATATCATCTCTCGTTCCTCTGAAAAATTTTGCATCACCAAAATTGCCGGAGAATGGAAATTCAATTCTGATTGGTTTTGACTTATCAATCTTAACAGCACTTCCATCAGAAGTGGTCGCAAGCAAATAAATCATTCCTTGACTTTGTAAAATCTCGCTATTGTGTATTGTCTGCAAATTGCTGCTTACAATGTCAGCAATGGAATAATTCTCTTTGAGTTGAATAGTTGTCCTGGATTTTATTGGCTGTCCTTGTTCGTCAATCAAACTATTTGCAGAAATGTAAATTGTCGTTCCTTGCTTGCCAACAATTGTATTGTCCTTTGCCGGATCAATTTCCGTATTCTGAACTTCTGCGCCAACTTGTCGCAAACTGTCAGCTAATGAAGCCGGGATGCTGCCAAACTCCTGGTTTGGTGAAAGATGATTCTTGTCCCTGCAACCGGAAAGTTGAATAGTGAGAGCCAGAAATACTGATGATAAAAGTTTGAAGTGTCGGTTCATAATTATAGCAGCCAACTAAACCCAATTTACTCCGGAATATTATACTCTTTGATTTTCCTGTACAACGTTCGTTCAGAAATACCGAGCTCACGCGCGGCATTCTTTCGCCGTCCTCGATATTTTTTCAGCGCCTTCTTAATGAGTTCCCGTTCTGAATTCTCCAGTGAAAGAGATTCTTCTACTTCTATGGGTGCAGCCGACGAATCGAGCACCACGGCTTTTTCGCCCTGCTGCATTGGGGTTCCATTTGTTTCAGCAGGCATGAAGTTGATCTTCTGAACTTGTTCCGGCGACATGAGCCCGAAAACAATTTTCTTAAGTTCGGTTATGTCATTGCGCATATCAAAGAGCACCTTGTACAAAAGTTCACGTTCGGTGAAGTCTCCTGCCTGGTGGGTTGCGCCTGTGAGGGCCGGCAACATGGAAGGCTGATTGTCGGGAAGAAACTCACGTAACTCCGCCGCCGTCATCACTTTATTTTTTGCGAGCACAGAAATTTGCTCCGCCACATTCTTCAATTCCCGAACGTTGCCCGGCCATCTGTAATTCATCAGCAGCTCTTTTGCTTCATCGTCCAATTGAATCGGGGTGGCTTTGTATTTATCGGCGAAGTCAAGACAGAATTTTCTGAACAAGAGCGGAATGTCTTCTCTGCGATCGCGAAGCGGCGGCACCTTAATGGGCACCGTACTCAACCGGTAATAGAGATCTTCGCGGAATCTTCCTGTTGAAACCCGCTCCAATAAATTTACATTGGAAGCAGCCACCACGCGCACATCGGTCTTCTGCACTTTGGAGGAGCCTACGCGAATAAATTCCTGGCTTTCCAATACACGAAGCAGGCGTGCCTGCGTTCCGTGAGGAAGCTCGCTGATTTCATCGAGGAAAATCGTTCCGCCATTTACAGTTTCGAAATATCCTTTGCGCGCTTCATGTGCACCCGTGAACGATCCCTTTTCATGACCGAATAGTTCAGAGTCAATGGTTCCTTCGGGAATGGCACCGCAGTTCACAGCGATAAACGGATTGTGCTTGCGGGTACTGAGCTGATGAATGATGTGGGAGAAACTTTCCTTGCCGACGCCGCTTTCTCCCGTGACAAGGCACGTGAGATCAGTGGGAGCAACCTGAATGGCAATGTTCAAGGCATGATTCAATGCCGGTGAATTGCCGATGATGCCGAAGCGATTTTTTATTGCCTGAAGATCCAAGAGGTCGTTAATTGTTATCTGTTAATAGTTATTGTTGTTGCATCTAACTTTTCAGCTTCTGATGTGTTTTGGCAAATTCCAAAACCCAAATTCCAAACTTCAAGAAAATTTCAAAAAGAAAAGTTTCAAAACACAAACCTGAAACTTTTGAACTTTTCCCGCAGTATTGCGGGATTGAATTTTGTTCCACCGTTTGGCGGGATGATTCTTGATCCTTTATATCACGTCTCCAATCAGCGTTGCAGAAGTAAAATCAACAATTCTAACAGTGGCGTAATCTCCTTTCTGAAAATTCTTCTTTGGAAAAACGACCACCTTGTTCTGAGAGTTTCTTCCACTGAAAAAGTCCTTTGATCGCTTTGATGTGGATTCCACAAGCACTTCATACTCTCGTCCGACTTCGGAAATGTTCATCTCATGCTGATGTAAATGCTGCAGTTCAACGATTTCACTGAGCCGTTTTGATTTTATTTCTTCTGAAATATCATCACTAAATTTTTTGGCAGCCGGCGTTCCAGGACGCTCGGAATATTTAAACATGTAAGCCATATCGTACTTCACGTATTCCATCATGCTGAGCGTTTGCTGATGATCATCATCCGTTTCCCCGCAGAATCCGCTGATGATGTCAGTTGTAATTCCACAGCCGGGAATCACCTCACGAATGCGGTCAATCTTGCTGCGGTACCATTCACGATCATAGGTTCTATTCATTCTCTTCAGTACTTCACTGCTGCCTGACTGAACCGGCAAATGAATGCTCTTGCAAATGTTTTGATGCTTTGTAATCATGAACAAGACTTCATCCGTAATATCTTTTGGATGAGACGTACTGAACCGCACTCTCAGCTTTGGATTGATCCATGCGACTTGTTCCAGCAGTTGCGCAAACGTCGTTGACTCGCCGGATGATTCACTCTTCCAGAAATACGAATCAACATTTTGTCCCAGCAAGGTGACCTCGCGGTAACTTTCATTAAACAGTTGTTTGGCTTCAGTAACAATTGAATATGGATCGCGGCTGCGCTCACGTCCGCGGGTGAAGGGCACTACGCAGAACGAACACATATTATTGCATCCGCGGGTGATTGATATGAAAGCTGTAACACCATTGCTGTTCAGCCGAACCGGATTGATGTCCGCATAAGTTTCTTCCCTCGACAATAAAACATTCACTGCCTTCTGTCCATCTTCGGCAACAGTCACCAGCTTCGGCAAATCGCGATAGGAATCAGGACCAACGACGAGATCAACAAGCTTTTCCTCTTCCAAAAATTTTGACTTCAACCGCTCTGCCATGCAGCCCAGTACGCCAATGAGGGCATCAGGATTTGATTTTTTTATCCGGCGTAATTCTGCGAGGCGGTTTCTTACTTTTTGCTCGGCATTCTCACGTATGGAACACGTGTTGATCAACACAAGATCGGCATCTAAAAAATTAGTGGTAGCAGAGAATCCATCGCTCATTAAAACGGAAGCAACTATTTCGCTGTCGCTGAAATTCATTGCACAACCATAAGTTTCAATATAAAATTTGCGATGAGGATTGACCGCATCTTCTGTAATCTTTACACCAGAGAATAGTTGCCCCTGCCGGCTTTCGTCGTGCTGTTTTTCTAAAATTTCTTCAGTGAGTAATCCGGCAGTCATTGTGGTTTTAGGAGGCCGGCAAAGATAGCATAAAACGTTCCGCTTACTTCGGCCTTTTCATGACAATGACTTTTCTTATTTCACATTTCTTGAAGTCATTCAGGAGTCCCGCAGTATTGCGGGATTACAATTCATTGCAGAAATCTGTCAAGGTGCAAAGAAGGTTCCTTACAATGACGTTAACACACTTCGTGTCATTCCGACATAGGAGGAATCTGTTTTTTAGCCTCGATACAGATTCCTCCTACGTCGGAATGACAGCCTCGCTTTAATAACGTCATTTCTGTTTTTTCCATTTCAAAAATGGTTCGTACTTCTGAATGACCGACGATTTGCAGTCCGTCGAAGTGTAAACATGCAGACCCCTCTAATGACCCGGTAAGAATGAGAATAAAATAAAATATCTATTACAGCTATGCGTCACTTCTTCAATCTGAAAAATAACATTAAGAAAACATTCACCAATATAAACGTTTGTTTAACTTTGCCGCGTTGATCAGCATTTTTTAATGATGGATAAGAAAGAAAAAATACTGGAAGCCGCCGAAGAGTTGTTTGCTGAGAAAGGGTTTGAAGGAACTTCTGTCCGCGAGCTTGGGAAGAAGGCCGGAATAAATATCGCGATGATCTCTTATTACTTCGGGTCAAAAGAAAAACTGTTTGAAGCATTGGTGGAGCACCGTTCCAGTTTCATGCGGGAACGATTACAACTACTCAGCCGTGATGAAAAGCGTGACCCCATGTCGAAGATTGAAATGATGATTGACTTTTATGTTGACAGAATTGTTTCTCATAATCGCTTCAGCCGCATTCTTCACAGGGAATTATCGCTTCAGCAGCGTTCTGAAATGCACAATGCGATTGCAGACATCCTGCTGAAAAATCTCCGGGAGATCCGGAAAATAATCCAGGAGGGAATACGAAAAAAAATTTTCAAGGCGTCTGATCCTGAATTGGTAATAGCTACCATTATCGGGACACTTTCACAGGCCACACATTCCAAAGAGATCATCTGTAAAATTCTTGATCAAAATCCAGACACCTTTTCAATTTCTGATACCCGGTATAAAAACCGCTTAAAGAACTACCTCAAAGATTTGATGCGCTCTTACTTGTTACTAAAAAAACCAGGCAGAACATGAAGCATGAATATTTCGCAGTAAGGTTAAACAACCGTTTACTTCTTTTCTTGTTTGCAACTATTCTCCCGTTTGTGAGCCAGGCACAGACCCAGCGAAAGATCACCCTTGCTGAGGCAATTAATATGGGCATTACTGCAAGTAATCAATTGAAGATTTCACAGGGCAAACTTGATTATGCGCAGGCGAAGCATGATGAAACGTTCGATCTGCAATATCCTTCAGCAAAACTTACGGCAGGGTATAGCCGGCTGAGCGATGTACCGGAATTCCAGGTTTTGTTTCCGGGAGCAACGGAGCCGCAAACACTTTTTCCTGTTTATCTGAACAGTTATCAAAACAGGATTTCAATCAACGAAGTAATCTTCGCGGGATTCAGAGTAAAGACTGCGAAGGAGGCAGCTAATAAAACTCTCGGCGCTGCTCAATACGATTTAAAGAAGGACCGAAATGACGTGGGCCTCAACATCATCACTGCATACTTTAATCTTTATAAAGTTCAGCAAGCAGTAGGCATCATTGATCAGAATTTGGAACTCATTAATCAGCGGCTTAAGGATGTTCAGAATTTTGAGAACAATGGAATGGCTACTCACAACGATGAGCTTCGTGTTGAACTCCAGCAGTCCAATACACAGCTTGTAAGGATTGACGCAGAGACAATTCTCAAAGTAGCCAATTACAATTTCAACTTGCTCATTGGCTTGCCGGGAGATGTTGACATTGTGCTCGACACCACAGCGATCTTCACAATGCGAAACGTTAACGCGCAAGACGCCTTCATCACAAACGCGCTACAAAATCGCCCTGAAATGCAATCACTCTTACTAAAAAATCAGGCAGCTCAGGATAATCTTAAGATTGCTCAGAATGGATTTTGGCCCACGTTGAGTGCCGGTGCAAATTTTTTCTATGCAAGTCCGAATATTCGGTACATCCCGCCTACTAATGAATTCAAAGCGACCTGGGATCTCGGGCTTACCCTTAACTGGGATATCACGAATGTGTTTACCAATAAGCATGTGATCGCAGAGAACCAGGCGCTCCTTGATCAAGCGGATGCGGCGCGGCAACAACTGAGTGATGGCATCAAATCGGAAGTCTATCAGAATTACCTCGCCTATTCTCAATCGCTTGAGAAGCTCGAAGTGTTGAACAAAACGGTAACTATTGCAGAAGAGAATTTGAGCGTTACAAATTCGAGATACCATAACAATGTAGCCGTGATTAGTGATGTAACGGATGCACAAACGCAACAAATACAATCGCAGATCAATTATGTGATCGCGGAGGCGGATGCACAGATTGCTTATTACAAACTTCTAGTATCATCAGGAAATTGGGACCCACAGCCGAGGGACAATAAATAAAAAAGAATTAGTTCGGATGTTGAATTACTTCCTTGAATTGGCGACAGAATTTAAAAGTCATTTTAAAAAAAATAAATTATGGCAGAAACAAAGGGCAGTGCACGAAAAAAAATCCTTCCAATCATTTTCTCTGCGATCATTGTGGGTGGTATTGGCTATGGCATCGTGGAGTATGTCTATTCATTGCACCATGTAACCACGGATGATGCGCAGGTGGATGGTGACATCAGTCCGGTGAATGCGAGGGTATCAGGATACATCAACAAAATTTTCTTTTCTGAAAATCAACCCGTGAAGGAAGGCGATACGCTCGTGAAAATTGATGACCGCGATCTTCAACTAAAAGTGGAACAGGCGCAGGCAGCATTAGACAATGCGATTGCAAACGTGTCGGTGGTGAAAGCAAACATCGCATCTGCACAGGCAAACGTGAGTACGGCGCAATCGAACATTGAACAGCAGAAAGTAAAAGTTTGGAAGGCTACGCAGGATTTCAATCGCTACCAGAGTCTGCTTGCCGATAAGTCCATCACTCAGTCTCAGTTTGATGCTGTGAGGGCAGACAAGGAAAGCGCAGAGTCGGCGCTCGAGTCAACGCAGCGGCAATCAGAAGCAACCAGGGCCCTGATGTCGGCAGCACAACAACAAGTAGCAGTGGCGGAGTCGCAAGTGAAGTCAAAACAAGCGGACCTCGATTATGCAACCCTTCAACTCTCTTACTCCGTGATCACATCCCCCGCTACCGGAGTTGCAGCGAAAAAAAATATTCAGTTGGGACAATTGGTACAACCCGGACAAACACTTTTTGCAGTAGTCACTGATACCAATTCCTTCATCGTTGCAAATTTCAAGGAGACGCAATTGGAAAGAATGAAAGAAGGTCAGGCAGTAGATGTGAAGATTGATGCATTCCCCGATGAGAAAATAACAGGGAAAGTATATTCATTTTCAGGCGCAACTGGAGCACGCTTCTCATTGCTTCCACCAGATAATGCAACGGGAAATTTTGTGAAAGTTGTGCAACGCGTGCCGGTAAAGATTGCAATGAATCTTCCCAAAGAACTTGAGTCGAGACTTCGTCCCGGAATGAGCGCGAAGGTGGTGGTGCACTTGGAGTAAGGAAATCAGTTGGCAGTTGGCAGTTTTCAGTTAGCAAAAAAAAGTTGGCAGTTTTCAGTTAGCAGTTAGCAAAAAAAGTGACAATTGACAGTTAACAAAATAAAAGCTCAATTCGAATATAAGTACATAGCAAAAACTTCAGGCGACCATGGGAACATTTCGTGATTTAACTGTTTATAGAAAAGCATTCAAGCTTGCTGTTGAAATTTTTGAACTCACCAAAAAATTTCCAGAAGAAGAAAAGTATGGGTTGACCATACAAATTAGAAAGTCGTCAAGATCAGTTTGTTCATGTATTGGTGAAGGTTATCGTAAAAGGAAGTATCCTGCGCACTTTGTCAGTAAGATGACCGATGCAGATATGGAAAATACTGAAACGCAAGTGTGGCTTGATTTCTCGCTGGCGGGCAAATACATTGACAAATCAAAGTACCTGGATTTGTTGGCTAAATCCGAAGAGGTTGGAAAGATGCTTAACCACATGATTGAACATGCGGAGAAGTATGGAAGTTGAAAGCGGTTGGCAGTTGGCAGTTAGCAATTCGTAGTTAGCAGTTAACAAATGAAACCATATTTTCATTTTGTATATAAGCTATGGATTGGATTTCTTGAAAACTTCAAATTGCAAGTGAAACAATTTTTTAGAATTAAACTACGGGCAGTGTTTTTTGCAAACTGCCAACTGCGAACTGCCAACTTGCTTCAATGAGGGCAATAAAATTCATTCAAAGAATAAACTAACCAGGACAAATGGCAGAAAAAGGCTTTCGAAAATGGATCATTACCATCACAGTGATTCTTGCATCGCTGCTCGAATTGATTGATACTACGGTGGTGAATGTTTCATTGCCAAACATCATGGGAAACCTTGGCGCAACACTTGAAGATGTTGGCTGGGTAGTGACTGCTTATGCAGTGGCGAACGTCATCATACTTCCGATGAGTGGATGGCTTTCTCAGAAATTCGGGAGAAGAAATTATTTTGTTTTCTCCATCATCCTGTTCACTGTTGCTTCTTTCTTCTGTGGCAACGCTCATAATATTTGGGAGCTGATCTTCTTTCGCTTCATTCAAGGTCTTGGCGGCGGAGGATTGCTTTCAACATCACAAGCTATATTGATGGAGGCATGGCCGCGCGAGCAATTGGGAATGGCTACAGCTCTCTTTGGCCTTGGTGTGGTTGTGGGTCCAACGCTGGGGCCCACGCTCGGCGGTTGGATCACCGACCACTTTTCATGGCCATGGATTTTTTATGTGAACATTCCACTGGGAATGATTGCGGTAATGATGACATTGGAATTCATTCGCGGAGCGAAAGATGCTTCGATGGCAGACAAGGGAATTGACTGGCTTGGAATTTTTCTGCTGAGTGTAAGCGTGGGTTCGCTTCAAACGGTGCTCGAGCGCGGTGAAAGTGAAGATTGGTTTAACACCACCTACATCACTGTGCTTGCATTCGTAGCCGGCATAGGGCTGGTCGCTTTTATCTGGCGCGAACTCACCTACTATCACCCGGTGGTTGATTTGCACATTCTCAAAAGCAGGGCATTCTCCATTGGCATTTTTACCACCTTCATCCTTGGCTTCGGGTTGTTTGGCTCGGTGTTCATCTTCCCGGTGTTTGCGCAAAATCTTCTTGGCTTCACGGCGCAACAAACCGGTGAATTGCTTATTCCCGGCGGGCTGGCAACGATTATTATGATGCCCATGGTGGGGATTCTTTTGAGGAAAGGATTTCCGGCTCAGATCATGGCAACCCTTGGTTTCATTTTATTTTTTGTGTTCACCATCATGTTAAAGAACTCAAACCTCGAATCGGGACCGGGGAATTTTATAGTGCCGTTGATCGTACGCGGTCTGGGATTGAGCCTGTTGTTTGTTCCGCTCACGACTCTTGCTCTTTCAGGATTGACAGGAAAGGATATTGCGCAGGGAGTAGGACTGAATAATATGATGCGGCAATTAGGCGGTTCCTTCGGCATTGCAATTATCACCACGCTGCTTCATCTGCGCCAGGGCTATCATCGAAATGAGTTGCTGGATAGCATCAACATTTACAATCCTGCTTTCATTGATCGCAATAATGCATACGTCAATGCATTTTTGTCGAAAGGATATTCCTTGCTGGATGCTCAGCAAGCAGCATACCGCGCCATTGAAGGGGCAGTGACTAAACAAACATATCTCCTCTCCTATATTGATGGATTTTATTTCGTTGGTGTTTTCTTTTTGGTTTGTATTCCGCTGCTGTATTTGCAGCCGTTTACGAGGAAGCCTCCGGGCGGCGGAGATGCGGGAGCGCATTGAGAGCGTTGATAGTATGCTCGCCACGTTCTGCGAACAATTGGTAGTTGGCAATTATTAATTTGGTGAAAAGAATCCGGATCCTATTCTAGTGGTTATCCCTTAGTCAGTAAGATATTTCCCACAAGCAAATTGATTCAAAGAAGCAAAAAGATCATCACCGTTTTTCTACCACGAATCAACTTCACGTGGTGTCTCCTTATTCGCGAAACGTGTTAAGTCTGAATCATCCCTTATTCGTGAAAGGGGAGTAAAATCTTGTTACATTTAGAGAATAAATTAATGCACGTGAAAAACCTTCTCACCTTCTCATTTATTTTTCTCAGTACTATACCTGCTTTTTCACTTACTGTAACCATCACTACTACCCCGGACATCTGCAACTATTCAAATGGCACCCTGCAAGCAAATGCGGATGGTGGCACTGTGCCATATTCTGTGGTATGGTCAAATGGCGCCACTACCTGGCAAGTGAGCGGTCTTGCTGCAGGAACTACGTTGACAGCAACGGTAACGGATGCATCGGGCGCCACAGCTACTGCAGCCGGCACCATACAAAGCCAACCGAACTTGTACTTCTTTGGGCTGAGCTTTGCAGGGAGCGCACCTTGTGAAGGTATGTGCAATGGAACCGGAACCACTTCCCTTGATATCGGGGGTGTACCTCCGTATTGGGGAACTTATGATGGTGTACCCATGTACCAGGTGGGATATTATCCAGGCGGACTTGAAATCTCTAATGTTTGCTGGAATGCACTCGGGAACGTTTACATCGAAGATGCGAATGGATGCAACGTAAGTGATCAATGGCCGCCTTACTATTATATCGCGACTCCGGTAATTGATGATGTGGTAGTAACAAATGTTTGCAACGGAAATAAAGGAACGGCTACCGTAATCAGCAATGCCTATTTTTCTTATACCTTCTATTATATGAATAGCAGCGGGATTGTATTTGATTCCATCTCCGGTTCCCAAATCGGAAACCTTACACCAGGGACTTACACCGTAAGAGTCACTTCATTCACAAGTCATTTTGATTCGTTTCAGGGATTATTGATTACTGAACAATGCAGTTCCGACACTCAGCAGTTCACCATTGCCGCATGTGCTGTACCAACAAATCCGGCTACCACCAACATTGCTTCCTCCAAAGCGAAGTTGAATTGGAATACTAACGACTGCGCTGTGGGCTACCGGATTCATTACAAACAAAGCGGCGGTACATGGATAACCAATAATGTGAGCAGTAACATTGGTTACAAAACCATCAAAGGCCTTTCACCGAATACATCTTACGTTTGGAAAGTGAGATCTAAATGCACCACCGACCCTGTTGTTTTCTCTCCATGGAGTTCGTCTGTTTCGTTTAATACAACCATGAAGTTGGCAGAGGCAGAAAAAGAAGAAGCCATACTAAACATTTTTCCTAACCCAACTTCCGGCAACGTAAGCGTGGAGATTGACAATACATCTGCCATTAACATTGTTATGATTCAGAATCTCATCGGTCAGGTTATGCTTCAGGAGAATTTTCCGGAAGGTTCAAATAATAAGGTTGAAATGGATGTGAGTTCTCTTCAGGCAGGCGTTTACCTTATCACAGCTTTCACGAGTGAAAGGAGCATGATGAAGATGTTTGTGAAGCAGTAAAATTCTTTCCCTAAGAAACAGTTCAATAAGATTGCAATTGCTCACATTTTGCTTCAGAGAATTCCTGTACATTTCATTTCAGAAAATACTTGCATCATGAAAGAGATTTCTGCACACTGCTCTCATTCCAATAAAAAGACAAGGCCTTTCACTTTTCCATTTATCCCGGCCCTTTCTTTTTGCCTCTTTGTAATTTTTATTTTTCCTGCGGAAGTATTCGCTCAATGCAACACACCTGTTGGTGTAACAACTGACAACATCACACCAACATCAGCCAATTCTTATTTCAGTTGCTTCAACTGTACGGGCATAATGTATATTGAATATGGGCTATCCGGCTTCACCCCGGGAACAGGTGCCTCTGCGGGCGCGGGCGGCACGGTAGCGATTATTCCAAACGGCTATGGCTATTACACATACTCCGGGCTCACACCGAATACCAGTTACGATTTCTATTTCAGGCAAAATTGCAGCGGTGTTTTCAGTCCGAATAGCGCGGTGCAATCGTTCACCACCGCAGTAGACTGCAGTACTGCCACGGTAGTAAACTGCAACACACTCAATTCTGCCAGCTTCGCCGGAGGAAGTGGTGTGTGGCAACTTTGTACCTACGGCTACTCGAAGGAAAAAATATTTTCATTCACTCCCGTGGTTTCCGGCAATCACATGCTGTTCATTCCGAAAACCATTTCTCCGGAGAACTACATTACTTCCGTTTCTTACAAGGCACCATCCGGCGGCTGCACTACATACGGATGGACCTGCATCGGTAATAACACTGCCTGGGAGCCGTCTCAATTCTCCTTTGGACCGCTCACCGCCGGAACTCAATATTATTTTCTTGCTGACGGATTGACTACGAGTGCGTTCACCGGTTCATTCCGAATTGAATGTCCATATTGCGCTCAAGCCACCAACGTGACAGTGACTGACATCACGCCGGTTTCAGCCAGCGTAAGTTGGAGCGGCGGTTACGGCGTGCTTGAATATGGTCCGGCCGGATTCACTCCCGGTACCGGTACTACAGCCGGCGTGAACGGGACACTTGTTTTCGCAAGCGGAAGTTACGCACTTGAAGGGTTGTCCCCTACTACGGCTTACGACATTTATGTGCGGATTTATTGCAGCGGAAATAATTACAGCCCGAACAGTATGCGTGTTGGATTCGCCACTGCTGATTGTCCGCTGGTGGTGAATTACGGTGTACTCGGTTCCACCATCCAACTTTATTTCTCAGGACCTGGCTACTGGGACAACACTCCCTATTGCGTTGCATACACTCCCGGACAAGAAATCATTTTGAAGTTCATTGCACCTTCTTCCGGTTACTATATCGCGTCCGTGGGTTATAGCGCGTCGCCGTTTGGCTATGGATATAAATTCATTTACCGGGAAGCAGGCACCACGTGTGATATGAACGGATACAATTGCCTCGCACCATATCAATCCGCCTGGGGCACTCCCGATCTTTTCCTGTGTGGTCCATTCACCGCAGGAGCCACGTATGATTTTTTCTGCGACGCAGGCGACGAGAGCTATGGCGGTTCCGACAATACGCTCTCGGTTACATTCAGTTGCCCTTCTCCTGCAAACATTTCTGCAACGAATATCTCTCCTGCTTCCTTCACCGTAAATTGGGAATGCAACTGCCCGAGCACTACCTATCTTGAATACGGACCAGCAGGGTTCACACCCGGCACCGGCGCTACTGCGGGAGCAAATGGAACCCTGTTGAATAATGTTACATCTCCGATAACTATCGGCGGACTCACCGCTCTCACTTATTATGATGTTTACCTGCGTACTTCCTGCGGAGGAAATTTTTCGCTCAACACACCTGTTCTTCATGTTCGAACAGCATTGGATTGCTCCACTGTTTCTTCCGTCAACTGCGGTGACAACATTACGTTCAATTCAACCACCAACACCATCGGTTCGTGGACAAACTATGGATGCCTCGGCACTGATAACGATGCGCGTGAAGTTATGTACAAGTTTACCCCAGCTCAATCTGCTTCGCACCAGCTTATTCTTTACAACGATTCTTACTCAGGGTGCTATCCCGTCACTTATTATTACAAAGCAGCAAGCGGGTCTTGTGATGAAACCGGATGGACTTGTATTGGATCAATGTGTGCATCACCCGATACGATTTCATTTGGCCCGCTTATGGCCGGTACTTCTTATAACATCATGATGGATGGCCCTGTTGGAATCTACACCACGTTTACTCAGTATCTCACCCTCTCTTGTCCGGAATGTATTGTTTGCCCGAAGCCTGCCAATCTTTCCACTTCCAACATTACTACTACCAAAGCCAAGTTGAATTGGAACACGAACGACTGTGCTGTAGGCTACCGGATTCAATACAAACAAAGCGCCGGTACATGGATTACCAAGAATGTGAGCAGCAACATTGGCTACAAAACTATCAAAGGTCTCTTGGCGAATACATCCTACGTTTGGAAAGTGAAAACTAAATGCAGCACCAATCCCGTTGTTTACTCTGCATGGAGTTCGTCTGTTTCGTTTAATACAACCATGAAGTTAGCGGAGATGGAAGAAAAAGAAGAAGCCCCACTAAACATTTTTCCTAACCCAACTTCCGGTAACATGAGCATTCAGACTGATCCTGCAACGGCCATTCGCGTTGTCATCATTCAGAATTTTATTGGTCAGGTTTTGCTTCAGAAGGATTTTCCTGAAGATGCAAATAGCGAGGCGACAATGGATGTAAGTACTCTTCCGGAAGGCGGGTATCTTCTCACAGCTTTCACCGGTGAAGGGAAGATCGTAAAAATGTTTGTGAAACAATAAAACAGGACACTATGAAAAAATCCCGCACACTTTTATGATCTCTTTTGCTTTCGTTCAGTTACAGTTTTGCAATTAACGTCTGCATCTATACTGTTGATGCAAACCTGCAGGAACCGTAATAATTTTTTCACCTTCATAAAGTAAAATCCTTCATGATGAAAACATCACTTCTTATCGCTTTTATCCTTTTCTCATACAGAAGCCAGGCACAACTAACCGCCATACATACATCTCCGCTCGGATTCAGCAGCGTTTGCGCCGGAGAAAGTTTCGATGTGTCTTTTACCACCACCGGAACAGCAAACCCGAATAACATCTTCACTGCTCAGATATCGGGAAAGAACGGAAGCTTCAGCAATGCTCAAGAGATAGGATCCATGACCGGACAGACCGGTGGAACTATATCCTGTGGTACTTCTTCATTGATGACCCAGGGAACCGGCTACCGGGTGAGAGTTGTTTCATCAGATCCGGTAGTGATCGGAAGTAACAATGGAAGCAATATCACACTTAATGCGTATTGCAGTCCTCCTTCAAACATTACTGCGGGAAACATCACATCTACTTCAGCCCTTATCTCCTGGAGCATTCCGGTTTGCTACAACTCAGATAATTATAAAGTACGTTACTATCCTTCAGGTACTGCTAACTATACAACCGTTGGATCATCAACATTGAGCAAGCAACTCAACGGCTTAACTCCGGGTATTGCCTATTCTTATGAAGTAAAAACAAAAATCACCAACTATCCCGGCACTTGTAAATGGTCCGCAACGCAAGCGTTCACTACGCCAATGCGATTGGGATACTTAGATCAGGGAGAAACCATAATTACTTCCATCTTTCCAAATCCCTTCACCCAATCTGCAACAATCATAATCAATGGTCAAGGAAATTTTGATTTCATCCTCTGTGATGTTTTGGGAAAAGAAGTCATGAAACGAGAAATCCAAAATTCGAAACTCGAAATTGAACGCGGCAGTCTTTCACCGGGAATTTATTTTTATCATGTAGAACAAAAAGGAATAATGGTTGGTGATGGAAAGGTAGTGTTAGAATAATTGTCACTTTCATAAATAAGAATTTCTTGCAATGAAAAAATACTCCCTTGCAATTCTTCTTCTTCCTGCGCTTCGGCAGGTATTAGATTAGTTCATGCTTACTAATGAAGGCCAAAAAAATTTTCTTTATATTTCGAGAAATCTTTACTCGTGAATAAAACTACAAACTGCCTAACATTTTTTTTTCTTGTGCTCATTTAAGCTTTACCAGATGAAAACATACTTAATCATCTTCTCACTTCTTCTTAATTCACTCTTAACTTTCCCGCAACAGGCCCCCGATATTGTCTGGCAAAAAAGCTTTGGCGGAAGTAACGTAGATGAAGCATTAAGCATCTATAAAACAACTGACGATGGCCTGCTGGTTGCCGGCTACGCAAGATCGAGTGACGGAAACGTGAGCAGCAACCAGGGCGAAAGCGATTTCTGGATATTCAGGATTGATGGAAACGGAAACCTCTTGTGGCAAACTCCTGCCGGCGGCTCGCAGAATGACCAGGCGCGCAGTGTAGCGCCTACAGCCGATGGAGGCTGCATTGCTGCCGGTTATTCCTATTCCGATGATGGCGACATTACTGCCCATCATGGCAGCACCACAACCGCTGATTGCTGGATCGTAAAATTCGACAGCACCGGAAACATTCAATGGCAGAAATCACTCGGAGGCACCGGCAACGACCAGGCTGCCTGCATCCGGCAAACTCTTGACGGCGGATATGTTTATGCCGGAGTAGCAAGCAGCATAGACGGTAACGTAAGCGGCTTCCATGGCTTTTTTGATTTCTGGGTGGTGAAGCTTTATCCGGGAGGCGACATTCAATGGCAAAAATGTCTTGGCGGGTACCTGTATGACGAGGCGTTTTCAATTGAGCAAACTTCAGACAATGGATTTATTGTAGGGGGATATTCTTCTTCTACCGACGGTGATGTTACCGGCAACCATGGTGAAACGGATTTCTGGATCGTAAAACTCAATAGTTCCGGAACCATAGAGTGGCAAAAATCTCTGGGAGGATCGTTTGACGACCAGGCATATTCCGTAATTCCGGTGATGGATCATGGATATATTGCCTGCGGTTGGTCGAGGTCAGGTGACGGAGATGTTACGGGGCATCACGGAAACCAAAATTATTCTGATGTGTGGGTAGTAAAGATGGACAGTGCAGGAAACCTGCAATGGCAGAAATCTCTCGGCGGCACCGGTGAGGATCGCGGGTACAACATTATCCAGACTACTGACGGTAGCTATGTTGTGTGCGGGATTGAGAATTTAGATGACGGTGACGTAAGCGGCGGTCACGGGTATTACGATTTCTGGGTCACAAAACTTGATGATAGCGGCAATCTCCTGTGGCAAAAATGTCTTGGCGGTTCTAATGAAGAAAGCGCACAGGCCGTTCAGCAGGCCGCAAACAACGATCTTCTTATAGGCGGCTTTACTGCATCAACCGACGGCGATGTCACCAACACGAATGGTTCGTACGAACATTGGATTGTAAGGTTGAAAAACAGTTGCAGCCCATGCCTCACACCTGTCAATCCGGCTACTACCAATATCACATCCACTAAAGCGAAACTTAATTGGGAAATAAATAATTGCGCCCTCGGCTACAGGATTCATTACAAGCAAAGCGGCAATACGTGGAAGACAGCTAATGTGGGCAGCAACATTGGTTATAAAACCATCAAGAACCTTTTGCCGAATACATCTTACACCTGGAAAGTGAGAACCAAATGCTCGACTAACCCTGTTGTTTTCTCTCCATGGAGTACGGCTGTTTCCTTTAACACCACCCTGAAGTTGGCACAGGTGGAAGAAAAGGGAGAGGGCACACTACACATTTTTCCTAATCCAACTTCCGGCAATATGAGTATAGAAGTTGACAACATAACTTCCATTCGCATTGTAATGATTCAGAATCTTGTCGGGCAGATTTTAATTCAAAAGGATTTTTCCGATGATATAAATAATGAAGTGAAAATTGATGTGAGTACTCTTCCGGCTGGTATTTACCTGCTCACCGCTATAACGAGTGAGGGAAAAGTGTCAAGAATTTTTATGAAAGACTAAAAACATAACAGCATGAAAGAATTTTTTACTCTCACTCTTACCTTCTCTTTTAGCGTTTCCCTCTTCGCCCAGCTTTCACCAACCTCGCTCTGCTTCGATGGAAGCGATGTGGTGACCGACGAGCAATTCTGGCAAGCACATCCACCTTTTGGCACAGGCGATTTCACCATCGAAGCTTGGATCAGGGATGAAGCGCCGGCAAATAACAGTTCCGGCGAAGTACAAACAATTATCGTCACTGGAGATGTTGGATTGAATGATGGCTTCCTGGTTTATGTCGGTAACGGGCAACTGGCTGCTGATGCCGCCGGAGGATATTTGTTTCCCGCAGGCCCTGAATTGCGGGACAGTGCCTGCCATCATGTTGCCATAGTGAAGAGCGGATACGAATTGCGGGGATATGTAGATGGTACTTCTGTCTCCTATGGATGGGGCGTAGACACATTCACTACTACTCTGCCAATCCAAATCGGTAACGCCCTGCCATTTGTAAACGATGCTTTCATTGGACTGATTAAGGAGGTTAGACTTTGGAATGTAGCGCGTACTCAAACTGAAATTCAGAATAACATGAACACAGTCCTCAGTTTTCAAAGCGCACTAATTGGCTACTGGCGCTGCAATGAAGGAACAGGATTTAATGTGTACAATTATGCAGGTAATACAACGGCACAGTTCGGAAACCTTACTTATGGTGGGGGAAGTCCGGATTGGAGTTCAGGATGTCCTTGTAGTTGTGTTGCCCCTACCAATCCAAATACCACCAATATTACTTCCACCAAAGCCAAATTGAATTGGAACACAAACGATTGTGCTGTAGGCTACCGGATTCACTACAAACAAAGCGGCGGTACCTGGATGACAAATAATGTGAGCAGCAACATTGGTTACAAAACCATCAAAGGTCTCCTGCCAAATACATCTTACATGTGGAAAGTAAAAACTAAATGCACTGCCGAGCCGGTTGTTTACTCTCCATGGAGTTCGTCTGTTTCATTTAATACAACCATGAAGTTAGAGGAGATGACGGAAAAAGAAGAAGCCACCCTGCACATTTTTCCCAACCCGGCCTCCGGCAACGTAAGCGTAGAGATTGACAACAGTTCTGCCATTAACATTGTCATGATTCAGGATTTAGTTGGCCGGATTTTGCTTGAGAAAAATTTTTATAAAGATGCAAATGATAAGGTTAAAATGGATGTGAGTACATTACAGGCGGGCGTTTACTTTCTCACAACTCTTACGAATGAAGGGAGGCGAACGAAGATTTTTGTGAAACAATAAAAACCAACTGAATGAAAAAACTCACCACCATCGCATTTATTTTCTTTTTTACTCCTCATGCTTTTTCCCTCAGCGTAACCATCACAACCACTAAAGACTTTTGTAATCATTCCAACGGAACGATGACGGCAAATGCTTCCGGAGGAACGGCTCCTTACACCTATCTGTGGTCGAATGGCGCAACAAGCCAGATGATCACGGGACTATCGGCAGGAACAACCCGAACCGTCACTGTTACTGATAACATTGGAAGTACAGCTACTGCCACCGCCACCATTCAGGCGCAGGCACACCTGGGAGGCGCAGAAATGACATGGGAGGTAACTAACCCCTGCGAAGGAATGTGCAATGGACTGGGTCACATATCGGAACCCGCACTGGATGGAGTGCCTCCTTACTGGGGAACATTCAATGGAAACCCGCTCGGTGCCGGCTGTGGATGGGCAGGCAGTCTGAATGCGAACAACGTCTGCTGGAATGGCTCCGGCATTGTTTACATCTCGGATGCTACCGGCTGCGATACTTCGTGGTATGAGCAGGTTACCTATATACCGTATCCGGTCATTAACAGCATCACTGTCACTCCTGCGTGCGGAGGCAACACGGGTGTCGCCATCGTTTACGATAACGAATTATATAATTACGGAGGAAGTTATTGTTATCGTCTGCAGAATAGTTCCGGAGGTGTCATTAACTATCCTAATTCTACCTACATAAGTGGTCTTGCTCCCGGAACCTATAGTTTTCAACTTATGACTCTTTCTCTTCACTGCGTTAATCCGTTCATGATGGACACATGCAGTATTGCCACACAAGCATTTACTATCGCCGGTTGTTCTCTGCCAACAAATCTAACTACAACCAACATTACTTCCACCAAAGCCACGTTGAACTGGAATACGAACGACTGCGCGGTGGGCTACCGGATTCAATACAAACAAAGCGGCAATACCTGGATTACCAAGAATGTGAGCAGCAACATTGGTTACAAAACCATCAAAGGCCTTTTGCCGAACTCATCCTACGTTTGGAAAGTTAGAACTAAATGCAGCATCAACCCGGTTGTTTTCTCTTCATGGAGCGAGACCGTTTCGTTTAATACAACAATGAAGTTAGCAGAGGCAGAAGATAAAGAAGAAGCCGCACTGAATATTTTTCCTAATCCAACTTCCGGCAGAATGAGCGTAAAAATTGATCCGGCAACCACCATCCGCGTTGTCATGATTCAGAATCTTGTCGGCCGGATTTTGCTTCAGAAGAATTTTCCCGGAGATTCAAACAATGAGGTTGAAATGGATGTTAGCACTCTCCCGGCGGGCGCCTATCTTCTCACGGCCTTCACGAATGAGGAAAGGATGATGAAGATGTTTGTAAAAGAGTGATCTTGAATCTTTAACCTTAATTTTAACCTGAGTTCGGGACTATAAATCATAAACATTCCGAAGCTATCGGGAAAAAGCAGGATGGTAAACCTTATTACCTTAGTAGAAAGAAATCATTCATAACTCCAAACCTTATTACCTAATCATTAAAATTCAAAACAAAATAAGGTAATAAGGTTAAGAGTGCCGAGGTATTGGATTCTACTAAGGTTAAAAAAATAATCCCGAACTCACCTTAATTTTAGAAGACTTTAAATATAAGAACTGTCTATCGGGAGGACAGTTTCGCCTTGACTCTCCATGCTTTTATAAGGAAAAGTAGTAAGAGAGTTGACATCAAAAGTGAATAGAGTTGAAATTTCCACCTCCAATGTTCATCGGTAGAAAGCATTTTGTCTTTTGTAATCTCTTTCGAATTCGCCCACGCAATGAATGCGTCCGCCATGGAAAGTTTACCAAATAAGAATTTCTTTTTCCCCTCAAACGAAGAGGCAAATCCAAAGGCTTCGATACCGTTGTGTAATGCAATTGCTGTTTTCTGCTCGCCGAAAATTGTCATCGTACGCAATCCGACAATGGTTGCGGCCCCTCCTATTCCGAAAATCACAGGTCCCGAGTCAATGTCACCAAATCCATCTTCGCCCATGGGAAATTCGCACAACCCGGGTAAACCGAATCTCAAGGTTAGAAATTTGTCCTTATAAATTTTAAATTGCTCACGCGCGAAAGCAGAATCAATTTCGATTAAAAAATTTAAAATCAGACTTTGTGAGCTTCCTCTCGCATGTTCTTGTGGCTTGCCGGAAAAATATTGTGCCGAATGGGGAATCAATCCGTTAGGGTCGAGATTTGATTTCACACGATCAACCCATTTGTGAATTTCCCCGGTGTATATGGGAGAATCAGTTTTCGGGCGAAGAGTTAGTGACGCCACGGCAACAACAGCATCAGCCGGCCAGCATGCATGTGCATAGGATTCGGGAAAAGGTGTTTCTGATTTTTGCAGCGCAGAAACAATCTGAGCACATTGGGAATTGTATAGATTTATTTCCACCGGGTCTCTGATCTGCCTGTCTTCAATGGATAATTTTTTCCCGAGGAGATAATTATTCCAGCCTGTATAAAATGCTCCGTAAGGAATTGGAAGATCTTTATCAAAAACCGTTTTCCCTTTTTCAGAATTTATTTGAGCATAAGAAAATTGAATTTCATCATGGGCTTCCTTGTATAACGCTGATTGATGACCGGCGGCGCCTGCAATTTCACACCAGCTCAAACCGTATAATACATTCATAAATACAAAACCCTCAGGATAGTATTGCTGCATATCATCTGCGCCCCCGTCCCTGATTTCTGTTCTTAGAAATCTGAGCTGACCTAAAACATCTTCATTGATTTCAGTTTTCCCGTGAGCAACAAATTTTGGTTGGTGATAAAGTTTGCCGTTGAGATAAATAATCCATGTGATAAAGACTACCAGAAATAAACTGCCAACTATTTTGAATGTTTTTTTCATGTTACGTTAATACGCAACTACACTACATGCCGACACGTGGCTAGGCTATATTCGAGAAAGTTTCTTTTAGTCAAATGTAATTTTCCCGTTTTTTATTTTGAAGCTATAAAGCCGTGAAGTGTCCACCTCTTTGCCATTTAACTTCCCTGCTTTCCATTCACCTAAAGAGTTAAATACAGCTTCAATTTGCTTATCCAATTCTTCATTTTTCGTCTTGTTGTCCATTTTGCATTTCACAACTTCACCTTTGCAATTTATAACCAGACCTATCATTCCCTTGCCGTCATATTTCGGATGGTCTTTTAAAAATTGTATTTCCGAATTCAATCGTTTTAAAATATCCTCCTCTGAAACGGGACAAACCGCTTCCTCTTGTCCTTTAAAAGAAGGGATAAGGGCATACACCTCTTTGTCGTTACAAATTCCGGGGATAGGTTCTGTGACTTCCATCCTGGCTACAAATTGAGCTGACGCTGCCAGGCAAAATGCTGATGCCAATAAAACTAAAATTGTCTTTTTCATATTGCTGGTTTTAATTGGTTTAGTTCCTGATAAATAACCACTTTACTCCTTCGTATAACCCTACTACCACATAACCTAACACGCCCAATCTGGTTTTTTCATTGAGATAAATTGTGATGGTTGAATACTCTCTTAAGTGCTTCAGTCTCTTCAGCTTTCCCTCTAACAAATCAATTTCTCCGTTTAATCTTTCAAGTTCTTTTTCAACTTTTAATGCGGCCTCAACATTTTCTGCTTTTGATAATAGTTCCAGATAGCGGGCCCTTGCTTTATTCGCATTGTCTAACCGAATTTCATAGTCCTTATACTCATCTGTCACATCGTTTCCGGAGAGTACTTTCTCTTTAATTTTTCCCAGTTTTGATATCTCAGTAATTGCCTCATTTAGTTTGTCAGCTTTTACTCTTATAGTTGAACTTTTATTTCCTAAAGTTGAAACATAACCGCTAAACTCTTCTGCTATTTTAGCTAAAGCAGAATTTGCACTATCAGGGTTTTTGATCACTATTGTTAGTGTTGCATTATAAATAACGATTCTTTTACCTGCACTGTCATCAGTATTTTCATTAGTAGTTGATGCCTTGTCGTTAGCATCGCCAAATGAAGGTGAATAAGCTCTATATTGTGTTCCGCAACCTGTTAATCCCAATGCGATTGTAACCGTCAAGAATAAGCTTTTCATTACTTTATGGCTCGCAATCCCTTTTCTGTTTTTATTGGTCGCCCTGCCAAAAAAGTATTTTACAATTCGCCCTTCCCTGACTGATAAATAACGGCAGAATGTTTTTGTTAGAAGCAATTTTGGCGAAGCAGGGTAAATAAAGGAATTCACAGAGGTAAGTTTGCGGGTTTTATTATTGCAAATCAAAGATGAAGAGAAGAAGTTTAATTACCTAATTAATCGCGGAAAATCGTTTTTGAGGAATCAGCAAATGAGGCTTTGACGCTGTTTAAATCCCGGTGACGAGTCCTTAAGAATTGATATTGGGATGAGTCTCAAATAGTACTCCGGATTGGTACAGAGTTGATTCACTCTACAATAATTTTCCTGGTTTCCATCGTGCTTCCGTTTTCAAACCGAACAACATATACTCCTGCTTTCAGAGAAGAAGTATTGAGGATCACGTTATTTCCATCTACAGATAGGGCAATATTTTGTGCTTGTCCGTTAGTGCCGAATACCCTGACATGATGCTCCGCAGAAGTGGCGAATGGAATGGTCACCTGCACCGTCGCAGGATTGGGAAACAGAGCGATGTTGTAATCATCCCAATTCAGTTCCACAGCCTTCACTTCAGAATAAGTAAACTGTCCGTCGAAATCGGTTTGCCTTAACCGATAGTACGACGTCCCCTGATAAGGATGATCATCCCATTCACTATAATTAATTGTCGAAGTGCTAAAGCCTTCGCAGCTTACCCGCATTAATTCTATCCATGTTTCTCCATCGGATGATTTCTCAATGGTAAAATAATCACAGTTATTTTCTGACGCGGTAGTCCAGTTTAGTTGTATTCTCTCATCTATTGGAATGGCATCAAGACTCACCAATTCAATTGGCAATGTCAACACAGAGTTTGTCAGTATGAATTCATTCCGCGTTAGCACCGGTGTTACTGTGAGTGTGTTTGCCGATAGGTCAATTGCAGCAAATAAGTTTGACCAGATGCTCACGGAATTATCATTCCTCGTATTCAAGACTAAACTTCCTTCGTTCACCTGGGCATCCGGATAATTCGCGTAATCAAATAAAGCGGTATAAGAAGGTGAGCTGCCTCCCGTTATGAAGGTTCCGAAATAAACATTGTTGTTCCCCAATCCTGCCAAACCTGCTGTAGAATTCGGCACAGCATCTACCCTGTAAATATGAATACCATCCGGATTGCCGCTCACATTATTCACTTGCAAACTTCCATTTGAAGCCGAAGGAAGATTTATTGATTCCCCTGACCAATTGGTGGTATATAGATAGCTGCTCGAATCACCCAGAGGCGCACCCGAAGTGATCACGTCTGTTGCCTGCATGTTGGTCATAGTGCCTGAATAATTATGGCCGGAAAGATCGGCAACATTGTTAGTGCCCGTTGAGGCATTATCAAAATTCCAATAACCCAGGATATTGATGTCTGCAGGGTTTTGCTTTTTACACATGGCATCCCTGATCTCAGTTTGTGATAATGCTTTGTTCCAGAATATTACTTCATCAATTTGTCCTTTGAATCTATAAGCGGTTTCACCACCGTCCGTTTCGCCGCCAATGGAAGCGGTACCCACATCTGTTCCCCATGTTCCGCTGATAGTACCGCTCGCTACCAGTACACCATTGATGTAGATGTACTTGGTGTGTGTGCTAATGGAAGCAACTGCAGCTACATGATACCACACATTATTTTGAATCTGGTAAGTAGCGTAGGGAACATCAAGCGATACAGGGGAAGTATTGCGGGCATAAAATCTCAATCGCCCCGGTCCCGGATCACCAAGTGACAATGCATAGCCACCGCTGTAGGTTATTTCATCATCAGCGAAAATTCGTTGCCCTGATTTATTGAAATCAGTAGTCATGATCCAGGCAGTGACCGTAAAATCTGTGGTTTGATTGGGGAAAGTATTTAGTGAAACGTAACTATTAGTGCCGTTGAATTGAAGTGCATTACCGCTTCCCTGTGCAAATACAAAGAATGGTGCTGTCAACAGCATGATTGCGATTCCTGAGAAGGAAGGAGATGCTTTTAACGTTAGTAGCTTTAGGTTCATCATAATATTGATTTGATGACCCAAAAGTCTCTTGATGAATAGGGGCGTGCAACCAATCTTAACCTGCGCGGTAATTTACCTCATTAACGCCGCCAAATCCTGAGGTGAATGCTGGTTGTAGTTTTGAATTCAAGGCATCTCCTCTCCTGCTAAATACGATTCACGATTTGGCGAAACACAATTACCGATTCTACGTTTGCATTTACCGGTGCAAACTTTACTCAGGATTAAAGCGTGGCTGAACATTTATCTTTCTCTGACTGGAAGAATATCACGCATGCTCAAAGGGGCTAAACAAATTTGAAGAAGGAAATTTTCTATTCTGCATGCGTGAATCAGTGAAGACTGATCACTCGTGTCATTTTCCAATTCCCGTCTTTACGCTGCCAGATCACAATGAACATGCTGTCCTTCGAAGGAGCATCCGGCTCCTCGTTGTTGTGAAAAGAATGATACCCGATTTCAACTGCTCCGTAATCATGAATCGGGTACACCTCAATACTGTTTTTGACAAGCGTGCGGGTTACCTTTCCGCAGATATTCTTTTTAATGCCTTCCAGAATTTCCTTCTTGGAGGTGGATACCCCTCCCCTATCATGATAGAATTCAATATCGTCTGACATCATTGTACTCATCTTTTCAAGATTGCAGGTGTTATAAGTATCGAAATACAAACTGTCTAAATGCACGATGGTGTCATACAATTCTACTGAAGCAGGAACATAAGGCTCGGGCTGATAACGCTGCTCTGCAAGCGATGATGGTTGTGTCTTGGATTGAGCAATTGCATGAATACCGCCGGTCAGTAATACCACTGTCATTGAGATGAATACTGCTATTCCTGACTTGAACATGTTTTAAGATTTTATTGCCGGTGCAAATTGTGTTACGCGATCAAAGGTAATTGCAGGAGAGTAAAAGAAATCTACCAAATGATTGTCCTTAAGACTGTTAATTTCTCAAACTACTATCTATCCAATAATGCGATTATTATTTTTTGCAACCCTGTTGTAGTTTTCCAAACATTCAATCGCAAAATAATTTTGGGTTCAGTTATCCCGGAATTATTTGATGCGAGCAGTTCAAGATAAATCTCGAGCAGCTTTTTCAGGTTTTTAATCGGAACATCCGGAAGTTCTGCCAGTATACTCTCAAAGAGCTCCTGTAAATTTTTATCGTGTGCTGAAGAAACCCGAAAAAGATTTTGAATTACTAAATCCGTAAACCGCTTGAGAGGAGCAAATTCAATTCGTTCATGTATGCCGATCGCTTTCCCGAGTTGCTTATTATTTATCTTGCCCATTGTTACGGCCTTCAACCATATTTCGCCTGCAATATTCAGTACTGTTTTATCTGATGACAGCATGCAAGTGCCGAGGAATACGTGTGCAAGATTGCCCATGTCGCTCCATAGCTCATACAGCGTCTCAATAGCTGCGACAACCATTCTCTTATCACCTTCAGTCCAAAAAACCGGGTATTGCAAGCATCGGTTTAAGACCTGTGCAAGGAATGGTTCCGGATTATTGGGTGCCAGCAGCAGTATACGCTTCACATCGTTGTGCTCAGTATATAAATACGTAGCTTTAATATTCATGTAATCATACAGCAACGGCTCATCTTCCTTTTCTTTAGCAGGGGAAAAGAATTTTGTAAAAAACTTTTGCAGACCTCCTGATTCTTTACGGGTCGATTTGGAAATGTGCAGACGCAGGATTTTTCTCCGGTCCTTTACCTCGATATTTTTTCTTTTGTTGTAATCATATCGCTGAGTTATAAATTCCTCATCAACCGACTCCCATTGAAATTGCCCCGTATAATTTTCAAAGGGTTTCCGGGTGTATGAAAACTTTTCAAATTGCTGGTAAGTTTTCTTTTCCCTGCGAGCTAATGAAGCAGACATCCACGCGGAAGCATGCAGGAGCGAACCGGATGGCGCTTCGCGTTCACCAAACAAAAACAAAAGCAGGTTTCTGAATTCACCTGTCAATTGTTCCTGAACCAAAACTGCGGCGTGATCTGTCTCCTTCAATAAGCATCGTGAAATTGCCACCTGAAGATCCATATTGCCCGGTTCCTTTCCTGCTTTTTCATAAGCTGCAATTCTTTCTACCAATACCTCAGGTGCAATCCATCCGGGCTCATGTGTTGGGGTTGATAAAAGAGGAAGATCGGTTACACTTTTTATTTTCTCATACGCTTCAAGCAATAACTCTTTGTGAGGGATGTAAAACGGATCATGTCTGTCGTTGTTCCATTTTGATAAGTACGTTTCACCATCCCTGATATTCATCCAGCGGGCAATGGCATTGTCTTTCTTCTGATCAAACTGTGAAAACACATTGTGAAAAATTCCCTCGTAGTCCGGATGACTTCTCATGAGGCAAAGACAGACGTCAATAAAAAATATTGCCAGCATGTGATCTAAGAGTCCGGTATTAGAGCGAAAATCATTTCCTGCCAGCTTCAGCGCGCGCTGAAGAGCCGGTTCCAATTTGATAATGCTTTCCTTATTCAGCTCACGTTGCAATTTTATTAAAGCGGCCGGCAAAACGTCTATATGCCATGATTGATTATTGTCAAAGGACTGACTCGCTAAGAAGAGCAGGTCTTCAACATTCTCTATTGATGGAATTTCCGGTACTGGAACTTCATTAGCCGGAGGGGTTAGTTTTTTTTCTCCTTCTTTAACGGCTGCACCGGCTTGCTCAAACTCTTTTAAAATATCTCGCGCCGATGTCATCATGTGAGAAAAAAATGGTTTCAACTCATTAGCGAATGAGTCGTCCGGTTTCGTGCGATATGCATCAATAATCTTCGCTGCCCTTGTTTGCAGTTCGTCATCCTTTCGTATAAAAACCTGTGTCACTATGCGGCATATTGATGGCCGCAGCTCTTCATGCCTTTTTGCAAGTTGTTCTAATAACATCAGCGTAGAAGCAACAATATTTTTGGTTTCATTTGAAAGCAATACCGGCGACTGATCGAGGAATGTCTTGGTGTCAAATTCTTTTTCTCCCGCTAATTTTTTCAGGTACTGTAAGCTCGTGTTAATGGGCTTGCTGTGCGGCGCCGTGAGGACACTGAGAAGTTCCGGTTGCAAATTCAAAAGCTCACTTGCTGTTGGTTTGAGTTCATTGAACAATTCGACAAACCAACCGGATAATGATTTATTGAAATTGCGATTACTTGCCAGCAATGCTTCTTTCAATAAACGCTGCCGGTCAATTTTTCCTTCAGAAGAAAATTTCTTTAGCGCCGCAATCCAACCCGTCTCTTCCTTTGGATTATCATTTCCGAAGTGAAGATACCTCTCCGTCCAATTTACGCTGGACTCAAATTGAAACAAGTACCATACATGCTCTTCGAGTGTTGCCGCGTGTTGCAAGAGGCGCTCGGGTGTAAACAACCACTTCCGGTTTTTATTGACATGAATTATTTGCGGGAGGTACCGTACAATTAATTCTTCAGTAGGATGAAGCAGGTCTCTTCGCTGAAGCTCCATGATCCAATTATAGCTTAAGAAAAATGTAAACCGTCCCCGTGCTTGTTTATCTATGTAATTACTAAGCCAGGGAGGAGAAAACCACTCCAGCAGCGGAAGCAAAATTTTTTCATTCAGTATCCGTTGAGGAAAATCTGTTTTCTCGAATTCCGCGCGACTCAAACAAACAAAAGAAGCAATCAGCAAAATTGTTCTCTGAGGCTCTGTTGCCTTCTGGCGAAAAGAAATGAGATTTCCATTCTTTACCTGTATTAATTCTAAATATTCCTTCGAAAGTTTTTTTATCTCAGGAGATAATTCTTTTTTCTGTTCATCCGACAGAGTTTTCAAAAAAGGAATTAGCTGTTGCTCCTTTTCTTTCTCAAGAATTGAAATAAATTGTTTTGTCACGTTCCAGATCAGGTAGTTAATTTCTTTTTCACAGCCAATACATGCTTGCATAGTCCTCTTTCTCCCTGGTGACGACTGAACCACGTGCAGGTACATCTCGCTTGTTCTCCATCGAGAATAACTGTATGAATAACTCCGGTGCCCGCCACCTTCGCTTCAACTCGCGTATCCGTTTTAGATACGATCTCCACTTTATTTTCTTCTAAAAGCTTTTCAGCATCTTTCATTCTTGGATTCAAACTCAGGATGCGGTTTAGCTTGAATGGCAGACGGCGATAGAAAAAATGATTCTCATCAAGATCATATCCCAATAAGCCCATGGCTGAAAGACGTCCTGTTATATTGCCCATCCTTTGCAGATCAATTCCTTCTTCCATAGCAAGCATGGTGGGATTAAATGCCTGGTTAGCGTAGCTGAATCTATCCATCGAGTCTATCCAGGAATCGGGAATATCTTCTATCAGTGATTCCAATGCTGCTCCCTCTCCGGAAAAACCCCGCCAGGCATCTCTTGATAAAGAGAAACTGAATCGCACTTTTCCAAAATACAATTGCCAGGTAGTGGATTGCATTTGAGGATGCGGGAACACACATAATTTATCAACATAAGAAATCAACGGTTCTAATAATTTCAACCGGTGAATGCCACCGATGCAAATGGCATTCGTTGATTTCACCGGGGAAAACACAGGCTTGTTTCCCCGCATGATGAGGTAATAATCTATCTTTTGTTTACCTGTTGGAATACTTTGAAAAAGCTGCAGAGCCTGTATCCGGTCAAAAGAAAATATTTTTTCAGCTTCAGCAAGGTACAATTGAACGGTTGTGAGGCCTTTGATCCATTTTACCGGCAACGGCACTTTTCTTTCAATCACTTTCCCTTTTTTCTGCTCGAGCGTTACATGCTTTTTACCTACAGAAAGTAAGACTTCCTCACCCTTACTAATCCCCGACAAAGCAGAGATCATCGGTTGGTTGAAATCTACATTCGTAGTACCACTCTCGGGAAATTCGCCGTCGTATCCGCCTGGAAGAATATCAACTCTTGCATATACTCCCGCACAATGTGAGAAACCCTCAAACCGAATTTTTTCATTCCCTGCCGTCACAATGGGATCTTTAAGCTTCGCCATTTCAAATGCAGACAGACTGAAGCTTGACTTTACAACATTCGAAAGTG
>DASRAJ010000087.1:0-102441 GCA_035638255.1 Chitinophagales bacterium
GCTGCACCTCTAACTCCTGAAGGAGAACCGCTCTCGCGCTCGTGGATGCGGAGGGACTCCCCTTTAGGGGTCGGGGGCGTGGGAGGGCATGGCATTATCCTCTAGATCTTTGCCTAAATTGTAATCCCGATGCATCGGGACTGAATGACTGATTAGGAGTGAAAGTGAGGTATCATTAGCAGCGCAAACTATTTTAAATCGAGTTCTTTGGCAATGACATTCATCCTCGCTGCACCTCTAACTCCTGAAGGAGAACCGCTCTCGCACTCGAGGATGCGGAGGGACTCCCCTTTAGGGGTCGGGGGCGTTGGAGGGCGCGTCATTAGCCTCTAGATCTTTGCCTGAATTGTAATCCCGATGCATCGGGACTGAATGACTGATTAGAAGTGAAAGTGAGGTATCATTAGCAGCGCAAACTATTTTAAATCGAGTTCTTTGGCAATGACATTCATCCTCGCTGCATCTCTAACTCCTGAAGGAGAACCGCTCTAGCACTCGAGGATGCGGAGGGACTCCCCTTTAGGGGTTGGGGGCGTGGGAGGGCGTGTCATTATCCTCTATATCTTTGCCTAAATTGTAATCCCGATGCATCGGGACTGATGACTGATTAGGAGTGAAAGTGAGGTATCATTAGCAGCGCAAACTATTTTAAATCGAGTTCTTTGGCTATGACATTCATCCTCGCTGCACCTCTAACTCCTGAAGGAGAACCGCTCTCGCACTCGTGGATGCGGAGGGACTCCCCTTTAGGGGTCGGGGCGTGGGAGGGCGTGTCATTATCCTCTAGATCTTTGCCTAAATTGTAATCCCGATGCATCAGGACTGAATGACTGATTAGAGTGAAAGTGAGGTATCATTACCATCGCAAACTATTTTAAATCGAGTTCTTTGGCTGTGACATTCATCCTCGCTGCACCTCTAACTCCTGAAGGAGAACCGCTCTCGCACTCGTGGATGCGGAGGGACTCCCCTTTAGGGGTCGGGGGCAATGTCATTAAGTTAAGAAATTTCATGCTGAATATTTTAATGCCGAAGGCATTCCACGTTTATAGTAAGCAAGAACAAAATGCGCACGATGCCGGAGGCATCGAACCTTTCGGAACCAGTGACAATAAATGTGTGATGCCTTCGGCATCATTTCATCTATAGCTTGTCTTTTTCTATAAACGTTGAATCCTTTCAGGATTTGAAAAAGCCTTAACTTAATGACATTGGGGTCGGGGGCGTGGGAGGGCGTGTCATTAGCCTCTCGAAGTAATCAACGCCGCACTAATTGCCGGCGCAATGAATAAGTTGCAGTTTTCAATTCGATAGTATAAATGCCTGGAGACATTGTTTCCAAATCTATTCTCACCTTATTCATTCCGGAATGGGCAGCAATCACTTCATGCTTCACGGCTACACCTAAAATATTGTATAGAATCAATTCGATATTTTGGTTGCCTGACAGGGTGAACTTTATTTCCGCTTCACCCGGGGTTGGATTCGGATATACCCGAAAGAATGAAACGGAACTGCCCGGCGATACTGTGCTTGTCGCATTTTGAGTAGTGAAGTGATGAATGGAAGTGTAAGGCGAGGTATCATTGTAAACAGAACAAATACTTTGCAACCTCCACTCATAGCAACTATCCATTTGCAAACCCTCGAGCTTAAAATAGTTCGTATCTACCGGCACAGAAATCCATATAGTATCACTGCACAGTTTGTATTGAAGAATAAAGCCGGAGAATTTTGAATTGTCTCCCCAGCTTAAATCCGCTGAATGAGTTGTGATGCTGTCAGACACCAGCGTTGAATCAATGAGAAGGTTGCAGCGTTCCCAAATGTATTTATGACCGCGATAGGTGGCTATGTTGATAGGGCTTGGCGTCCATCGAAATTCCCAGACAATATTTCCGACGGAATCAACTTCAGTCATGGCAGGATACATGGAGTTGTCAGCGACCTGTAGGTATCCCCAATTAATAAATGTATTTCCATTCGCGAGTCGCTGCACACTTCCCATACCGGAAGATTGGAGCAGAAGCGAGCCATTTATTAATGGATGGTAATAGTGCCAAACAAGAGTGGCTGTTTTGTTTACTTCATCAAGCACGTATTCTTTTGCATCAGACCTTACGGGAGTAAGACTCAGGAACAAGCCAAGATTATTGTCATTATTAAACATGGTGATGTGTCCGTTCGGAAGGCGGCGAACGTCGTGCTGACCGCTGAAATAGAAAGTGTCAGTGTGATTGGAAAATGTATATAAATCGGAGTCATCGTTGAAGAAGGTAAACTCATTGTTATATCCGCCCCAGCGCCAGAGAATATTTCCGGTATTCAAACTGATTTTTGTGACTTCACTTAAATGGCGTGAGGAAACTATGATCGTGGTGTCTGCATCCAGCTCTATCGAATTCGTATGAACCCAATCCCAGTAATCATGGGACGCTACATATTGCGCCGATGCCTGTATCCAGAATATGGCATCGGTATATAGAAAATGATCAAAACTATTCCATTCAAAAATCACATTCCCGCTCGGGTCCAATTCCTGTATTATGCATCCAATCACATTTACAGAGTCATGGCCTCCGATAATGGTAAGGTCCTGGTCCGGCACAGTGTCCAACCCGAGCATAAAGCAATATCCATCGGAGAAAATCTGAAAGTCATGCTCATCGGCTTTATATCCATTGCCCATTTGAAAGATCTTTACCAGGCTATAGCTTGAATCTTCCATGTACCATTCGAGGGTAGATGCATTGTTATAGGTAAGATAGCCATTATGGTTGATCCTGAAATCCACGCCTTTCTCGTCATCGAACCCGGCATAGAGAGAATCTCCTTCATTTGAAATGATGGTTCGCGCCCAGCATTTTGGATTCGTGTTTCGAAAATTATAGTAAAAGACATCCGCTTTGTAAGCGCTGTTATTGGATATAACCTGGTACGGAATTAACGCACAGCCACCGCCCCGGACATCACTGTTGGTTTCACTTGTATTGTCTCCGTAAAATCCGGATAAATTCGCCATGGTTTTTTTAGTGCCACCATCATGACGGAAAATCCACTCAGGATGTGTTTCAAATTGGAAAGCAGTACCGCGAATCACCGTGCCATCGGTTTTCTCAAAGCCATCCCGAACAGTGACAACAACAGTTTCTCCGTCCTGAAAAATTGGTTCCGGATAGATCACAATCGTCTTTTTATCATCGGATAAAACGATGCGTGCATGGTGGCCGCCGCTTTTTGTTCCGGTTATAGAAACCAGGTCGCTTCTTAATGACGCGGGTTTTATAAAGCTCCCGTTTTTTAGAATGATGTTGGTTTCCTTGTGATGGATTTTACTGCCGGGCAAGGGCGAGATATATTGGAACTGCGCCATGGCTGAAGTTGCTAAAAATAATAGTACGCAGCAAATAATAAAACGTATTCTGTTTTTCATGGCTTTATATAGTGTTTGACTCTTAAAATCATGATATGTTTTTCAAATTTCAAATCTCAAACTCCTCACAAAGTCCAGCGGACAAGAGTAAAAATTTCCCGAAGGATGTCTAAGGAACTCTGCGAGCTAAGCACAAAACACAAACTCGGAACCTTGAACTTTGAATCTTTCTTGAACTTTGAATTTTGATTCTTGATATTTAAAGAATTCCATTCAGAATATTATTGTTTTAGTGCGCCGGTAAAAATTACCTTATCCTTGTCGGTAATTCTTATAAAATAAATACCGCAAGATGAATTTTTCAAATCCACAGGAATTTGATTAACGCCACTTCTGATCAGAATTTCTTCCTTCAATATTAACTTTCCATAAGCGTCAGTTACCTCGATTAAACTTTTTCCATCAGATTCAGAATTTATTTCAGCAGTAAATATTTGCTGAAAAGGATTGGGGAAAATGTGAAGCTGATTAAATTCATCATTGGTTGGGTTCGAAAATTTTAGTATCGGACAGTTGGATTGGTTGAGATTATCAATATTAATCAGTTTGGCAGTGAAAACATCGGGTCCGCCACCATTATAGCCGTGAACAATATCCTGGAATTCGTTGCCTACTACTTGCTGAATGTCGGCACTTTTTGAAGGCGAAGTGATATAGATCTCCTTGTGAGGTCCAAAGGCAATGATAGGATGATATTGTCCCACCCCAATATGCTCTTCGTTAGACCCGCCTAAATAAGTAGAGAAAACAAGTTGTTGCTGAGTAGAAGTTACATCCGTTAATATTGCTATGAATTCATCATAATATTGCTGACTATCATTTCCATTCAAAAGGTTTTGAAGCGGGTTAACTAAAGGAAAATTACTGCTTACTGATTTAGTCAATCCTGCGAAAACTACATATTGCGTCCCATTCTTCTTAAATACCAATAGACTCCTTCCCACTTCTTCCTTTGAATTCCCTCCGAAATATGTACACCACTGTTTCACTCCTTTGTTGCTTATTTTAATGACAAAGGCATCCAGGAAGCTGTTGTTTCCTGAACCTGCAGTATCATAAGCAAGTGACGTGACCGGGAAATCAGTGCTTTCTGTCCACCCGGTAAAGAAGACATTTCCTTTATCATCCACTGCCAATCTTCGGCCGTGCTCCATTCCTGAACCGCCGACATAAGTGCTCCAGGCCTTTGTAAATGGGCCATTAACACTGCTGCCTTTCCATTTGGTTACGTAGGTATCGTTGTCACCGTTATAGGTAAGATCGAAACCGGGGGCTTTTGCAATTCCGTCACCACTTAATGTTGAGCCGCCTGCAAAAATATTTATAGGACTGCTTCCTGATTGGTAAACTTTAATATCATGGCACCTGTCCCAATCGGAACCTCCGATATAGGTAAAGAAAATTAAGTTGCTTAGCAGGCTGTCAAATTCGGCTATATATGCATCACCCTTGCCGGCATAGGTTGTATCTCCTTTATATTGTGCTCCAAAATATATATTTCCGGAAAATGTTTCTCCGCAAAAGAAAAGATGATGCTGATAAACAGCAATGGAATAAACGGCATCAGTACCAAGTACGCTGTCTGTAGCGGTTCCACTCAAATAGGTCCAGCGAAGGAGCGAAACAGAAGTATCATTATCTTCATATTTTGCAATGAACCCGTTCGTGGCATCGGCGGATTGATCCTGAAATACCGGGGCAGCGCTGCCATCGCAGCTAAAAGAATTTCCTGAATTCGCCTTTCCGCCTACATAAATAATCGTCTTCCCGTTTTCAATGTCCAATGCTACACAAAATGCATTAGAGCCGATATAAGTTGACCATACTAATTCGCCGCAGGAGTTGTACTTAGTGAGAAACCCGTTGACATCATGGAGATCTATTGTTTGATTACCGGAACAAACCGGCAGAGAACTCAATGTGGCTGCAGAAGTTTTGCCTATAACATAAATGGACTCAGGACTTGTTTTTGTCACAGCCATATCATTGACATCATCATCAAGCTGATAATTAAAATCCGGAAAATGGGCGTTATCGTTAAAGTAAGTTCCCCAGTCTACAGTATTGTATGTTTGGCAGGATGCAACTTTTGTAAGGAAGAAAAACGTGAAAAAGATAATTGCAAAAAAAAGACTTCTCAATGTCAATAGATTCCCCGGTTTAGATGTTGTCATAGTGAGTCTTTTATTTTAACGCAAAGGATGTGATTGTAAGATTCATTACAGTAGTTTCGCTTTTGCTGAACAAATATACTCAAAAAGCAACACGTAAAATTTGCAATCGAATATGCAGGATTCTGCATTCGGTAGTTCTATGTTCATTTTGAATACTCGAACAATCGAAAGCGAAGTAAGACTTTGAATATCGAACAAGGATTCCGATCAATCGGAAAACATTAAAAGACGCGGCGCTCGTCGGCTTTCTCATTTGCTTGACTTCAGTCGTGCGCCAGATTGAGGCATTTTTTTTCTTATGCTTCGCAATGTCGCCAAGCTTCGCAATAGATAGCCGCATATTTAACATATATTAATATCGTTGAACCACTAGCTTAGCATATCCAACGGATTGGCCATTATTATTAGTCACGTGAATAAAATAAAAGCTCGAACTTAATTTAGAAACATTTAATAAATAAATAGTTCCTTCGAATAAAATTGCAAGGATAATTTTTCCGTACATATCAGTCATCTCCAAATGATACCTATCATTGTTACTCATTTTTATTGTACAGAAATTATCTGTTGGATTTGGATAAAGAAATATTGAAGATGGGTTGTTATTTTCTTCCGTACTTGAAAGCCGAGGAGAAAAAATAGAACAGTCAGGATCAATATACGCATCAAAATCTCCTGTAATATCTACACCTGCAAATAGGTTAATTTCTAATCCCGCATGCATTATGACATTAGCATTATTCTCTACTGTATAGGTGCAACCATTTCCGGCTGCGGCAATCGAATTTGAGGCTTTGTGAGTTATCACTGTAGTCTCATCTGTGTTACAATAAACTAAATCAGGCGTGCATTCAAGAATAACTGGCTGAGTGATTGGAGTATTTTGAAGGAGAGAATAAGGATAACTATACTGATCATAAGTTGTAATTCCCGATGACCAGACAGGATAAATTTTATTATAATTTGCCACTATCCCAATATATTCGTGAGCGTAGGCATTAGGAGTATATTGATTATCGCTGATCAAAAAGTTTTGCCATGTTTCTCCTTCATCATTTGATAATGCTACGTAAACATCAGCATTATGATTATTGGGATCATTTCTGCAATCATAGAAAATTACCGCAATCGTCCCCGTTACAGGGTCGCAATCAATCCATGGCTTCCATTGATCATGAACGAGAGTCGGATCGTCATCATTCACTCTTACAGGAGGATCTAAATCTGAGGTACTCCAAGTACTACCACCATCAGTGGACTTTATAAAATAAATATCACTGCCATTACTGCCTGTGTTATTTCCCAGGGGTGGTGGCTCGTTAAAATTAGCCCAAACAACATAAATATCACCGTTCTGCTGATTAACGGCCATGACAGGAAAAGTATTTACGGCATGTTCAGTCTCTTTATATCCAAAAGCGACGGTTGCTCCTAATCCATTAAGACCTCTAATTTCTAAATTATTATTGTGATATAGATCCTGAATGCGTGTTACAGTCCAGGTATTTCCCTCATCTACCGATTTTCCAAAACCAATTCCTGTTTCCGGGTTTCCGACAGGTTGTATATTATCATTAATTGACCAAACGGCATAAACATCACCATTTGGACCTGTTCTTAGATTTACTCCCAAATTCCATCCAATAGGTACTTCTAATGTACTAATAGGGTTATTAGAAGAGGGAGACCATGTAGTATTATAGTCAGTTGTCGTCGATTTATAAATTTCAATTTGGCCATCAGAATTAGTCCAACCTGCGTACATATTATTTTGATTGGCACTATAATTATCAATACATAAATCCGTTTTGTCAATGGCTTGCGTTGCAATTTGATACTTATCCCAAGCGCTACCATTAAAATGCCAGATTGCCGGGGCGCTTATTCCTTCAGAGTAAAGACTTAAGATATATAAATTATCATCTAAATCTATTGCCGCAGATGGATCAACTCCTGATCCGATCATTAGATTACCAGCCCATGTATTTCCACCATCAGTCGAAGTAAATGCAGCTAATCCTGACGGGCCACATCCAAATGGTCCGATGCGATTATTTACATTTAAAACAATGTTCGAATTAGTAGGGCTTACCGCAATCGAGTTCTCCGTAATATCAATTTCATTACAATAAACTCCATCATAATTAAAAATAGTTACATCAGATACATCTATCAAACTCTGCTGAGCGGATAAGTATATAGTAAATGATTGAAGTAGTAATGCAATTAAAAACACAGTTTTTATTAGAAGATTAATTAGCTTTTTTCTCATTTTCAGTTCTCCTTTGAAATAATTAATTTTTTGAAGCATGGAATGTTAGAAGCAGCATGTGCAAAATAACTCTCTAATTTCATTAAATATATTCCTGACCTTAAAACAGGCATATTAACTATGATTTGATTTTCTGATTGAATTGTAAGGGTTTTAGGAATAAAACTTTCTCCTAAACAATTGAAAACTGTTATTTGTAGGTCCTTAAGAAATGTTTCATTATCAACAGCTTTTAGTACGAATCTTCCATCAGAAGGATTGGGAATAATGACTATGTTATCGCCCTTTACTGGTTCATCAATGCTAAGAATACCTCCACCATTATTTGTCTTAATAATAATTCCTCCATCTCCAACTGAGTAACCGACAAAATCATTAACAAAAAAGATTGCGTCCAGGTGACCACTAACTCCGGCATACTGTTGCTGCCAGCTAATTCCTCCATCAGTGGTAACAACGATAGAGTCATACCCAGCCATATACCCCGTATTTATATTTGGAAAGTAGATACCGTCAGCAAATGAATTAGGATAGTACCAAAATGGTGGCCAGCCAATGAGAGTGATATTCGCACCTGCATCATTAGTATAAATAAGCCTCGGTCCATAAGTGTTTGGATACCCATACCCCAGAGCCCAAACTCTATTATCATTTATTGGAAACAATGAGCAAATAGTGAGCGGTTCGTAACTATCATTTTGGTATATGATGTTCCAGCTTCCTCCGCCATCAATCGTTTTAATTATCATTGCATTGGGATTAACTAGCCATCGACCACCGGCGGCATATCCGATATTTTCACTGGAAAATCGCACTGAATACAGCTCATAAGTAGTATCATTATATAGTGAAATGGAAGGTAATCTTATCCAATTTACACCCCCGTCTGTTGTTCTTAATATAGTACCTTTGCTACCAACTGCGACACCTGAGTTCAAAGAAGTAAAATAAACTGAATTCAGATTAATTATTGTTCCTGAATTTTGCATCTCCCAATTCTCACCACCATCTATCGTCTTCAAAATAGTTCCTTTTTCGCCTACTATTATTCCATTGTTTTCATCCATAAAAAAAATTTGGCTAAGCCAATTTGATATTCCACTATTCTTCTCCTCCCAATTTTCACCGCCATCGGTTGTTTTTAATATAGTGCCCGCAGAACCGACCACATAACCTGTATCCTTATTAATAAAAAATACGGAAAAAAGGTTGTTTGTAGTTCCGCTATTTAGTTGTGTCCATTGAGAATATGACAATGGAATATTAAATAATAAGAAAAGTGAAATAAAAACTAGTAATCTAATAGTTTTCATTTTTGTGTTTTAATTCATCAATTTCTTTTTGTAATTGTAATTACGTACTGGGTAAGTTTTCTATCTTTTTTAACAGAACTGTTGTAATTTCTCCTACATTAAATCATTCATTAGAATTGAGTTCTTGCGCAGAAGATTTTTATTGCACAAGCAATTTAGCATATCCTATTATTTGACCCTTTGAATCTGAAACCTGAACCACATAAAACCCAGCAGATAATTTAGAAATATCAATTTTTCCCAATGGTCCATCAAAAAATGTTGAAATCATTTTTTTACCACAATAATTAATAAGTTCAATAGAACAACGGTCATAACTCTTAATTGCTATAGAAAACATATTATCAGTGGGATTGGGGTAAATATTTATTAATTTTGAACTATTATTATTATCGCCTGATGGGTAATTGTCAAATGAATTGGTTGAACCATTAGATGATCTTAGGGGGCAGGAAAAAATTGAAGCAGAAAATTCACCACTAGCTTCGAAACCATCTTCTAAGCTAATTTCTGTTCCTGCTCTGAAATTTACGATTGAATTTTGTTCAATTATGAAATCGCCTATAGGAACCAAGTTTGTCACATCTCTGCCAGAGGTAATACTTGTCACTGCATCGTAGTCTTTTACTGAACTTATTGTTTCATTCTGAAGATAATTATTCAATGTCAATTGGAGAGCTTGATAAGCATTTACTCTACCATACCCTAACTCTACGGAATGTCCTGGTTTAGAAGGATTCCAATCATAATTATACCCTCCTGTTTTATCGGCAGATTTGAAGAGTAGTTCTTTGATTTCATCAGGAGTCAAACAAAGATTAAGAGATAAAATAAGAGCAGCAACCCCAGAAACAATTGCCGACGAGGATGAAGTGCCATTTTGTGAAGTTTGACCACAACTTCCATTCAAACCCTCTATCGAGAGGCCCGGAGCTGCAAGCTTTATATAGGAACCGTAATCTGAGAGCGCAGCTTTATTATCGAATTGATCTGTTGCATCAACGGCTATAACATCAGCATGGTTTGCTGGATAAGTAGTTATCTGTTGAGCGTAATTTCCAGATGCGCAGACTATCAATACACCATAATCATGATAAGCTTTCGTAATTGCATCATTAATTGCTGGAGTCTCCACAGTCTCCCACGCAATTTGAATAATTTTTGCTCCATTTTGTGCAGCATATAAAATTGCGTCATCCACATTAGGAATAGCTGAGTAATTATTCAGTACAGTAACAGGCATTATTTTCACACCTTCGTCATTCCATCCTCCCGCAATTCCTGCTATATCATTATAATTATTTGTTTTTGCTGCAATAGTTCCAGCTATATGGGTGCCATGTCCATTATTATCTAAAGTATTATTGTCATTATAGTCAAAATTCCAACCTTTCCAATCATCAATAAATCCATTATTATCATCGTCTATTCCATTTCCTGAAGATGGATCCTCTGGATATAGCCACGCATCTTCTCCAGGATTCAAATATATATTTTGATAAATTCCATAAATAGTACTTGGTCCAAGATCTTCACATAACCATTTTACTCCAAAATCAAGAACAGCCACAGTAACATTATTTCTGCCAGTCTCAATATCCCAGGCAGCCGGGGCGCTAATTTGATCTAAATACCATTGACTGCCATACCAAACATCATCAGGTATCGAGAAATATGATCCAAAGGTATTAGGTTCTATTGTTTCTATCATTTCATTTCCGGATAATGATAATAATTTTTCAATGATATCAGAAGAAGAAGAAATCTGAAATTTATAATATCCAAGAATATTCTTACTAAAAAATGTTAATCCATTCTGAGAAGCAAATGATTCAATAGCGCTGCTATCATACGATTGATTAAACTTGATAGTTAGAACAGTAGAATGCAATTGATATTTTAATCCATTACTGGATATCCGATACCAGGTATTTGATTCATTTATATACTTTCCGTCTCCAATTTCTAAAGTATCTTGCGCAAAGCTCTCCTTAAAAATAAAAATGAACAGGAAAAAAGTAAGTATTTTTATTTTCATGAAAATTGTATTTTATTGTTTTAGAAATCGTCCAATATAAACGTGTTCCCCATCATATATTTTGGTCAAGTACAAGCCAGGAAGGTAATAATTTAAATCTAACCTGTAGGACTTAGAGATATGACTTTGAATTGCGAACTCTTTGAGATGCATGCCCAGAGAATTAAGAACCTCTACTCTTAATATTCCTTTCGATGGTAAATCAATATTAACATCGGAATAAGCTGGATTAGGGTAAATATTGAGCTCATGATCCGATGGTAAAATTCCAATGGATGTTACAATAAGAGCACTTGTGATGCTGTCATAAACAATGGGAACAGAATCAATAACCCAGCAATTTATAGTATCTGCAATGGAGGTATCGTAAATTGCGTAGCATTCTATTGAATAATTTCCCGGCTCTAGTAGTCCGATAACAACAATTGTATCATAGGGCGTTAAAACAGCAGCGCCAGAGCAAGCATTCTCAAACAGCTTGATTTCAATATAATTATTTATAACCCATGTGGTAGTATTTGTAATTCTTTCTCCTGTCCCAGCATTAGTTCCATAAATATGAACTGAAACCACGTCCGTGAATGACGGAGAAGGTGGTAGTATCTGTATACTGTCAATTCCTGGGACTTGTCCAAAAGCAATTGAAGGCAAAATTAATAAAAGGTAGAACACCCTTTTACTTTTTAGTTTTATTTTTAGCATAATCTATTATATTTTTTTAAAAAATTTCATTTTATCTTGCTTTTAACTCGTCTATCTCTTTTTGAAGCTGGATAACATAAAGAGTAAGTTCTTCTATTTTTTTCAACATAATGGTTTGCAATTCTCCCACATTGAATCCATCATTAGCACTAACTTCTTGCGCAGAAGGAATACCTGGAAGATGTTTGTTTTTCTTTATAAAATGCTCGAGATCGGATAAAGACATTGGCTTGTAAGTTTTTTCAAACACATCATCAGGCCAACCAGAAGAATAAAGCTTCACTTTAAGTTCCTCGCAAATGATTTTACCATATACAGCCAATTTATAACCGGTGGGGATATAATCCACTCCGATTCCAAATTGGCCATTGTCAAAAAGTATTGCTAAAGCTTCACCGTCATTATTATGAACTGAAAATGCTGCAGTATTGCCAGAAGGATAATCCGTTCGTACATCAAGTTTGGCTAATGGGAGACACATTCCAATACCCAAGTTTCCCTCTACTGGCCATTTTACAATATCTTCATCTGTAGTAAAATCAGTGATGAGACCTGTTGGTTTATACCAGGGAAGTACGGCTAACTGCACGCATTCGGTACCAGGCGCTCCTATGTCCCCCATGTCCTGAAATGGGAGGTCTATGCCTCTTATAATGCCATCATGTCCAGTGCCTAACAGATGAATATTTCCTGTGCCGCCATCATCAAATGATAAGGTGCTTACCTTTATATCCCCGGTAAGATCAAGTTTAGCCTGAGGATTATCTGTTCCAATTCCTATTTTCCCATTTTTGTCAATTCGCATCGCCTCGGTATTATTTGTCCTAAATGAAATTGAAGAGGTATCAGTTGTTCCGATGAAGTTCGAGCTTGGATCCGTTTCAGCATTTCCCGATCTTGCCCAATCATTACTCTCAGGCTCAGTAAGAGATGAGGTGTTTTGTTTTATGCATCCGTTGCCATCTGTTACCGAGAGTTGGTAAGCGCCCCCTCCTAATGTCGAGCGATTTAATGTTGTTTGCCCGCCACTCCATAAGTAAGTGTATGGTGTTATTCCACCTGTAACAGTATTAGTAATGCTGCCATTGTAGCAGTGGTAGCAACTAACATTGTAGTCATCAGGATATGAGGATAGCGTTGAGGTTATGGTTATAGCTGTGGGTTGCGTGAGCGTGAGGCTCCCTGATTTTGAAGCATTGTTAGTATCAGTAACAATAACACTGTAATCGCCTGCAGTAAGATCAGTCAGGTTTTGATGGAAGCTGCCATTGCTCCATTGATAGTGATAGGGTGGAACACCGCCAGTAACGGAAATATTTATGTTACCATTGTTTCCACCGTTGCATGAAATATTGTAGCCGGAGTGTGTCGAACTCGTGATGCTTGAAATTGACAAAGCCGTAGGCTGCGTGAGCGTTTTAGATTGCTGAACGGAGCATGAATTCGCATCGGTAACGGTTACACTATAGCTACCGGCACTGAGCCCGATCCTGTTTGCTACTGTTGATCCGTTATTCCATATATAACTGTAAGGTGGTGCTCCGCCGCTTACGCCTGGCGTGATTGTGCCATTGCTTCCATTGTATTGTGAAATGTTGTACCCTCCATAATAGAGAGAAGGAGTAAGCGATGCCGCCATCGCAGCCGACTGAATGAGCGTAGTGCTCTTGCTTTTGGTATGATTTGCACCGTCAGTCACCGTAAGGGTATAAGTTCCTGCACCGATATTACTAATGTTTTGAGTGGTGGCCCCCATTTGACCATAGGAAAGTAACAGTAGGCATTGCGTTTACAATAGTGGCATCGATGTGACCATCGGTGGCACCGTTGCAACTGACGTTATAACCGCCTGCATAGTTTGAAACATTAAATGTGATTTCGATTTCTGCGAATACTTTCGTGATGAGAAAGAAAAACATCACCAAGAGAGTGATAAGTTTTTTTGAATTGGAGGAGTTGTTCATTTTATTTGGTTGAGATAATATGAAATGAAAGAACGCTAAACTATAAGTGATGCTAAATTGAAGAAGAGTAAACGTACTCTAATTAAGTATGAATTAACAAAAAATAAATAATGACTCTCTTTCTAACCGTTAATAAGGTTTTTCATAATCCCGATTTAAAGTTTGCTTAATTATTTTCCTTTTCATTTCTGCTTCCTCATATCTCACTGGGAGCAAATAAATTCCTTAAGATTTGTTGAGAAGATCAGCATCTCTTGCTCAACAAATTCTTACTTCACCTTCTTCACCAGATTCTCCGGTCCAAGTTCATCAATCTCATAACCATTCGGATACGTACGGTTATACTCCGTTGTGACGAAGGAAGGATATTTTTTGAAAGTGATTTTGCGCAACCCGAGTGCCCGTAATTTCATAGCACCCTTAACAACAGATTTCAGCAGGGGAAGAGGCGATGAATAACCGAGTGCTCTTAACATGCTTTCGTCAAGAAGACATTTCATTACAGGAAGAACAAATGGCTTTGCAAAGAATGGCATCCAGCCTTTCACAATGTTTACGGTGGCGTTGCCTACGGCTTGATTGGTTTCTGCAAAAACAAAATTTTTCTTCTCGTAATCCCGGATAAATTTTTCGAAATCTTCGAGGGACCCGGGAATGTTTTGAATCTTCATCCTCGTTCCAACTTCCCGGAAGAAATTGAACAAGGCCTGCCGCTCGTTCGCCGTTGTTTTTCTCCAGCCATACGCATCAACCCACTGAATGGGTAGAAATATAAATGTAGAAAGCACAAAGAGAAATTCTTCATTCGCGATGTTGTAAACGCCGTGAATCTTATTGATGTGCGCAATCGCCTGCTCACCGCGCTCACCATCGTACCCGTTCTGCATGAACTCTGCTACGAGCAATGCGGTATCATCGTATCTCTTCTGCCCGTGTTTCCTGAATTCTCCCGTACGGTGCAGCAAGTGTGAAACAGCAGGACTGCAAAAGCTTCGCATGAGCGCCACTTCGAGTGCGCGCACAACATCCCATGGAAATTCATAGCCCGTCATCAGGTGCACAATACGCTCATGATCTTTTTCAGGATCCAGAGATTTGATTTCAGCAGTGATGGCGCGGTTGCGGATGAATCCGAGGTGCTTGGAATATTTCTTCATAACAAAAACTTACTGCGAAGAACCAAATTATTTGTGACTTGCACGAGGATGGCTTCTTTGAGAAGCGGTTTAGAAATGATCAGGAAATTTGATTGTCTCTTCGCAACCCTTCGACGAGCTACTAATGATACACTACCTAACTATGGGTCATTCAGCAGGAAACTTCTTCACGCCTTGACAGAATTCTGCGTGAATTGTAATCCCACCGTACTGCGGGACTTCTGAATAACTAAAAGAATTGAAAATAAAATGTCATTCACTCTCGCTGCACCTCTAACTGAAGGAGAACCGCTCTCGCACTCGTCGGCGCGGGAGTACTCCCCTTTAGGGGCCGGGGGTGTGGGCTGGCGTGTCATTAGCAACCTGTCGAAGAATATGAGTATCAATTTTTTTTCAGTTGAGAAATTAGACAAGCACATTCAAATAAGCGATGAACAAAGCAATCGCATAACACAACGCTGTTTTTTGTTCCAGCGAACATAACAACCCGGCAAATTATGTTTTCTGACTCTTGTACTTTTGTCTCAAACAAAAATTTTCACGCCATGAAAAAAATTTCCTTGTTTATCATTTCTATTCTTGCCTGCCCGCTTATTGTACTCTCGCAACAATTTGAATGGGTACATTCCAATGCGATGGAATATTCTCTCAACCCCGCCTTGCCTGTAAACATGGTTTGTGCTTCAGATGTCGGACCTGTGTACGCTGCTTACATTGACAGCAACACACTCATTTACGGGCAGGATGTTTACGGAAAAAATAAAATTGATTGTTACAATAGCATTGGTGAATTGCAATGGAGTTTTTCTCTTGGTAACCGGTCAGTAATTAATCGGACAGTGGCGGATAACGATGGTAATTTATTTGTCGGCGGTTCTTATATGGAGACATTGTCCATTAATGAAACGGATTCACTCACGAATACCGGCAGTGGTTACAATATCAACGTGTTTCTGTTGTGCATTAATTCCTTTGGCGAAGTAGTCTGGAAGAGAAATGTCACGCTCACACATCCTGATTACTATGGTATTGCTGCACTCACGATTGATCAGGATAATAATTTCTGGTTTGGGGCCACTGATTTTTTCTCGACTGAAATTTTTAAGGTTGACGGACAGGGTGATGATGTGATTTCATACCAATTGCCGGGAGCAAAAACACTGGGAGGATTGAGTTTTGATTCGCATGGAAATCTTTATGCTTCCGGCGCAACCGGTTCTCCCTCGATGAGTGTAGTGAATCTTATAGTCACTGTTCCTGAAACTTACATGATGTATGTAACACGCATAACCGCAGCCGGCGAAGCATCATGGGTTCAGTTGTCGCATGATGTCACATTCCAAATGCCGCAGGTGAAAGCGGATCCGTGGGGCAGTGCCTATGTAAGCGGCACGCTGATGTTTGAGGGTACATCCTTTGGAAGTATTTCTTTCCTCGCCCCGCAGTGGGTTTACGATGTTTTCCTTGTTCGTGTTGATAGTACGGGAATTTTTCATTGGGGAATCCAGGCGCCGCAAAGTGCTTATGGCATCACCGGCGATTTTGATCGTGGCAAGAACGTTTTCCTTGATGCAGATGAAAATGGTAACGCCTATATCTCCGGCGTCACCCGTGGAACATTAGACTGGGGCAACGGAGTCACCAGTGGCGGCGGACTGATATCGTATGGTGAAATGTCTGTTTTAGAATTCGACACGAGCGGGACAGCGTTATGGGCAAAGAATGCAAGCGCAGCAAATGGTTTCATCCAGGCGAATTCACTTGATGTAAACGCACAAGGTGAGTGCTACTTCACTGCATCCATTACTGACGAAGCTACATTTGATACCATATCTCTGAATGCGAATGCCGACTTTGCTTCGGTGGTTGGAAAGATCAGTGCAGGTATTGGCACTTCTGTTCCGAATGTTGCTGATGATCATTTGCTCATTCTATATCCTAACCCTGCGAGTGATGAACTGTATTTCTCTTCTTCATTGAATGGTGCTACGCTGAAGATTTTTGGTGCGCAGGGAAAATGTATTCGTGATTTTACTTCGATAAAAAATTCTGCTCTTGATGTTTCCGGGTTGAGTGAGGGCATTTATTTGGTGAGGTATGTGAAAGGAAGTGAGATGAAGAGTGGACGGTTTGCTATCGTCAGGTAAGAATTGAGCTATTTGCAGAGTCAACGTGAAATCTATTTACCTGAAACATTTGCAAAACCAACACACCGATGTTGGAAAGCGAAAGTTTTGAATTAAGAGTTTTCGTATATTTAATTGTTATGGGCAATTTTACAAACATAACAAACCTATGATTCAGAAAATTAAAATCATATTGACTTTTTTTCTTTTTTGTAACCTTTCCGCCTTCGGACAAACAATAACAAAAAAAGAGGCAATTAAGATTGCTAAGCAAGACACTATAGTTAGAATGGAGCGGATTAAAAGTATAAAATTAGGGACTGACTCAACAACAAATACACTTTGCTGGATAGTCGAAGAAAAAATTAATGTGAATAAGGAGAATAGAAAAATTCTAAAATCGAAAGTAGGAGGAATGCATTATATTAACGCTGACAAAATATTAATAAATGCAACTTCTGGGGAAATCGTCTCTAGAGAAAAAATTATGTTAGGAAGTATACATAAGATGCCCGATTTTTAAGAGCTATTTAAAATAAATAAAATACAAACATTTGTGGTGGCAATGTGTGGTATTTCTAATTCTCTCTTTTAAAATTTTTGATTTCCGATCTTGGTAAAAGCATTGGTTCTATATATAACCCCATAATGCGAATAATTACTTGGAACTGCAACATGGCCTTCCGAAAGAAAGCCGATTTCATTCTCACTTATAAGCCAGACATTCTCATCGTGCCAGAATGTGAGCATCCCGACAAACTGAAATTCCAAAACGGAACACCAATACCTACAGATATTTTTTGGTTCGGCGCTAACCCCAACAAAGGGCTTGGAGTTTTTTCGTATTGCGATTATAAATTTAAACTGCTTGACAACCACAATGCGGAACTAAAAACTATTTTACCGCTCACGGTTTCAAATAGAAAACATGCCTTCACTCTATTTGCAATTTGGGCAAACAATCCTAAAGATCCTGACGGCAGTTACGTAACCCAGGTGTGGAAAGCACTTCATCACTACGATAAGTTACTTCACGGAAAGAAAACAATTTTAATCGGTGACTTTAACAGCAATACCATTTGGGACAAACCGAAGCGCGAAGGAAATCATTCAACGGTGGTGAAAAAGTTAGAAGCAAAAAACATTCACAGCCTCTATCACCAATTTTTCAGGCAGGCACAAGGGAAAGAAGCTCATCCTACTCAATACATGTATCGGCATCAGGACAAGCCATATCACCTCGACTATTGTTTTGCCTCAGCCGACTTCGCAAAAAAAGTCTCCGATGTGCAAGTTGGAACTTATGAAAGCTGGAGAGACTATAGTGACCATACACCATTGATAATAACTTTTAAGCTCTGATCGGGGGCAGAAAGGGAAAGAACAATAACGGAAAGAGTAAAAATTCAAAGCCGCTCCTGTGGGAAGCGGCCTTGAAATTTAATTAGGCAATGTAAGTTGATCAATGAGATGCTGACCTTGCCATCATTTCTTCCTCTTCTTCCGTTGTTGGGCCCATAAGATTGGGCTGCTTCACTCCAATCACGCGATAGTAGGATGCAAGTTCTCCGCGATGATGAATGGTATCGTTCAGCATGTCCCAGCATATTTGCATCAGTGACATTTCCATTATCTTCATTGTTCCCCAATACACAGCGACTTGTTTGTTCTCCCAGCTATTATCATCACAAGTTTTCAGAAGTTCAAGAAGCTTTGCAGAATTTTCTTCTACAGCTTTTGCTGCGTCTTCAGGAGTCTTGTAGATATGAGGTGCATTCATATTGAACATGCCCTCGTTCACAAGATCCATTCGTCCTTCTTTGATTGCCTGGCAAAGTTCCTGCGCATGTGGTCCGATGTGGTTTACAAGTTCCCATGGTGAACGAAACTTTGGAATATGCCTGTAGTTCAATTTGCTCATGTCACTGGGTAATGAACGAAATGCTTTTGCAGTAATAGCGCTATTGCGCTCCCACGAACTGCTGAAAAAGTCTTTGTTTGTCATTTGAATTAATTTTTTGATTTAGAACAAACTTACATGAATGATGTCATTCACACAACAGACTTATTTGTTTGATCGCTGAGAGCAGTCTGGCATGTTCGATGCCTTCTCTTCATCCTCCTTTCTTATCTTTGCGCAAAGTATCCCATCCTTGCAACCCCGCATCATCCTCGACAGCAAGAAACTCAACCTCACTATTGACCGCCTTTGTTTTCAGCTTATCGAGAACCATAAAGATTTTTCTGAAACGGTTTTGATTGGCGTGCAGCCGCGCGGTGTTCAACTTTCAAATCGCATTCACAAGCGGTTGAAAGAAATCACCAACCTTGAAATTCAGTACGGCATTCTTGACCCTACCTTTTACCGGGATGATTATCGCACATCGGATAAACAACTCACCCCGAAAGAAACTACCATTCGATTTTCTACTGAAGGAAAAAAAGTAGTGCTGATTGATGATGTCTTGTTTTCGGGAAGAACGGTGAGAGCCGCGCTGGATGCGTTGCTCGATTTCGGAAGACCGTCAAAGGTGGAATTGCTTGTTCTCATTGATAGAAGATTTACCCGCCAGCTTCCGATACAACCCGATTATGTGGGAAAAGCGATTGACTCACTCACGTCGGATAAAGTGGTGGTAGAGTGGGAGCAAATTGATGGAGTGGCTCAAATAAGAATTGTTCCGGCGAAAATGGAATAGGCGGTAGGCAGTAAGCAGTAGGCAAAAAAAATGGAAATGGAAATTATGGAATTAGGGAGTTGGGAAATTGGAAATTGGAAATTAGAAATTGGGGGGAATTGGGGAATCAAGGTATGTAAGAAGGTGGAAAGCAGGAGACCTAATATCTCCAATAACCAAATAAACTGATAAACTATGGTGATGAACGCTCTGAGTGTAAAACATCTTCTCGGCATCAAGTACCTCACTCGTGACGACATTGAATTGATTTTCGAAACAGCAGATGAATTTAAAGAAGTGCTCAGCAGGCAGATCAAGAAAGTTCCGTCACTGCGCGACACTACAGTGGTTAATCTCTTCTTCGAAAATTCTACCCGCACCCGGATTTCTTTTGAGCTCGCTGAGAAAAGATTGAGTGCTGACATCATCAACTTCACTTCATCAGCATCGTCAGTCAAGAAAGGGGAGACGCTTATTGACACGGTGAAAAATATTTTAGCGATGAAGGTGGACATGATTGTAATGCGCCACCCGAGTGCGGGCGCCCCTGTGTTTCTTTCAAAGCATGTTGACGCCAGCATCATCAACGCCGGCGACGGAACACATGAGCACCCGACGCAGGCATTGCTCGATGCATTTTCCATCAGGGAAAAATTGGGAAGCGTGGAAGGAAAAAAAGTCGCGATCATCGGCGACATTCGTCACTCTCGTGTTGCACTCTCAAATATTTTCCTTCTGAAGAAGCTTGGCGCTGAAGTGATGGTGGCAGGTCCTCCGACGCTCATTCCAAATTACATTGAATCACTCGGTGTAAAAGTGGAGTACGATGTGAAGAAGGCCTTGCAATGGTGCGATGCCGCAAATTTGTTGCGGATACAACTTGAGCGGCAGGAGATTCAATACTTCCCGACGCTGCGTGAATACTCGCTCTATTTCGGCATCAATAAAAAAATGCTCGATGAACTTGGAAAGGAAATTCTAATCATGCACCCGGGACCCATCAACCGCGGCGTAGAGGTTACCAGCGACGTTGCTGACTCAAAACATTCCATCATTCTCGACCAGGTGGAAAATGGAGTGGCGATAAGAATGGCGGTGTTGTTTTTGCTTAGCGGAAGAAGGGAAGAATAGTTTTGGGAAGTACTTTTTTTCGTTTCATCCTTTACTTTGCATTTCCAATTAAATTGAAAGCCCATGGCTATCCGTACAAAAATTTCCTCCTCCTCTCTTCAGCAAAAACTAACAAGCTATTCCTTGTGTGCAGGTTCGGTATTAGCTGCATCAGCGGCGGCAAATGCACAGGTTATGTACACTGATGTGAATCCGGATGTTGTTTTGGAGAACAGTGCGGGAACACTTCCCTTTGATATTTCTTATGCACTGGATCTCAACAATGACAGCATCACTGATTTTAATATCACTGTGCAGAGTTCCACCAGTTCAAGTACGAATCAGGTTTTGTATGCAGAAGGAATCAGTGCTTTGGGAGTTAATAGTGTTGCAGCGAAATCGAATATTCAAAGCTCGCTGCTTTTCAGGTTTCCGATGTGTGATTTTATTCAACAGAGTAATCCCGGCGCTGTTTGGTCCTATTCTTTTCAGGCGTTTAATTTTCTGGCTTATTCAAATGGAGGTGGCTATGGTTCTGTGAATGATTTTTATGCAGGGCTGCTTCTTGTGATTAATGGCAATACTTATTATGGATGGGCACGCTTCGACATCAATCCTGATTCGAGCCGCAGTGTTGTGATCAAAGATTATGCTTATGAAGCCACGCCTTATGTTCCTATACGGGCGGGATTGTGTGAGGTGGGGATTGATGAGGTGAAGAATGAATTTACCATCTCTCCCAATCCCTCCGGCGGAAAATTTTTTCTTACCACAAAAAATATTTTGAAAGGAAAAACGACCATAACCATTACTGATGTAGCCGGCAAAAAAATTTTTACTGAAGCGATGCTCTCCTCACCATCCGGAAAATTTTCTCTTGATCTCAGCGATCTGGATGCAGGCGTTTATTTTATTACTCTTGAGAATGAAGGCAAGAGCATGACGAATAAGTTGATGAGGCAATGACACGCTGATGCAGATCAAGACTTCCGGGTTTTTTTTTCAAACCTCGGAGGTCTTGGGAGCTGCTTTCGGGAGAAATTTAATTTGTATAAAAAGCACAGATGTGTACTTTTATTTTCTAATCTCAATCACCTCACTATGAAACACCTTTCTATTTCCTTACTCACTATTTTCTGTTTGTGCTCACCTATGTTGTTTGCACAGCAAAATGTTCAGCACTTTTATGGTACACAAGCTGCCCGTTATTACAAGGGCGCATCACAGGTTTTTGTCAATGACAAGCGCAACACGATTTCATTTGTTCGCCTCAACCCGGGTGAAAACATTGCCCCAGCTAATGCAGTCCACTGGCTGCGTAATGACATTTTGAAATTGCGGCCCGAAGAAGGGTTGGAGCAGTATCAGCAGGAAAAAGACAACGTCGGATTTATTCACACCCGCTATCGTGAAACTTACAAAGGCGTGCGGGTGCAATACGGTGTGTATTATGTGCACAGCAAGGATGGTCGTGTGGTGAATGCTAACGGCGAATGGTATTCCAACATCAATCTTTCAGTGCATCCGGCAATCACTTCTCAGCAAGCCTATCAATCTGTTCTTAACTACGTACATGCCGATGCGTATGCACACGAAAAAGAAATGAAAGACAATAAACAATTGGTTGTCCTTCCTCTCGATGGCTCTTACAAGCTTGCTTATGCTTGTAATGTTTATGGAATTAAACCGCTAACCAACGCCTGGTATTTTGTGGATGCTCATACAGGAGGGATCATCAAGTCAGACAATCTGATTTGCGATGATGTCGCTTATGGAACTGCCGTAACTCAATACAGCGGGACCCGGACAATTGCAACCGACAGCCTGGCACCGAATTCATTTCGCCTCGAAGATTTTACACGGGGCAATGGAGTGATTACGTATGCTGGTCCCGGCGGCACTACAGATTACTATGACAGTGACAATTATTGGAGCGGCGATCAGCCACCGATTGATTGCCAATTCGGAGCACAGGCAACCTATGATTATTACTGGAATCATTTCGGGCAGAGTGGTCTTGATGGCAGCGGCTATAACCTGATCGCTTACGCTCACGATGGACTTTATGTGAACGCATTCTGGACGGGAACGGATGCGCATTTCGGAGACGGAGATAATTTAACTTACGGACCGCTCACTGATGCAATGGTAGTGGGTCATGAATTCACGCATGGCGTTACTCAGTTTCATTCCGCTTTGGTTTATTCCTGTGAGTCCGGCGGATTGAACGAAGGATACAGTGACATTTTTGGTCAGGCAATTGACTGGGAAAATAATCCATCAACTGCAAGCTGGTTTGTGACAGGGCATAACACAGGAACTCCCTTTCGCAACATGGCAAACCCCAAAGAGTTTTCAAATCCGAATTGCGTTGGTGGTGATTTCTGGGGCACGTGCATTGATCCGCATTATGAGAGCGGTGTAGTGAACTACTGGTATTATTTGTTAGTGGAAGGTGGCTCGGGAACCAATGATCTGGGGAATGGTTACGACGTAATCGGAATCGGATTTGATGATGCAACCGCCATCGCATATCGTACCAACTGCATTTACCTGACAGCGAATGCCACTTACCAGGATGCAGGTGACTATAGTGAACAATCAGCTCTTGATTTATGGGGCGATTGCACTCCGCAAATAATTCAGTGTACCAATGCATGGTATGCATGTGGAGTTGGCCTTCCATACCAAAATGCAGTGGTTGCAAGCTTCTCTGCACAGCAACTTCAATTTTGTTCATTGCCCGCATCAGTTGCTTTCACCAATTCATCCATCAACGGCACCTCATACTTATGGGATTTCGGGGATGGAACAACGGATACTGCTATGAGTCCCGTGCACGATTATACGTCAGCAGGAACGTATACTGTCACCCTCATTGTGAATGGAATTTCTCTCTGCAATACTTCTGACACAATCACATTCGTCAATTACATCAACGCACAGAACGTTGGCTCACCTGTTCCTGCTTCTTGCATTCCTATTGACACACTGCCGGGAAATAAATACGGCATCTTCCATTTTATTTTTCAGGACATTGATAAAGTAAGCGGCAGCGCTCCGGAAGGATATAAGGATTTTACCTGCTCTGATTTCACACAGTTGACCGCCGGTGATCCTTATTCCGCAGAGATCACAGTTGGCTCAACGGTAAATGAAGATGTCAGGATGTGGATTGATTTCAATGGAGATGGTGTGTTTGATAATGCTGAGCTTGTTTATTCGGCAGATGATGTTTCAGGAACTGTTTCGGGAATTATTTATACTCCTGCCAATGCACCTCTTAACACTGCATTGCGCGTTCGGCTGATTGATGATAAATCGAGCAATGACATCACTGATGCCTGCTACAACCCTCAGCGCGGCCAGGCAGAAGATTACAGTGTGTACTTTGTTGCTCCACCAGCCCTGGCTCCGGTCGTTGACTTTGTAGCGGATGTGACGATCATCAATTTAGGTCAATCTGTTAACTTCAATGATCTCTCGCAGAATGTTCCGACGTCATGGAATTGGTCATTCAGCGGAGGAAACCCGTCAACTTCTTCACTGCAAAACCCAACCACCATCACCTACAACACAGCCGGAACTTATGATGTAACACTTACCGCTATTAATGCTTACGGCTCGGGTTCACTCACGAAGACCGGATACATCATCGTGAATCCTGCAATTTCTCTTTGTTCAATTGATACAGTGAATCTGGATGCAGGAACTTTTTATGACAGTGGCGGTCCCACAGGAAATTATAGCGACAATGAAAACTGTCACTTGCTCATTCATCCTGCTTGTGCGCAAAGTATTACGCTATCGGTGATTTCATTCTCTTCTGAACAGAACAACGATGTGCTCAACGTGTATGATGGTTCGGATGCAACCGCCCCACTCATCTTAACCGTGAGCGGATTTCCATTTGTATTTCCTACTGTAACCGGAACCTCAAATTCGATGTTCATTACATGGACTTCCGACGCCAATACAGCCTATGCGGGCTTCTCCGCGAATTGGAGTTCAGTAGTAGGTGGTTTAATCACCCCAGTGGCAGATTACTCTGCGAGCAATTCAAATCCTCCGTATGGAACACAAGTTGACTTCACTGACCTTTCCACCAACATTCCCATTTACTGGAATTGGGATTTCGGAGACGGCAATACTTCCACACTTCAAAATCCGGGTCACACTTTTGCGAATGCAGGAGTATATTCAGTAACCCTGATTGCATCGAACTGCGGCGGTGCGGATACCACTACGCAAATCATCACGGTGCAGGAGCCCCCGGTAATGGTGGTAACGCCCACCACCATTGATGTGAACCTCGGTTGCGGAGTAAATTCATTCACCACTACAGCTACCGTGTTTAATCACGGCGCCGGTGATCTATTGTATGGCTTAACTGAAACCGAGTACAACTTCCAGGGAAGCCAGCCAAATATTCTCGCACTCACGTACGGAGCGGATATGAATACAAAATATCCAAACACCATTGCAGCCATCAACCAATATTTTCCGGGTTATACCTTGACCACTACTTCGACGCAGAGTGGCGATACACTGGCCATGCAATTGCAGGGGAAAAATGTTTTCCTGATGACGAACCCCGTTGGTGATGAAACCATTTATGCGAATTATGCTGAAGCACTCGGCAACTTTGTTGACAATGGAGGCACTGTAATTTTCTGCGGCGCCAACGGTGCGAAGTCGCCTTGCATTTACAACACCGGATTACTCGCCGGCGCATTCGCGACAGCAGTGCCCAATGTTGCCATGGATGTAGTGAACCTGTCACATCCAATCACTCAGGGGTTACCGGCGGTGATTGCGGAGAACCCCAAGCATGCGTATGCACAATCGTTCACGAACGGAGTAAACGAGCTGATTGATTATTCCGGCAACACGGTTGTCGGTTATCGTGATCAGGGTTTAGGTCATGTAGTGTACATCGGCTTCGACTATTTCGAGCCCAACGACACTGGTTCATTGGTGATTGGAAATACCTTGTCATGGATAAACGACAATCTCATTCCTGACTTTGTAACAATCACCCCCACAGGTGGAGGCACTTTGCATCCAACAGAATCACAGGATTACACGATCACCATCACGAACACCGGATTGGCCCCAGGAACATACACAGAGTACATTATTGTCTATGGAAATGATCCGGACAATCCGGTTGATACCATCACAGTGAACATTACGGTCGGGAGTGCAGATTGCGTGACGCTTGCTGCGGATGTGCAGTGCTTCGGAAATGTTTGCTTCACTGATTCGATAACCGGCGGCGCAATTTCCATTCATTGGGATTTTGGGGACGGCACTACTTCTGATCTTGAAAATCCCTGTCACGTCTACGCACTATCAGGAATATACAATGTGACGATGATCGGTTGCGGCTCATTCGGTTGCGATACAGTGTACACTGATGTCGTGGTCTCTTATCTTTCTGCTGACATCACGTATGCGGGATCATTGTTTGAAGATACGCCCGTTGATTTCTCCAGCAACTCACAAAATGCGGACACCTGGAATTGGAATTTCGGAGATGGAAATTCATCGCCGCAACAGAATCCTGCGCACACCTATACTGACCCGGGCATGTACATCGTGATTCTGATTGTGACAGACTCAAACGGATGCACGCTTACAGTGGTTGATACCCTGGTGATTTTGCCCGTTGGAATTTCAGAACCAGGATACAGCTTCAATGTCTCGCTCTATCCTAATCCTGCGAATAATTTCAGCAACCTCGAATATTTCCTTCCGCAATCCACTTCAGTGATTGTTGAATTGTGGAATGGTGCAGGGCAGAAAGTTGCTGTGATTGTATCTGCGCAAAATCAACCTGCCGGAAAATATGTTTACAAAATTCCGATGGAAGATGCCGGAGTCTATTACGTGAAAATGAAAGTAGGAGAGCGGGAATTCTGGCAGAAGTTAGTGGATGTGAAATAATTTTTTGAATGCGTGTCATTCCGACAAAGAAGGAATCTAATCAGGATTGAGACACAGATTCCTCCTTCGTCGGAATGTCATTTTTTTCACCATTCACTATTCACCATTCACCATTTTATTCAAAGGGAAAAAACGCATCCTTGATATGAAAAACTTTCGCCTCAGCATTCTTCACCGTGATGGAGATAACATCAAAGCGAACGTCCACCTCGAGATTTTTTTGCTCTAAATATTCTTCGGCTGCAATGGCTAGATTTTTTTGCTTTGCATGATTCACAGAATCTTCCGGCATTCCGAATTCATCAGAGGTACGTGTTTTTACTTCCACAATTACGAGGGTATTCCGGTCGCGCGCGATGATGTCCACTTCAGTTTTTTCAAAGCGCCAGTTGATCTCCAGGATATCATAACCTTTCTTCTCCAGGAATTCCAGGGCGATCACTTCACCCTTCACACCGAGTTCATTATGTTTACTCATGAAAGTTTTTCTTCTTTTGCAGTAAAATAGCCCTCTAAAATTTTTTGTTTGCGGGAAAGGAAATTTCCTTTACGTTTAGTGACATAAAATTAAACCAAAGATGATGGATCAACTGATAGCAGGTTTTACAAAGCAGATGGCGGAAGCCATTGAAATCGGGCGCAACATGAAGCTCTCCCCGCGACACAAAGAAATCAAAAGTGTTGTGGTGGCAGGAATGGGTGGCTCCGGCATCGGCGGCAATTTAGTTTCAGAACTGATTGCCGGCAAAATGCAATTGCCATTTGCTGTGATCAAAGATTACACGCTGCCCGCGTGGGTGAATGAGCATACATTGCTCATCGCTTCTTCGTATTCAGGAAACACCGAGGAAACAGTTCATGCCTTACAGGAAGGAATCCGGCGAAGCTGTAAAATTGTTTGTGTCTCGTCAGGCGGTTCCATCATTTCCCTTGCTAAGAAGGCAGGCATTGATTACGTGATCATTCCAGGGGGAAAACCACCGCGCTCGGCTCTTGCATACTCCTTCATTCAGCAATTGTTTATTCTCGCAAACTACAACCTGATTGACGATGGATTTGTGGTGGGCATTGAACAGGCCATCACATTGCTTGATAAAGAAGAAAAGCGAATCATGAAGCAGGCGAAGTCGCTGGGGAAGAAGCTGAACAAAAAACTTCCCGTGATTTACGCGCCTGCGAATTTTGAATCGGTGGCCATCCGCTGGAAGCAGCAATTGAATGAGAATTCAAAAACACTTGCATGGGAGCAGCCCATTCCTGAAATGAATCACAACGAGCTGGTAGGATGGAGAACACCGGGAAAATATGCAGTGATCTTTTTGCGAAATGATTCTGATTACTCGCGCATACAACAGCGGATGAAGATTGCCAAGAACATCATCAGCCAATACACGCGGCACATTTATGAAGTGTGGTCGAAAGGAGATAGTGCCATTGAAAAAGCGCTGTATCTCATTCACTTTGGTGACTGGGTATCATACTATCTCGCTGAATTCAGAAAGGTAGATGCCGTGGAAGTGAATGTGATTGACTATTTGAAAACGGAACTTGCAAATTAGTTTTCCGCTCCCGGGTCCTGCGGACAGGACTCTGTGAGGAGTTTTCACTATTCACTATTGACCCATTCACCATTCACCCATTCACAATTGACGATTTACGATTTCGCTTCTCATCTATCTTCTACCTTCTAATTTCTATCCTCTGCCTTCAATATAATCCTGTAAATAGGAAAAGCGCGATGTAAGTTTTCCATCTCTCGCAATCGTAGCACGATCAATAATCTCACTGTGATCATTCAATAACTCCTCCACCACATACTCAATCAGTTTATCACCGAATTCTTCTGATGAATTACGCGGCAATTCATTCGGCAGGTTACTTACTGCCATCACATCAATGCAGTCATTCTGATAAGGCGGTCCTTCTTTTTCGGTAAAAGGATTGTATCCGAAAACAGGATTCTCAATAGTAGCATCACGAATCGTTGCGGGCACTGATCCATTGATGTCGCACGAGATATCGGCGATCACTTTGATTTTAAAATCGGTGCGTTGCATATCTTCTTTTGTGAAGAAAACAGGAGCTGAAGGGCTCCAGAAAATTGCATTGATAAAAAGGTCAGTGACTTTTGTAAGAGGAAGAAACGCTGAAACGTATTCTTGGGGATGTTTGTGAAAGTCATCGCGGCGAAATGCAGTGCCGTCTTTGTGTTTATATAGTTGAGAGGTATTTAAAACTACATATACCGGCTCATTGAAGTCTTGCGCCAGATAATCCTGAAGGCTTACCATTCGAAGGTGTAATTTCTCGATCAATTCATAGACACCTTTTGCAACCCTGCCGGTGCCGGTGACGGCAATTTTGATCGGCGGCAATATTATCTTTTTGTATTCCGCTATTACTTCCTCATATCCTTCGCACTCATAAGCTCGCTTCAGGTCAAAGAGCCTGAATCGTTTTCCGTAAGTATAAAACCCATTGTGTGCTCCGACCACACCGGCGAAATGCCCGAAGCCGAGAATTCGTTCACCATTTTCCCACACTAAGCACTCATAGTCAGTTAACACAATTTTTTTCTTCAGCGCTTCCTGCAGCAGAGGGCGATTGTGCGGTTGCTTTTTTATCGTGTGAGAAAAGAAAAGGTACTTCTTATTAGAGATGAGTTTTTCTTTCGGCACTTCTTTAATGCCCATAAGCAAATCTGCATCAGACACATCCTCCATGACTTCAACAGCTTCTTCCCTGTACTCATCATCTGTGTAGCACCGGTACTGCGATGACTGAACTACGATTTTTAATTCAGGATATTTATTCATCAGCCATTGACACTGCACGGGACTGAATGCAACACGATTATCAGGCGGTGACTTTTCTTCGCGAATGAGAGCGATATTGAGTTTGTGCATTTTTTTATGAAGGGCGGCCAAAGGTAATTGCCATGTTGTTCCTTCACAAACAATTGTGAATGCACTTTATGACGTCCGTGATTTTCCGCAATAAATTTTTTTAAGACTGAAAAGATCTGTGGCACAAAAATTTCTATGAAGCAATTTGCAATTTTCATTTTCTTTGTTCAAAATTCCTTTCTTAATTTTAAATCAAAATCTAAACACCATGAAAAAATTTCACAACATGATTTGTCTTGCGCTTATTTGTTTCATCGTCACAAATGCCAGGGCACAAGATCCAAAGCAACAAGCAGCCATGCAGGCATGGACGGATTATGCCACTCCCGGACAAGCGCAAAAAATGATGGCCCAATCAGCAGGCGACTGGAAAGCAGAAGTCACCCAGTACATGGATCCTACTCAAGCCCCGATGAAGTCAAGTGCTTTAGTTCACAATGAAATGATCATGGGAGATCGCTATCTCTCTACCCGTTATACAGGAAATATGATGGGAATGCCTTTCGAAGGATTGGGCACTATGGGATTTGACAATGGCAGCCAGAAGTATTGCAGCACATGGATTGATAATATGAGCACGGGCATCGGCTATTTGGAAGGTATGATAAGTGCTGACGGAAAAACTCTCGAATTGAAAGGCAAGTCTTATGATCCCATGCAGAAGAAAGAAGTCGCGATGCGGCAGGTAATTCACTTCAACGGTGATAAAGATCAAACGATGGAATTTTACAAGGATATGAATGGCAAGGAAATCAAAGTGATGGAGATCCATTTGACCCGATAAAAAGTTTCTCTATGGAATTTGAATTCCCGGATGACTTAGAGTTCTCCGGGAATTTTTTTCAAATAAAAGATCATGGCATCGGATTTCGTTTGCAAGCACTGAACTTTTCACACAATTACTAATGACTAATAACCAATGACTAATTTTACCCCGGGGCTGACCGGTATTGACAGCATCGTTCTTTGAAAGTAAGCATGCCGAGCATTGGAAGCCAAGCTCGATAATCACCAACTTCCGACGCCATAATTGGCAACAATTCATTTGCAATGGCTGCCTAATCCGCAACGCGGATTCAGTCATTAGTTCCCTGTAGTCCACGTGCTGCCGACTGCAACCGGAACTTCATCATGCAGCGCTGGTCCCGATTTGCTGGTTCGTCGGGATAAGAAAATACACCGGATAAGAATGAACATTGGCTTCCGTTCGCCGGGTTCATTCCGAAAATTAATGAACGGATAAGCATGTAGAAAGCTTTTGATGGCTTTGTCTGGACCAGGGTTCAATTCCCTGCAGCTCCACAACCTATCATTCAAAGTGTTTGCACCCTTGGAATTCACAAGAATTTCAAGGGTTTTTTATTTTCAGCATGTCAAAAAGTTTCACTTTTCGCACCCCGTAGGTTACCTATTCGGTTACCTAATCCCAACTTTCAAAATAGGTAACCTAACAAGGCTGAAAGCCTTATTCATCAAGTGTTTCAGAAAAATAATTGTTGATAAAAAGTGAGAACAAAACTTGCATTTTCGCCCCGTCGAGGTTACCTTTATGACCATCAAAATCAATTAAATCATGAATAAGAATACTACTCTTGGAATGCTTTTTTACCTGAGAAAAGACAAACTCACAAAGGATGGAAAAGCACCTATCTACCTCAGAATCACAATAGATGGAAAGCGAGCCAACCTAACTACCAATCGCGACATCGAGCCTGAAAAGTGGGACGACCACTCCGATAAGATGAAAGGATCAGGTAAAGACGTTTCGAAGTTTAACATGTATTTGGATGCTTTTAAGGGTAAGGTTCTGGAGCACCACAGTATTCTTTTTCAAGCCGGGAAAGAAATCAGTGCTGAGTCAGTGCGCAATGCTTTTTTAGGAAAGGATGAAAAAAAGTACACGCTCATGGAAGTCATCGAGTATCACAATCAGATGATGAAGGAAAAAGTAGGGATTGATATTGCACCGGCAACATTGGTGAGATACAATACCGTTGCACAGCATGTGAAAAATTTCATGGAGCACAGATACAGTATCTCTGATATTACATTGAAGAATCTCAGTTACCAGTTCATCACAGACTTTGAGCACTATCTCAAAACCGTTCATCGTTGCAACCAGAACTCCACAACCAAAACCGTTCGCCATTGCAATCATAACTCTACTCTCAAATATGTTCGCAACGTTCGCAAGATTGTAAACATGGCTGTTGCAAATGATTGGCTCGTTAAAGATCCATTCATGAGATATAAGTCTCGTTTAGAAGATACAGAATTCGTTTTCCTCACTGAGGAAGAATTAGAGCGCATCAAGAGCAAAGAGATTCGAATGCCACGTCTTGATTTAGTTCGCGATTTGTTTGTTTTCAGTTGTTATTCCGGGCTTGCTTATGTTGATTTGATGAAATTGAATCGCAGTGATATTTCGCTTGGCATAGATGGTCAAAAATGGATTTACACGTACAGAACAAAAACAGAAGTGAGAGCTTCTATTCCTCTTTTTCCCGAAGCACTCGCACTACTCGATAAGTATGCAAATCATCCGCAAGTTTATGATGATGGAAAATTGATGCCTTCACTTAGCAATCAAAAACTCAATGCCTACTTAAAAGAACTTGCTGAGATTTGCAGCATAGAAAAGAATCTCACTTTTCACGTAGCAAGAAAAACTTTTGGTACAACGATTTTGATTAACAACGACGTGCCCATTGAAACCACCAGCAAAATTCTGGGTCACGCCAATACACGAATCACCGAGAAGAGTTATGCAAAGGTTCTCAATAAGAAGATCGTTGCAGATATGGGCAACTTGAAAGAAAAACTTTACGGTTCAAAAGGTGATATTCGCCTTTTGAAAACCGTTTAAGTTGCCGGAGCTCTTAGCGAAACTCGAAAAAATAATCCTCAAAGATTTACCTGCTCATGAAGAGAGTATGAGAGAGCAGTTAAATGAGTTCTACCATGACGTATCTCTGGGAAATGACATCAAACTTCGAAATGATGAAAACATGCAGGCAACAAAAAAGTTTTCTGATATGCTTTCAAAGGAAGCCGACTTATTGATTCCTGCAATAAGGAAAAAGGTAGATTCCACCACGACAAAAGAAAAGGTTCATCTCTTCATTGAAAACACATTTGCCGCTCTAAACACTCTTCTCAAAGCGAACAATTCAGCAACCGAAAACTTTCTTGATTTTGTCCGGGAACACGAGGTCGCAAATAAAATTCGTTTTGCTGAACACACTGTTTGGTTAATTTATGACCACGCCAATACAACTCTTGAATCCCTCATTCAGTTTTTGGATGATTATTATCCAAGCTATTTACTTGCTGCGCCAAAAAAATCTGATGAACTGAAAAATGAATTGGCGTATTTGGAGAGCTTATTTTTTGGGAAACTGCAAGAGTATATCTACAATGAGTATCGTTACGGAAAAACTGCTCAAGATTTCTCATTTAGAAAAGATTGGAGGGAGGAATTTATTTCTAAAGAAATAAGGAGTCACTTCGAAACAATTCTTGAAAATGAACCCACTCGGATTATTACTGCCCTCAAACAAAATGTACTCTCACTTACTGAGGAACAAAAGAAAATCTATCTCCAATCTCACTATGATTACGTCAATGTTTATTTACTTGATGATGATTCGAATCTAATGGATGAGAAGGAATTGAATCCTAAAGGAGACATTGAGACATCTGATTATTATGCCGTTTACCAGATGATTTATAGTTGCTTTGAAAACACAAAAATTCAGATCGAAGCATTTTTCGGAATGTACTTAAATGAAAAACCCATGCAAGAACTGGAAAAACTCAAGCAGAAAAGGAGTTCAAAAAAAGCTAAGCCGATAACAAGGGTAAAAACCAATCTTTCAATTAGTCAGCTTGGATTTCTTTTTCGAATGTTCAGGGAAGCAAAGTGTATGCAGTTCAAATCTGATGTGAGTGCAGCCGAGTTTGCGGCAAAATATTTCACTGCTGAAACTACAACAAAGCCATCAAAAAATCAGGTGCGCAAAAAGTCTTATGACATCTCAAAGGAAGAATACGACAAGCTAAACGATCTTCTTGTTGACTTGAGAAACACAATTCTCCCAGTTCTCTACAATAGGACTAACAAAAAGAAAAAATAGCTGTCCCCCCACTCAAAAATTTAGAAAAATAGTTTGCTTAAACCTTTGTCCTGCAAAGGTTTTGTAGGGGGACTGTCTCTCTGCTGTCTCCTCCTGTCCCCTTTTTCCGCCTACGGACGCCTATACTTTCGCATCATTCAAATTCAATCAAACGATGCCGGCACAAGTAATTACAACCGACGATTTGTTACTCTTTAAGACCGATTTGATAAATGAAATCAAAAAGATTCTCACGACACAACCGAAGCAGAGAAAATGGCTTCGCTCTAAAGACGTTCGCGAAATGCTCAACATTTCACCGGGCACTTTGTGCACACTTAGAACAAATGGTACACTACCGTTCACGACAGTCGGCAAAACAGTCTTTTACGAGTACGAAGACGTAGTCAAAATTATGAATCAGAATAAGCATGAGGCATACAAATAACTGCTAACGAAATGAAGAAAGTTACACTCTCCGCGCAGGAATTCACTGAGATTCTGAAATACCTTAATGAAATTAGGGAATCGCTTAAGAGCCATGAAGAGCATGTTCGTTTATCAGAACCATACATGGACAGTGTTGACGCTTGCAAATTATTACGAGTAAGCAAGAGAACACTTTCAACATACATCGCAAGCGGCAAACTTGGTTATTCAAAGATTCGCTCACGCCATTATTTCACAGCTCTTGACATTGAAAAGTTTTTGCAAGATCACCATGTAAATCCTACTTGCGAGAAGTAACGATTGCAACTGCTGATAAAATTTTTATTCAAATTGAAAGGTGACAGAGGACGTTATCTTGTATCTCGGAGGTGCGCCTAAGCGCAACCGTAGAGATACCTAAAAAAATAAAAATGCACCGTTTTCAGTTCACAATCTGAGTATCAAAAACTAATAAACCTTATGGCATCAATCAAAGACTACGCAGAGTTTCTTAACACTCTTCCTTTCACGCACTACGGGACATTTACGACCGGTTACAAGATGTCGTTAACTTCTGCCCGCCGAGTGATGGAAGGATTTCACAACCAAATCAGGAAAGAGGGACAAACAAATTTCTTTTGGGTTGCTGAAAATTATGAAGTGAATGACGGCTATCACACACATGGGCTCATTCAAGTTCCACATACTGTAACTTATAAAAAACTTCTTGACATTTGGCAGCATGTTTCGGGTGGAAAGAAATCTGACAAGTGGAATCGTATTGACTTGCAGCGATACGACAAAGAAAGAGGGGCAAACTTCTACGTTGGAAAGTACATCAGGCGAAAAAATACGGATTACGATCTCCTCATTTAAGTTACATTGCAGATCGCACTTTTCCGGGTAGCATTTTAACAAGCTTGGAAATCAAAAAAGTAATGTTCAGTTTTGACAGCTGAACAGAACCGAATTCACAGTAAAGATTCCCAAGTAAATGGCACTGAATACGCAATCACTCCAACCCCTTATTAACTTCATCTATTCAGTGGCGGATCAGGTGTTGATTAACACCTACGAGCCGAGTAAATATAAGGATGTGATCTTGCCCATGACTGTTATCCGGCGTTTGGATGCAGTGTTAGAACCGTCAAAAGATAAAGTACTGGTTACTCATGAAAAATTCGTTGGCAAGCTGAATGACCTCACAACAGTTTTGACAAGCAAACAAACAGGTTCGGGGGTTGCATTCTACAACACTTCTCCTTACACCCTGAAAAAACTATTGGAAGACCCGAAGAATATCAAAAGCAATTTTGAAAACTATCTTAACGGATATTCTGAGAATGTGCAAGACATCATCAGCAAATTCAAATTCAGAAATGAAATTGAAACGCTTGACGATGCGAAGAAACTTTTTTCTGTTATTGAAAAATTTGTTTCGCCGAAAATCGATTTACGACCAGAAAGCTTACCACCTCTTGCAATGGGGTATGTGTTTGAAGATTTGCTAAGGAGATTCAATGAAGCTACCAATGCAGAAGCGGGAAGACACTTTACACCAAGAGAAATAATTGAGTTAATGACCCATCTTCTTTTTTTGCCAGTAAAAGAAAATATTCAGTCTGGAACATTTTTGATTTACGATCCCTGCGCTGGAAGTGGCGCGATGCTTACCGAATCCAAAAAGTATATCACCGATGATGAAGGTGAAATAAAATCACAAGCTACCATACACCTCTACGGTCAGGAAAACACTCCGACCATATACGCTATTTCCAAATCAGACATGCTTTTAAAAAATGAAGACCCTGATAAAATTGTTTACGGTAGCACACTCAGCCAATTCGGAGGTGAACGAGCAAATGAATGGAGAGCATTAAAATTTGATTTTATGCTCACCAATCCTCCATATGGAACAAGTTGGGCTGATGATAAAAAGGCATTAGGTGTTGGTGACAAAGGAAAAATAACTGATAGTCGCTTTCAAGTAGGCGAAGGTTCTGAGACGAAAGTTGTTTCAAGTCGTGTTAATGACGGACAACTCATGTTCGTGTTGCATATGATTAGTAAAATGAGGGATACAGAACAGGGCAGCCGCATTGCATCCGTTCACAATGGTTCTGCCTTGTTCACAGGTGATGCAGGTCAGGGAGAGAGTGAAATAAGAAAGCACATCATTACAAAAGATTATTTGGAAGCCATCATCGCATTACCGAATGATATTTTTTACAATACAGGCATTCCTACCTACATTTTTGTCATGACCAATCGTAAGCCGCCAGAAAGAGAAAATAAAATTCAACTTATCAATGCAAATGGCGAAAACTTTTTTGTAAAAAAACAAAAGCCACTCGGCAGCAAACGCAACGAACTCAGGAAGGAAAATATTGAAACAGTTACACAACTCTATCTTGATTTTAAAGAAACAGAATACAGTAAAATTTTTGACAACGATGAATTTGGTTATTCGCAAATTATCGTTTACCGACCCTTGCGGCTCAAGGTGCAGTTAACAGGAATAAAAATTCATTCAATTCGCTTTGTTTCAAACAATACAAAACTGAGAGAGGAACTGTATCGTGAGTTTGGAAATGGAGTGTATGAAAAAGAAGGAGTAAAAAAATTAGAAGAATGGTTGCTGAATTATTTCATGCAGGACAATGAAGAAGGAGAAGAAGAAAACGGTGACGCAGAAACAGAAATTTCAATAGCATCCCTTCCAAAGAAAAAGCAAAAGATAGTAAAGCAACTGATTGACACTGCCAGTTGGAAGCGAGACCTTGACCTGATGAACAATGTAAAAACGATTTCAGAAAAATTCGGAGAAATCACCTATGATGATTTCAACGTGTTTGATGAAATATTTGAAAAGGAATTGAAGAAGCAAAAAATAAAACTTACCCCGAAAGACAAGAAAGATATTATCAATGTAATATCATGGACAGATCCGAAAGCGAAACCTGTAATTAAAAAAGAACACAAAGACGGAACTATTGAATATGTAAGCGACCCGGCATTGAAAGATTATGAGAACATTCCATTGAAAGAAGATATACAGGAATTTTTTGAGCGGGAAGTTTTACCGTTTGCTGATGATGCGTGGTGGAATAAAGATGAAACTAAAATTGGTTACGAAATCAATTTTGCAAAATACTTCTACAAGCATCAGCCCCCAAGACCGCTCTCTGTTATTGTCAATGATATTTATACTATAGAACAAGAAACAGAAGGACTACTAAAAGAAATTACAAGTTAATGGCAGCACTAGATACAAGAATGCACTTGAAAACCATCATTGATTACAATGAGGTTTATGGAACTCCAAAAGATTTGTCTTTTGCAGATTCCCTTATTCAAGGCATTCCATCATCTACTCTGTTGAATTTCTTTTCAGGGATTAACATCAAACTCTATTTGAATGAAGTCAGTGGTGAAGCATACAACATACAAGTTCAACTATTAAATAATCTTATTGTTCCGGCAGGTGAAGAAACTATCAATACTTTTAAAACAGTTTTCCAAAGACATCTTGACGATGGCAGATTGCCAGTTGTGTTTTGGCAATATTCAAATCTGCTTTTCTACGAATTGATTTTTAGGAATTACAATTCGCTTCCGATGCGACCATACACTAATGACGAAGCGAAAAGAATGTTGGATGCTTCCCTGATAATAAATAGTGTAACCAGTGACAGGTTTAAAATAACAGCCGAGCAGGTCAAAGAAGCTGCTGATAAAAGAGAATCAGAAAGTATTCTGCTTCCAAATTTTATTTATCAGAAGGACTACGCTTCCACAACAGATTTTTCAAATCAATTTACCCGCAGCTTAGAATTTTTTAAATATCTGGAAAGCTCAGAAAAGTTTAAAAGATATGTGCAGGATTATTACAAGCACTTGCATGTGAAAGATTACAAGGAGATTATTTACAATCTGCTCACTGTGTTCACTCAGGTAGGTATTCATAATCCTGTTTATCAAAGAACGCAAATGATTCCATTAGGTAATTTGCTTCCATTGATAAATATTGATTTCATCAATACACTTTCAATCAACGATAAAATCAGCACCTACGCACCTGACAATAGCTTTCGCACCTTGAGAAAGCACATGCTCTTTCACTTTGATAAGCATGTATTTTTTCTTCTTGATATTAATTTCCTTATTGACCAGCTATACAAAGCACAAATCTTTGCTTTCGGTGAGTTCATTAAGGCACGGGGCTACAAAGGAAATTTCCTTTCAGTGAAAGGAAAAGAGTTCATGGAGGATATTTATTTCCGCCTCATCATGGAAAGATGCTTTCCTCACTACATTCGGAAATCAGGTGATGAAGCAAGGAAGAGTGATGGCAATGAAATCTGTGATTACTATTTGCGAAAAGGAAATAATATTTTCCTCATTGAGTTTAAAGACATACTTCTTAATGCCGACCTGAAAGAAAAATCAGATAAGGATTTGCTCTACTCCGAATTTGAGAAGAAGTTTTTCGAAAACCAGACAAAAGACCCGAAAGGAATACAGCAGCTTTTTAATGCAGCAAAATACATTGAGAATAATTCAATACCCTTTGATACATTACCTGCAACGGAAAAACTGAATATTTATCCGATAGTTATTTATACTGATTTATCATTCGGATATGAAGGAGTAAATAAAATTCTGAAAAAGAAATTCAGAGAGTTGCTGAGCACGGAAACATTTTCAAAAACAGAGGTGAATGATGTAACATTTATCAATCTCAACTACTTTGAAATTCACGAAGATTATTTGAAGCAGGATTTAATTGATCTTTCAAAATTTATTGATGAATACCATTTGCATACACAAGGCGAAGAATACACAACCACACCTTGGGAAGTGTTCCACAGATTTTATTTAAAGGAAAATGTAAAAAGTGAATTAGGCAATCCTTCTTTTATGAAGGAAGCCATTAAACAAATTATACCCGCAGAATTTCATGATGCAGTTGATGTCTGAAAATATAAAAACCGCATGGCTTGGTGATTTCCCTTCACATTGGCAGGTGAAGCGAATCAAGAACATTTTTAATGAACTTGATTCAAGAAGTGAAACCGGCAATGAAGAGTTGCTTTCTGTTTCGCAATACACAGGCATTACACCCACCCGTGAAAGTTTAGAAAATGAAGCCGACCACATTACTAGTGCTGCATCATTGAAGGGCTACAAGAAAGTTTCACAAAATGATCTCGTAATAAACATCATGCTTGCATGGAATGGCAGCTTAGGAATTTCTCCTGTTGATGGGATTGTAAGCCCCGCATATTGCGTTTACAGGTGCAAGCCGGAAAACAATCCCCATTACTTTGGCTATTTGTTTTCAACCAACTTATTTAAAGCAGAGTTCAGAAGAAATTCAACAGGCATTATTGATAGTCGCCTTCGGCTATATACCGATAAATTTTTCAGCATTTTTTCTATCGTTCCCCCCAGAGAAGAACAGGATGAAATTGTTGAACTAATCAGAGAGCGAGCAAAAAAAATAAATAGGTTCATCAAACTAAAGCAAAGATTTATTGATTTATTAAAAGAACAAAGGCAAAGTATAATCACCAATGCTATCACTAAGGGAATAGATAAAAATGCTGATCTAGATGAATCTGGTATAGATTGGTTGGGACAGAAGCCCCATCATTGGAAATTGCGAAGGTTAAAGTATGCTGTCACTTTAAATAAAACGGAAATCAATTTAGAAGAGCAGAGCGAGAATTTATTCAGAATTGCTTTAGAAAATATTGATGGTTGGACTGGTAAATTTATCGAGACTGGCAATCCAGAATTTAACGGAAAAGGAAATCATTTCAAAGTTGGCGATGTGCTTTTCAATAAACTCAGACCTTATTTAGCGAAGGCATTTGTTGCAGACCGTGAAGGCTTATGCGTTGGTGAACTTTTAGTACTTACCCCGATACAAGCTATTCTTCGCGCAGAATTTTTATTTCACCGCTTAATGTCAAAAGATTTTATCGAAGTAATAAATAGTTCAACATACGGGGCAAAAATGCCGAGAGCACACTGGGCTTTCATTGGTAATTTAAAATTGGGCTTGCCATCACTGGACGAACAAGATAGAATTATCAACTATATACATGATGAGACAAAGACTGTTGACATTGCAATTTCCAAAGCCCAAAGGGAAATTGAACTGATGCAAGAATACAAAGAGGCAATGATTGCAGAAACGGTAACAGGAAGATAAATTTATAGAGCAAATGGAAGTAAAAATATTAGCAAGCAAAGTCATTGAACACAGAACATGGTATCTGTGTAGTGGCAATTTGCTCGTTTATTTGGACAGCTTAAAAGACAACTTTTATGAATTTGCCATTCAAAGGAGAATTGTAAAAAACCAATATCTTGATTTCTTATACTATTCTATCAAGGACGGTGATCCAATTCCATTGATTACTCTTACGACGAAGCAGCAGAAATTAGAAGTTAATAAAAGTGGAATTTCTGAGGTTGATATGCAGGCTGTTGAAATATTAGATGGCTTGCAGAGAACTTTCAGATTATGGGCTTATAAAATTCTTTCAGAAAAATATAATGGTGAAACTGATAAAGCTATAACTGAGTTTGCCAAAAGATTAAAAGAGGAAAATGATTTATTTTTTGAAACAGGGGTTTTATCTACAAGTTTAATCCGCTCATTCATTACTAGCAATGAAATTATCGAAGTTAAAAAGGTTTTTTCAGGGTTTGAGATTTACTTGGTCGTTTGGTCAGGGTTAAAAGAAAAAGAGATAATTGAAAAAATGTTAGTGTTAAATGCCGGGCAAAAAGCTGTTTCAAAAACCCATCAGTTCGAATTACTTTTTCTCCACTTTTATGATGAAATTAGAGCCAGCCAACCCAAAGTAAATCTTTTAAGAGAAAAAGAAAAGAAAGCGTCCGAAGTAAAAAAAGGTAATAGGGATTTAGGGGAATTTATGTTCTCATCAGTAATTGTTGCCTTGCAGTCGTTTGTAGAGAAGAAACCACTCCGAGTGTCAACTGAAGACTTAATTGGTTTAGAACCTGAAGAAGAAACTAAAGCAAAGGTTTATGAATCGGTCTTTAGTTCTGAGTTTATTAAAGATTATTTATCTCAATTGTACACCCTTGATGAAGCTGTATATGAAAATGATAAGGATAGAGGAAAGGAATGGTTCGTTAAAGACACATCACTTAGCGGTGTTTTTGCAGCGGTTGGGAAGTATATAAATATTGATGACGAATGGGATAAAAGCGCACTCAGAAAAGCAGCTAACGAAGGTTTTAAAGTGCTAAGAAATAATATTTTGCATAGAGGTTTTAAATTAAAAGAATTTACCAACGAATATAATACACTTTCGAGTCGCTCAGGAAATATAGGCAACATTATTCGTAAGGTAGTTATGAATTACACATTTGAATTGTTACAGGGTAACAATCCAGAATGGAAGGATATTTTCGATAAATCAAAAGAACGTAAGTAACAAATGACAGGCAGAGAACTATTAGCTGATTTCATTCTTACAATCAACCATTATCTTGGTTTTGATGATGATGGTGTTGAGAATACTGTTATAATTGATGAAAACCTTAACTCTGCTTTAGCCCAATTGAAAGCATTAGCACCTCCGGCAAATTTTGTAATTCTTATTGATGCATTGGATAAACTTATTGAGACTAACGCTGATAATTTTCTTGCTAATAATTATTTGGTTACGGGCACAATTCAAATAATTGATTTTGCTGACCCTAACCTTGATAAAAAAAATCGCGCTTTCGCATACTCTGATTCTGATTTCGGTTTCTTTTCTACTAAATCTTTAATTCAATCAGGTGCTTTAGTAGATATTTCTCTACCTCAGTTCGAGATACTTTGGAAACAAATGCAAGAATTTTTAGAACGATGTTACACTATTCCAGATGCCGACAAGATCACAATTCTTCTTGATTGCATAAGTCTCAATAATATTAATACGGGTTTTGTAATAAACAAACAATCGATGGCTGGTTTTGATAGCAACAGACATTTTTCTTATATTTATTTAAGCTACCTTAATAATTCTAAAGCGATTGATCTTCCCCCTGAATTGATCTATTCTTCGCCTGTTTTAAATAATTCCTTGATTTTAGACAACACCAAGATTTATGAACAATATTTTGATATATACGATGTAATAAACGAGTTAAATCAAACTCCAGATATTCTTTCAAGATTCTTAAGATTATACCACATATTAGAATACCTTGTTTATCGCGTTTATTTAGTTGATTTAACAAATAGAGTCGGTACTAACAAGTTTTTTGTAAGAGAGTTTGCAAGTTCTTCCGAATCTATGGTAAAAAATGAAAAAAAATCCTTTACAAAAAATTTTCCGAAAATATTTCATGGCGACATCGCAAGATTAAACGCTGATCTTTTGCCTCATTCTACAACTCCAGTAAAGGACTTTTTAAGAGATAGAGCAATTGTAAAGGGATTTGTCCCTTCCAATTTAGAAAGAATAGCCGAATTAATTTATGGTCTTAGATGCTGTATAGTACACAATAAGGAAAGTGAATATCATCTGACAATCTCTAATAATGATGATTACAGTTTGATCGTTCCATTGATTCGCCAATTAATTCAAACACTTGAATACTTAATTATAGGAAAGATTGCAAATAATTACAACATTATCAATTATCCACAGCAACACTTGAATTTATATTAAAATGCCAACAGACACTAGAGAGAAGGGTCTTGAAGAACTGATAGTTCAAAACCTATGTACACTAAATGGTTTTGAGGAGCGGCATTTCTCTCAATACAATCGCGTTGAATGTATTGATGAAGAATTGCTATTCAAATTTCTTTTAGATACGCAGGAAAGTGAAGTTTTAAGACTTCAGTCAGTTCATGGAGATAATTTTAAGCAACGCATCTTATATCTTGTCAATAGAAAAATAAAAGATCAGACAGTTGTAAATGATACTTGTTTGGGGGGCATTGTAAATCTTATCAGATCAGAAATTACAGATGGACAAACAGGCATCAAACTGAAATTATTTTTTGACAAACCGGTTTCTTCACTCAACACGAAAGATGCAGAATTATACAGCAGGAATATTTTTTCTGTAACCCGTCAGGTGCGTTATAGCACTCACAATGAAAATTCCCTTGACCTTGTGGTATTCATCAATGGGTTGCCTGTTATCACTTTTGAATTGAAGAATGAACTCACAAAGCAAAATGTAAAAGATGCCATTCGCCAATACAAAACAACACGAGACCCAAAAGAAGAATTGTTCCGGCTTTCCCGCTGTCTTGTCCACTTTGCAGTGGACAGTGAACAAGTTTGGATGTGCAGCCATTTAAGAGGAGGCAACTCATCATTTCTCCCATTCAATAAGGGACACAACAACGGAGCGGGAAACCCATTGAATGATGCAGGTATAAAAACTGATTATCTCTGGAAAGAAATTCTCACAAAGGATAGTCTAACGAACATCATTCAAAACTATGTGCAGTTAATTGAAGAAGAAGTAGAGAAAATTTTACCAGACGGTCAAATCAAAAAAGACAAAATAAAGAAAATGATTTTCCCCCGTTACCATCAGCTTGATTCGGTGAGAAAACTTTTGCATGATGCAAAGGATAACGGAGCAGGAAAACGCTATCTAATTCAGCACTCAGCAGGTTCAGGAAAAAGTAATTCCATAAGTTGGCTTGCACATCAGTTGGTTGGTTTGTTTGACAAGTCAAACACCAACACAATTTTTGATTCTGTAATTGTCGTAACAGACCGAATTGTTTTAGATACTCAAATTCAGAGAAACATAAAACAATTTGAACAGGTGCAGGGAGTGGTAGAACACATTGACAAAGGTTCAAAGCACTTGAAAGAAGCATTGGAGGAAGGAAAGAAAATAATCATAACAACCATTCAGAAATTTCCATTCATAGTAAATGAAATCGGTGAATTGCCGGGAAACAAATTTGCAATCATTATTGATGAAGCGCACAGCAGTCAAAGCGGAAACACAGCAGGAAAATTAAATGCAACACTTGCTAAGGACTTTGAAAAAGTTCAGGTTGATGATGATGAATTTGTTTTCATGGACAAAGAAGAACATGATGAACTTACCTCAGAAGATTTGGTAGTGGACATCGTAAAGGGTCGCAAAATGCTTACTAACGCAAGCTATTTTGCTTTCACAGCCACCCCGAAAAATAAAACACTTGAATTGTTTGGAGTGAAATACAAAGATGGTGATAAAGAAAAATTCCGTGCGTTTCATCTTTATTCCATGAAGCAAGCCATTGAAGAAAATTTCATTTTGGATGTCTTGCAGAATTACACTACTTATCAAAGCTACTATGCACTTCTAAAGAAGATTCAGGACGATCCCGAATATGATAAAATAAAGGCGCAAAAAAAGCTCAGAATATATGTTGAAAGTCACGAGCATGCAATCAGGTTAAAATCTGAATTGATGATTGAACACTTTTTGGAATCAGTAATAGCCAAACAAAAAATAAATGGACTTGCAAAAGCAATGCTGGTAACAGGTAGCCGAAAGAATGCTGTGAAATACAAAAAGGCATTTGATAAGTATCTAACGGAAATAAATAGCCCTTACAAAGCAATAGTTGCTTTTTCAGGAGAGGTAAGCAAAGAAACAGAGCAGTCATTAAATCACTTTTCAAGTTCTTCAATTCCTGAAGAGTTCAAAAAATCGGTAAATAGATTTTTGATTGTTGCAAACAAATATCAAACAGGATTTGACCAGCCCTTGTTGCATACTATGTATGTTGACAAAAAGTTAGGTGGAGTTGGTGCAGTTCAAACCTTATCAAGGTTGAATCGCACTGCACCCGGTAAGAATGACACGTTCGTGTTGGACTTCGCCAACACTACGGATGAAATCAAAGAATCATTTGACCCCTTCTTTGAAACAACAATTTTGGGTGAGGCAACAGACCCAAATAAATTATTTGACTTGCAAAATGCTTTAGACAATTTTCATGTTTACACTTCTCAGCAAGTGCAGGAGTTTTCTGATAAAATCGTTGCTAATGTCCCAGTTGACCAACTCCATATCATTTTAGATGAGGCAGCAGAAATTTTCCGCTCAACACTGAATGAAAAAGCGCAAGAGGATTTTAGAGTAAAATGTAAATCCTATGTTCGGCTGTATGTTTTCCTAGCACAGATAGTCCCATTCACTAACGCCTACTTAGAACGGCTGTACATTTTTCTCAATCACTTGCAAAATAAAATTGGAAGGGAAGAAGGGGAAGACCTTGCACAAGGAATTTTGGACAACATTGACATGGACAGTTACCGCTTACAGCGTGAAGGTGAATTTAGAATAACCTTACAACAAGGTGATGAATTAAAACCATTACCTACAGAAATGAGAGGAAATATTCCTGATCCACACATGGAATACTTATCTGCAATTGTAAAGGCATTTAACGATAGATTTGGAACAACATTTACGAATGAAGATAAGGTTCGCAAAATGACTCAAGACCTAATGCAGGATGTAATGACAGATAGAAAAGCAGTTGATAACATCAACGCCTCATTAATGAAAAAAGATTTGCAAAATGCTCAAATCACTTTTACTGATGTGCTTAAAGAAAAAATGATAAACCATATTGAAAGCAACTTTGAAGTTTTTAAAGAATACAATGATAATCCTGAGTTCCGTGCATTTCTTGCGGGGCAAATGTTTAATTTAATGCTGAAAGATTTTTCAAATATTGGTACGAAGTAATATTGTAAAAATGTAGAAAGCACCCACAATTCTCAATAGCGTTTATCTGCCTGCTACCCTATCTCTCGCAAAAAATTCCGCCAGTTTTTTACTCAATAATTTTTAACGGAAAAAAACTGTCACAATTTTCCGACGCCTAAAATCTCAACTGCGCAGTCTGCTTATTGTTTTTCCATTTTGTTCAGAAGTCAATAAATCAAAATGGAAAAACAAAAAAGTTCAATCAATCAAAAGCAATCAGCAGCACTTGAGCGAGTTTATCGTGCTTGCAATTATGGTGGTGAGCCTTCATTTATTGTTGAGGGTGTTTGTGTCAGTGTCTATGGTGTTTCATTCGCCATCACACTTTTTCAGCATGAGCTTGAGTTATTCGGTTTGTTGTGTCGTTTCTCAGGTGAGTGTGTCTTCGTTTATAGTCCACTCTATTGAGGGTGGTATCTTTCAGTTTCTATTTCCATAATTATTGCTCATTATCCATTCGCCTGTTCCTTCGCTTTGCTCAGTCGAATTTGCGTAAACAAAAATCAAACTCCTGCTCATTCCACTTCGTTTCATTCGAGTTTGCGAAAACAAAATCACACTCCTGCTCATTCGCTTCGCTCATTCGAGTTCGTGAAGCAATATCATACTCCTGCTCACTTCGCTTCGCTGCGTTCGAGTTCGTGAAATCAATATCACTCGCCTGCTCATTCGGCTTTCGCCTCATTCGAGTTTGCGAAAACAATAGCACTCGCCTGTTCCTTCGCTTCGCTCAGTCGAATTTGCGAAAAGAAAAAACCTCTCGCTCGCAAACCTCGCAACATCGTGCGGTGAAAAAAAGCACTCGTTGCTCCTGTTTGCGTTCCGTTCGTGGCAACTGCAATCTGCGATTGCGAGCTCTCCCGGTTGAAAAAGGCTCGGCTTGCCACTCACTACGGCTGCACGAGTTTCAGTAACTCCGAAGTGTGTCGTTCTATCGTGGCTAAGAAAAAGCTGCGGTGTGCTTCGCACTTCTCTTTTAACTGCTTCTCCACTTCGTTCTAAAGCAGGAAAAACCTTCCCTCAAACCTCTCGCAGGTAAAGCGGTGTTCGTTTCAGCAAGGCAATACAAAAAGACACGCCAAACCATTGCATTCATTGCCATTGATAAATAATTTTCAGCGGTAATGGCAATCAATGCAATGCCCTTCGGGTGCTTCGCAGTTTGTCATGCTTTTCATTGCCTTGCTTCAACTCACCAGCGGCTTTCTGTCTGTGGCTTTATGTTCGTTATCAAAAATTGAAATCAAGGTCTCACAAAAAGCCACATCCATCGCCGCTGTCAATTGGCTCGCCTGCTACCCTCACTCGGCTGCGTGGCTGCTTCGCCCTTCGGGTCATGGTTTTTGTTCAACACACAATGCTTGCCTTCGCCTGAATCAATCGCACAAGCATTTGCTGACAGCACAAAAAACAAAAACACATGCCAGCCACTTGTGTTTTCAACATAGCTGCAAACCGTCCTCCTTCGTCGGTCTTTAGTTTGCAGCACCTCGTTCGGACTCGCAACGGCGAGCGACACAGCGTCCGCAAACCGTTCCGTTGCACTCCACTATTTGCAGCCGCTCTTGCTGACGCCTGCTCAAGGCTGTTTTACGCTGCGCTTTGCTTGACAAAAAAAAATAAAGAGGGGAAGAGCAGGGAAAAAAATCACAGAAAGAAAAAAAATGAAAAACAAAAAAAGAAAATGCCATTTGCCTGCAACATGATTCGCTTCACTTCATTCACTATTTCCTCATTACGCTCATTACGTTTCGTGATCCGTTCGCTTCGCTCCCGGACACTTCACTTCATTTCGCTCCATTCGTCAGACGTTCATTCGTTACGCTCACAAGTTTCGGCAACGCACGCAAGAGAAGACTCATTCATTCACTTCATGAATGCCTGCCCATGTTTCATTCCGTGCTGGATTTGCTTTGCCTTCACACAAAGCAAACACGCAAGCAAATTCACAGCACTCCATTTCACGCTTGACTATTCATTGCGTTCATTCAATCGCTTCACTTGCCTTTCCGCCCGGCAAAAAATTAAAAACTTGTATTTTCATCTCATGAAAGTATTCCTACTATCAATTGTGCTTCTTGTCTCCATAGGCAGCAAGGCACAAACGATTTCTGCTGACAGTACCAAGTACTATCTCAACAAGCAGGTTACAGTCTGTGATGAAGTTGCGAGTACATTCGTCAGCGAAAAGGGAACAACTTTTTTAAATTTTGGTGATGGTTATCCTAATCAGGATTTTTCAGTTGTCATTTATCAAGTGGATGCAAATAAGTTCAATAACCTGTCAGGACTAAAAGGAAAATCAATTTGTGTTTCAGGACTAATTAAAGAATACAACCATAAACCTTCACTTATTCTCTCTGACCCTTCTCAGCTTCATGTCAGCAAATGAATTCAATACGATACAAAACATAAATGATCGTGCTGACATAGTTTGGGCACACGGCAAACCCGTTGATGAAAGAGTAAATTATCGGAAATACACGATAGCAATTTACTCGCTATTCGATTTTTATGTTGAAGTTTGGTTAACTGCTACACAAGAAGCTATTGAAAAGGTTCACGCTCTTGAATCTGAGGAAGATTGGAAAGGATTCCTTGAGAGTGTTCGACTGAAACACTTGATGTAAAAAAAATCCACTGTTCTTCGTTCAGTTCATTCATTACGTTCATCCGCTCGTCATCCGTTTCGCTTTCCGTCCGCTACGCTCCCGGACGCTTCACTACTTCCTCACTACTTCACTTCATTCATTTCACTAACCTCAGAACCGCACTGCAAGAGAAGCTCATTTCATTCGCTTCACTTGCCTTCCCCGACCCGCAAAAAATCGGACTTAAAAAAAAGGACTATAATAGAATCCAACGAATTGATTGTATTAAAATCATGGCGACATTTAAAAGCAGCATCGACGTAGTACCGGTTACAGGTGACTATTGGTGTACATCAGATAGGACTCATGAACATCTTGAGGCAGGAACGAAATTTCCACCATGCTCCAACCGCGACCATCACAGCTATAACTACTGGACGAATGTGAATCCTTACCCACCACCGCCTCCTCCATCTATTCCCGATTACTTGCATGAACGATTTAGCGTAATGCTCCGTGTTGAAGGTGTCGTTAAGAGAGTGCAAATCCGTCCACAGCGCCGCACGATCAACCTTCATTTGATCCCTTCTCAATACGCCATTAGCGTAGTAAATCGCACTTACGACGAATTATATCAGGATCATCGCGGTTGGCATTTGAAATACCATCATGGTGATGTTCAGTTGCTCAAAGAGTTGTTAAATGAGATTAACAACCATTACAAATAGGAATCTTTACCCTGAATTGAACCAAGTTAACCTTGCTCTTGCCTTTTCTCACAATGAAGTGTATTCATATTCGCTCTGACCACCCCTTACAAATCTTCAGTTCCTTCGTCGCGATTAACGACCTTTAGTAACTTTGAACATTTGGAACAATAACAAACAGAAGAAGAGACAATGAACTTTTCATACGAGGAAATATTCAGCATGTATGGTCAGTATGACAATAATTTTGTTACGCTGAACTTTCACCACAACAGTGAAGCATACCGCAGTTTCAAACCAACATTGATGGGCAGCTTCTTTTACACACTTGACGAAAGGCAGAAACTACAAGCGTTAATTGCAACCGAAAATATACCACGAACAAATCAATACATTAAATTCAAGCCTTCAACACTTGAAGAACTTTCAGCCGACCAAATTGAAGCATTAGATAGACATGGGATTCTGAATGCTGACATCGATGTTGTTTATAGTGCCAATCGTCCTCGCTATAACAGATTTATTCTTAAAGGAGAGAAGGATATACCAAACACAATTGAAGTTAAGTTTGACTCAAGTGGAATGGATTTGGATAGGTTTCGAATGGGTTTCTTTGGTTCAAGAATAAGAAACGGTTATAAACTTATTCCAGAGGAAGAGTTTGAATATTTCGGACTCCAATTATTTTACAATCCTGATTTTAAAATTGAAGAACACAAGGAAAAAATTCTTGACGGAGCAACCGGCAAAATAAAAGAGCCAATTCGCTACTATCAATTAAAAGCAAAGTTTCTGAAATCGGAATTGGTAGGTGAAGAGAGCAAAGAGTTTCAAGACATAATTAGCAGAAGAAGCGAATTGAAAATTGCTATTCTCACTGACGAACTAAATCGTTCAACAGAAAAACTAAAAGATATTGCCGTTCAACATAAGGACGCCCTCAAGTCGCTTATTTACATCTGCTCGCAGTTTGAAAGTGAAGTATTGCTGCCTTATGAAATTCCAATATGGTGGGACTTTGAACGCTTCCTGCACATTTATGTAAGGCATGTTAAAGAAACAAAAGTTGGAGAACGGTATGCAGAAAAAACAATCTTCCAATATAAATTCAAAGATGTAAGCAGAATTGTCAAAGCAGTAATTGAGAGTGTTTATACTGAAATAAAAGAACATTTCCTTCAAAATCCGACAGCGAATTTTAGAAGAATTGGTGCATGAAGTATTTCTTATGACGGCAATTATTACCGAGTGGAAATTGAACCAAGTGGTCGACTATTATCATTTCATCCATACAATGACAACGAAGACCGAGTGGCAGATACTTGAACGGACAATATAGTATATGCTTAAAACCTCATTGCATTTCTATAAGTCCCGGTGTTTCTCATTCCAACTATCAGGGGCAGGTCAACTCTTGATTTAAAATTTAGCATCCATACAGCCCCTTCAATTGCGTCAGGAGCATCGTCATGATAACGGCTTCCTTTTTCAAACATAAGAAGCTGCTCTATCACTCTCTTCATTCCAATATCATTTTCTTCAGCTTCATTAAAGAAAAAAATTCCTCTCTCAAAGAGAGGCTGCATACTTTCAATTCTCTGAAACTTGTCAGGTTTGCTGCGAGAGTCTCCTTTTATTGGAATGTGTGTTCCGGTCTCTTCACCAACTTTCGTAAATTCATCAAGGAGCATATCTTGAAGAAAGTTGCTCTCCATGTAATAAAATATGGAAGTCTGTTGCGAGAATGTATTGTGAACTGTGTAATGCCATTGCACCATCCGCTTTACTGAAGATTGTTCAACAAATGCTTTGAGCAAATGGTACTCGCCAAGCGCAGTCTTACCTATGACAACAGTTGCTTTGAAATCGCTTTTCGTTCCACTTTTAAAACTTGGATCAGTGTACGAAACTATGTAGCGATATGATGAGAGAGGTTCAATTTTCTTGAACCGAATATCTTTCAGTTTGAAAACGCTTCCGTCAGTTATCGGATTATTGAAAAACTCTTTTTGCGCCCTCCGTTCTCCAATCGTTTCTACCACTTGTTGAATGTCTTCTTTGGTGTACTTTTCATTCCATGTGGGATTTCCTTTTTCATCCAATGCATTTATCACTGTGTGATAAATTCCCGGCACTTTTGAAAAATTAGCGACGATGGAATTTTTGTGAATCCGATTTCCTACAAGAACAAATCTTCCACGTCCCATATCCATTGTGTTGAAGAGTGCCTCAAGAATCCAGTCGAGTATCTTCGACACTCTACTCTCATTTTGCACAAGCTCATCGTCATCAATGTCATCCACTACGATATAGTCCGGTCGATTTTGCCGATACCTTAATCCGCGAGGGCTTTGTCCGCGCCCAAGTGCAAAAAACGCCTTCGCATCTTTTGTTGTAAACCTTCCATCCTCCCAACTACCTTGATTAATTTGTTCTCCGAAGTCATGAATATATCGTTGATTGAATTGTAACTCCGCTTGTAAATCTCCGAGCAGTGTCTTCGCATTATCCTCGCTCTTACCAACAAGAATCATTACGCTCATTTCATTCTTAATCTTCAGCCAGAGGGGAATCATCAAATCAAAGTGAGTACTCTTCGCGTGTCCCCGTGCCCATTCAAAGAGTGCTCTCAATTTTTTGTTTCGCGCAACTTCATTTGCCGCATCAATCTGAAACTTGCCGCATTTGTTTTTTGCATAGTGCGGAAAGTAATAACTCACAAAAAATTCGTAGTCGAGCTTTGCTCTCTCTACTCTTTCTGTCTTTTCAGCTTCGCTTTCAAAGCCATTCAAAACAGTTAACTCTTGCACTTTCGTGCAATGAGTTTTCCATCTCAGTAAACTTTGTTTGCTTACCTTCATCACTTCGTGATTTTACTCTGAATGAATAGGTCTTGATAGTGATTATTTCGCTGCGCGAAGTCCATATTCACTCCCATAAGCCACCGATTATAATCTTCAAATACTTCAATGAAAGTTTCAAGGGTTGCTTTCTTTTCAAGTTTATCAATAGATGAAGCAAGCTTTGCAATCGAATCTACTTCGCGTCCGCTCAGTAATCGATTCTCATCTTTCGCCGCATCTACAATCTTTAATGTTTGATTGTGAAGCAGGGAAATGATTTGTTGCTTGGTTAAACTTCTTGTATCGCGCATCTCTTCCCACTTACCTTTTTGCTTTCTCTCAATAAATGTTTTTTCAGACCATCCGACTACTTCGCAAATTTCTTTTTGACTTTTTTCAGTCTTCAAGAAGAGTGTTCGTGCTACTTCTGCTTTCTGTGTATTGTTCATTTTATTTATCAGAGTAAAATCCGAGCTCAAAATTTCTGCTTCCTTGAGGAATATCTCAAAGCAAAATGTTTCAACTCGATGCAAAGCCAGGAAATCCCTGACAGTGAAGTAATGATGTGCTTGAGTGCCGCTTAATTTTATTCCGAAAACAAATTTGCATTGGAGAGTTACGTCATAAATCAAGGTGATGGTCAGGCAGAAATTTTGCTTTACGGTTTCATCGGTGCATGGAAAGATACGGACAGCAGGCGGTTTATTTCCGACTTTAAGAAACTTGAATCATCAAATTCAAAAATCAATGTTCGCATCAATTCAGGAGGAGGCGATGTGTTTGAGGGAATCACGATTTACAACACACTGAAAAATTCACCCTCTGAAATTGATGTATACATAGACGGGGTGGCAGCCTCAATGGCATCGGTGATTGCTCTTGCTGGGAAAAAGATTTTCATGTCGCGCTATGCTCAACTGATGATCCATCGTGTTTCAGGAAGCGCAAATGGAGACTCTGAAAAACTTCGTGAGACAGCCGCCTTGATGGATGAGCTTCAAAAATCATTGCTTGCTATCTATTCAGATAAAACAGGTAAAGACGTATCCTCCATCGAAAGTACATGGATGCAAAGAGGGAAAGATTCTTGGTTCAATGCTACCGAAGCAGTTCAAGAAAAACTTGTTGATGAAGTATTTGACGGTGTAATTAAAAGAGCACCTAAGAAATCAAATACGGCAGAAGAAGCATGGCAATTCTACAATTTGCAAATACAAAACTCGATCAATCAAAGTCACATGGAAATATTATCGCAGTTCATTTCATTCTACAACTTAAATGAGAATGCAACAGTACAAGACATTCTTGCGGCAATGCAAACTCAATCGAATCAGAATCATGATCTAAAGGACGAAAATGAAAAACTGAAGCAGCAGAATTCTGAGTTTGAAAACCAGCTTCGGGAAGCTCAAAAACAAAAGGTGAAAGACCTGATTGATTCTGCAATTAAATCGAAGTTCATAACAGAAGAACAGCGAGCCACCTACACTTCACTGGCAGAATCAAATTTCGAAGCAACTAAAGTTGCTCTCAATGCAATTACTCCCTACCGGAGTATTGCATCACATTTACAGATCACTGATGATTCTCAGGAAGAGTACAAAACCTTTCGTGAATATCAAGAGAAAGCACCTCAGCTTCTGGCGGAAATGAAAGAAAGGGATATTGAGAAATACAAATCACTCTACAAAAAAGAGTTTGGTAAAAATCCATCATTAAAAAACTAAAATACAATGGCTATTCAAAAAGAAATATGGACGAGTTACATTGCTGCAAATCTTTTCAAGGATAATGAGTTTCTGAATTACGCCTTCAATGCGGATCAGTACGTGTTAGAAGGGAAAGTAGTTCATATTGCGAATGCCGGTAGTACAGCGACCATTGTTAAGAACAGAACTTCGCTTCCTGCAACTGTTATCCAGCGTACAGATGTTGATGTCACTTACTCAATTGATGAATTCACGACCGACCCGATTTTAATTCCAAACGCCGACACCGTAGAGTTGTCCTATTCGAAACTTGACAATGTAATGTCCGAGTACGAAGCCGCTCTTCGTCAGCTTGTCGCTGACTGGATGCTCTACAATTGGCGGGCAGAGAATTCAACTTCAATTGTTCGCACTACAGGTGGAAACGTCACAGCACATTTGCCATCGGCGACAGGAACAAGAAAAAAATTTACCCTTGCTGATGTTAAATCAGCTCGTTTACTTCTCAATAAGCAAAATGTTCCCAAAGATGATCGTTATCTGATTATTGATAGCGATATGTATGACCAGCTTATGGATGAATTGAACATTTCAACCTACCGTGAATCATCAAAGGAACTGGATTTGCCAAAAGGAGTGATTGGAAAGATTTACGGCTTCTACCTAATGGAGCGCACTACTGTAGCCGTTGCAAATAACGCAGGTACTCCAGTGATTCAAACTCCCGGAACAGCGGGTGCAGCTACTGACAATGGTGTGGCATTAGGATGGCAAAAGAGCTGTGTAGAACGTGCGCTTGGCACTGTGGACTTCTTCGAAAATCTTGGCGACCCGACTTACTACGGCGACATCTATTCTGCCCTTATACGCATGGGTGGTAGGAAACGAAGAAACGATCAAAAAGGAATCGTTGCGATTATTCAACAACCGTAGACAGTTAACTTTTCTCTGTTGATAAAGATTACTCTCTTTTGTAAAGAGGAATTTTATTTCTTTGGTGTTTCAACCAATCCCTGCCACTGCTAAATGATCGTTCCAGTACAAAATATTGTAGAGACAGTGGACTTGACGCCGCAAGACTCCTTACTTCCGATCCAAGAAACAGTGGTTAATTCTATCATCAGTTTGCTGCAATCCAACATTCCATTAAAAGATCAAGAGATTCAAGTTAAAATTGTGCGTGGCGCTTTACCCACCCAAACAAATATTTCGAATATCCCTACAATTCACACAGTAACCATTACTGATAATGGCGTAGGTTTCACAGAGGCGAATTTCAAGTCTTTCGAAACTCCATTCAGCAAAATAAATAAGGATTATGGATGTAAGGGAGTTGGTCGCTTCACTGTGTTGGCAGCATTTAAATCAATGAGAATTCGTAGCAACTACATTGAAAATAATGTTTGGAAGTATCGTGAATTTACTTTTGATGCCGATAGTGAAGTGAAGACTACTCAATACCAGAATTCTGATAGCAAATCTAGCTCTACCTCAACTGAATTGATAGATTGTTTTAACCCGTTAATTAAAGACAAGACTGCCTTAAGTGTTTCAGAAATATCCCAAGAATTAATGCAGCATTGTTTAATATACTATTTGAATGGAAATCTTCCTCTTATCCGTGTCTTTGATACTTTAAGTAGTGAGGGTGAAGTCGTCAATGATCTATTTAAGAAGGTGTCAAGGGAGCGAGAAAGAACTTTTTCAATTGGAGCACATTCTTTCAAGGTCTATTTAACCAAAACAGAAAGGGAGGGAAATAGGAAGAACAATTATATCCACTACTGTGCAAATTCTAGAGCAGTAGGTTTACCTAAAAATATCGGTAAGCTAAATAGCTTGTTCGCGTATCCCTTAAATCAGAATGGTGGATTGTACTTCTTGGATGTGTATGTCGTTTCTGATTACCTTAATAAGAATGTCTATAAAGTCAGGAATGGATTTGCGATTCCTCAGGAAAAAGAAAACAATTTATTCTCCCAGTCTCTTGATTCTCCTTCATTTGAAGAGATAGAAGATGAACTATTAAAAATACTTGAAGAAGAGTACCAACAATATATTGAGGAAGCCAAAACAAAGAGTCAAAATGAAATCATTGAATACATTGACAAGAATCCCAGATATAAAAGTTTGGCACGTAATCCTGAATTACTTAAATCAATTCCTCCGAATTTGCCAGATGATAAGAAGGAGGAACATTTGTACAAGATTGCTTTTAACGCCCGCAAAGCCGTTGAAAAGAATTTAAAAGATTTTATTGAGAACAAGCAAATTAATGAGGAAAGCATACAACAGATAAAAAAAGATATCAAAGACAAAACTGCCTACGACATTGACAGTTTAGCTGACTATATGATGCGTAGGAAAGCTATCATTGATCTATTTGATAAGTTTTTGGAAGCAGACAGCAATGGCAAGTATAATTTAGAAGAAGACATTCACAATATTATATTTCCTATGGGTCTCACGCATGAGGACGTAGCTTATGAAACTCATAATTTATGGCTATTGGACGAGAGATTTATTATGTATAAGTTCATTGCTTCTGATAAATCAATAACCTCGATGAGTCAGAAAAAGAGTGGGAAAGAACCGGATATAATCATGCTTAATGAACATCCTCAGATGTTTGATAATCCCATTGGATTTGGCGATAAGAGCAATGGCGAACTGAATTCTATGGTCATCTTTGAATTTAAACGTCCGGGCGAAACAGCCCATCAAAAAAAGAAGGGAGAGTATACATGGGAGTTTTCAGAATTGGTAGAGCCGTATTTTGATGCCTTCTTATATTCTCCTGATAAGAAAAACTATAAGGGCAAACATGTTATAGTAAAAAAGGAAACTCCAAAATTTGGTTTCATTATTATTGATGTACTTCCACCGCTTCTTGAGTCTTACAACATGGATAAAGGTTGGACTAAGACACCCTTCGGTACTTTTTATAAAATGACTCCCACCAAAAACATGCACATTGAAGTAATGACTTTTGCAAAATTAATTGAGCATGCAAAGAATCGCCATATGCCCTTCTTTGATAAACTTTTTACTGTTGCTCCTAATACCCTATTCTCTCAGCAAAAGGCGTCATAATTACGCAAATGGCTGCAAGTAAGGCTTAAGCACATTTTATAGCTTACTCTCTTCCTAATTTTGAATTAAAACTTGTGGCTTTTCTTGTCAAAACCGATTTCAAATATTCGATTGACCTCACTGCTCTTGATGCATTAACAGGCGCAGATGATTCTATTTGGGTTGAGCTTTCAGATGAAGCAGTTCTGGAAATGAAATCATTCCTGAACGCACGCTACGATGTCTCTACCATCTTCGCCGCAGTAGGTCTTTTGCGTGACAAGAGTATTGTGATGTACTGCAAGGATATTACGCTCTATCATCTGTATTCGATTTACGCCTTCAAAACAATTCCTAAGGTAAGAGTTGATAGATACAATCATGCTTTGCAGTGGTTGCAGGATGTTCAAGCACAAAAAATCAATCCGGACAACTTCCCGCTTAGTACTTCCTTGTATGTGAAATATGGTGGTAACGATAAACGAATGAATCAACAGCAATGACAAAAGCAAAGAGAAAGAAGGGAACGCCGGTTGATCTCATTCAGCGCATTGAGATTACGCAAAACAAGCGTAGCGCACAGGATATTGACAGCTGGCGCAACGCAATCAAATCTGCTGAAAGCACTTTCTTTCCTCGCAGAACGCTGCTTTATGATTTGTATTTGGAAATACTTCTCGATGGTCATTTGAGTGCAGTGATTGACAAAAGAAAATTGTCAGTAATAAACACTCCTCTTCAATTTGTTAAAAATGGAAAAGTCAATGATGAAATGACCTCCCTTGTTTCTACTGAGAACTTTATGTTTCTACTTGCACTCATTCTTGACAGTAAGATGTGGGGGCATAGTTTGATCGAACTTTCATTTGTTGATGGAGTAATCATTCCCTCCCTCATTCCACGCAAGCACGTTGTTCCGGAACGCGGCATCATTATCAAAAGGCAGAGTGACAGTGAAGGATTTTCGTACCGTGAATTTCCTTTCACAAATTATCTCCTCGAAGTTGGTGAATGCAATTCTTTGGGTTTGCTGATGAAGGCAGCGCAATACATCATTTACAAGCGTGGCGGTTTCGGAGACTGGGCGCAATACTGTGAATTGTTTGGAATGCCTTTCAGAGTAGCTAAATATGACGGCTATGATGAAAAGACAAGAAAGGATTTAGAGACGGCGTTGCAAGCGGCAGGCAGCGCGGCTTTCATCGTCATTCCAAAAGAAGCGGACTTGAATTTCATCCAGAACAATACTCAAGGCAGTGCTATTCTCTACGATATGCTTGTTGATTCATGCAACAAGGAAATGTCAAAACTGATACTTGGGCAGACAATGACAACCGAAGCATCTGGAGCGTATGCGCAAGCAAAGATTCATCTTGAGGTGGAACAGGAAATTCATTTCGCTGATAAACTATTCGTGAAAAATGTTTTGAACGATAAGCTCGTTCCGCTTCTCCGCATTCACGGTTTCAATGTTGGCAACGGCAAATTCATTTACCACGAGAATGAAAACATTGATAAGAAAACCCGTTTGGAAATGGATCTGAAACTTGCAGAGAAAATCAAGATTGATGATTCATATTTCTACGAGACTTACAACATTCCTCAACCCTCAACTTTGAACAATGGTTGACAGTCCGCTAACAGATATTTATCAAAAGCTGAGAGACCTTATCACGACTATTCCCGCCACTACTTTTTGGTTTGATCTTGACATTGGTCAACTCGATGAGGAGGAGGTTGATTTACCAATGAAGTACCCGGCAGTGCTCGTTCGCTTCGATGATGTAACATGGAAAGCACTTAATGCCTTAGTTCAGATAGGAGTAGTTAATGTTTCAGTGAAGTTCGTTTACCAGTTCAAAGCAGAAAGTCAAATAATCAATAACAGTGTCTCAAGACAAGAAGTGAAAGATTGCATGAACACATTGTTTGTAATTCATAATCAAATTGCGGGTGCAACGAACGGCACTTCCTTCAGCAGGCTTACTCGCTTTAATCAGTATCATGTTCGCACGAAGCCAAATAGTATGTTATGGATTCACGTTCTACAATACCAATGCAACATTCAAAGTGACAACAACATTGCAAACCCGAATGCTCTCAATATTGACTATGTTGATATTCTCAACAACAACAACTTCATGGATCGCAAGCGACAGGATTTAATTCATAAGTGATCTTCAAAAAGAAAAGGAAGCGGAATCATTTTTAGAAGAAAGAAAAAAGAAAGCAAAGGTCGGTGGGCTCGCTGCATAGCTCTCGCTTGGTTTTGTCAAGGTCAAGCACTTCGTGTTTTTGAAAAACAATTTTTGCTCAATTATTTTTTCATGTAAAAATTCTTTTTCAAAAAACCTTGCCTTCACTGCATCGCCCACCTGAATGAAAATGCTTTCTTTTTTCTTTTTTCCCTTTTTGTTTTTTCTTTTAAAAATGTTTTTTTCAAAAACCTGAAACGTGCCCGGCGCGGAAGTGAAAAATCATTCAGAAGATATTGTGATGCTGACGCTCGCGAAACATCCGAACAGTGTCGAGCATACTATTTGCCATACACAAGGTCGCGGCTATTCAGAAGATTTCACTATGAAAAAGAGTGAGAACACAGAAAATCACGTACTCGAAATTTGCGAATTTTCGAGGTTACCTATTGGGTTACCTACGCGAAAAAGTATTCTGAAATGCTTGATAGATATACGTTTCAGAGCATCGTTTCTTACCCTGCAGCTCCACCAAATAAATTTAAATAGTATTCCTTCCCTCGTAAATCGTGTGATTTGCGGGGGAATTTTGTTTTGAGACATTGCCGATCCGGAATGTGCAAAGTTTGGTAACCTGAATATGCCGCATGGTTAATGGAAAATCTCTGCATGGATTTGAAGAAATGTGACAATGATTTTTGATGATCATTAAATTAATTGTTCATCTTCGTTCAGGCAAACACATTCCCATGAACCGCAACATCTTTCAAATAATCTATCCCTTTCTGGATAGGTTATCTCTCGGAAAAACACTTCGCACAATTATTTACTGGCTCTGGAAAATCTCTGTTGTAGTTTATGGAATATTCGCGTTGTACCTGATATTTAAAATCCTCAGTACGGTTGATGACTTTGGGCCGTTTCTTCTTGGACTTGTCGCCTGCATTCTGATTGTACTCGCATGGTGGATCATTGCGCAAATATTTTTCTACCGTGCGGACAAGGTGAGACAGTTGCCCGACTCTGAATTCACGGTGATTCCCATTGTGGCGCAGTTGCTGCGGTTGTCAGGGGAGCTCCTTGCAGCAGTCATCATCATCGTGGGTGTCGTTGCGGTTTTGATCGGAGGCTATCTCGGGATTCAGTATCTCGATTTGCTTCCTTACTTCAGGGATGCAACAAGAAGCCTGGGAGGAAACAACTCCATTGTCGGATTATTGCTCATTGTTTTATTGGCTGTCGTTTACGCCTTCTGGTGTATTGTGATTTTTTATTTCCTCGCCGAAATTGTTAGTGTGGGTGTTACGATTGCACAGAATTCCATCGCCATCAGGCAAATGCTTTCATCAGGAGTTTCTCTCTCAAAAAATGCTGAGCAGACAATTGTGGAAGAAGAAGAACCTCCCATGATTGAAGTGAAGCCAAAAGAATTGCATTGCCCCAACTGCGGAAGTGTGGTGAATGAAGAAGATGCTTTTTGTATGAACTGCGGAAATAAACTGAAGTAAGCAATGAAGTACTGTCCCAAATGTGGCACGCAAAATCCTGATGAAGGAAGATTCTGCAGAAGTTGTGGTTATGCATTTCCGGTTCGAATGGTTGAGAATGATGAAGAATCTTTTTCTCTACAGGAAACTCCTCCGCATACATACTACGCACCTGCACAACAAACTTCCCGATCATCTTCAGGAAAAATTTTTCTTTGGATAGGAATCCTCATTGTTGTTCTTGGTGCAGCAGGATTTGCTGTTTGGAAATTTGTGATTCCCAAATATTTTGCGAAGACGAATAGTGCACTGGAAAAAGTTGATTTGGGAGCAGCACCTGTTCCAAACGTAAATCCTGCTCTTGCAAAATTTGTTGGCGATTATTATTCTGATGATGCTAACATCAAGCGTACACGTATTACGGCACATGGTGAGCAACTGTTGATTGAAACTTTTTTTAGGGACGGAATTGATTCGTGTTATGCTTCACCAAATGGGAATATTGCTCATTGTGAGAAGAGTGGATTTGATGTGGTGGTGATTGATGAGCGATGTGTACAGGGGTATTTTTCGATTAGGTTTTGTAGGAGATGAATAAACTACTCTGGATTCCAACCAGCTTTCTATCTTTCGGGCTACAAATTTTTGTATTCAGGCATGTTAACCCTCAAAGCAATTGTAATATCATCTCTCCTGCTATTTGGTTATTCTCCCGTTTTATTCTCACAAAATTTTCTTCCCGCGACAATTTATGATTACCGATATGATGCTGCAAAAGATGCCTACATGACTCGCGATACCCAGTTAAATGGTTACAGTGACTTCGTAACAGTTTATAATATTTATTTAAACAGCAAGGTGACAACAAAGCCACTACTTCAAATTTCCATTACAAATTATTACCACGACAGAAAAATTCTTCTTGAAGTGGATTCAAATCCCAGGGGCATTCATCCAAAACATCTTCAACCTAAAACGATTAAATATGACTTGGACTATGGTATGTACATTATTCCGAATGCAAACGATACTTTGAAGTATGGTTCAGACAGTATGCAATATGAACTGCTGCTGTACTTTACAAACATATCGAAGCGATGCTATGTCCTTTGTAGCCAAATTGGAGAAAGTAAAACCGGTTGTCCGTATCTCATCTACCTTGATCCGGTTCCAACATATCTTATCCCTTACAATGATCAGCAATACAGCAGGTTTTTGTATGAGGGAACTGATCAGCGTAGGAAAAGAAACTGGCAGCAGGAACAAGAAAGGATAAGACAAGACAGCATTAAAGAGGTTGCGAGAATTAAAGGCGAACAACGGATTCAATTCCTTGGTTGGCGCGATACTACTTATTTGATTGCTTCAGCCGACACCGCAGAAGATTATTCCTTTTTGCTACAAGATTCTCTAAAATCTATAGCGATTAATTTCATGTGCAAGAAGATAAAGTATAAGGCAACGCTCCGTGTTGAAATAGATACCCTAGGTGCAATTCGGAATGCAGAACCGGTGTGGGTGGATACCTCATCGAAAAATTATTCTGAGTTTGAAGAAAGTCTGATAAATGGTATCCAAGCAAACACACTTTATCCACACGATACTGTTTTCCAAGGCCAAAAATTCAGCATGTTCACGGAATTCAACCTTAATGTTTCCATTGTGAATGATACTATGCATTATCTTGGTTCCAAACGAACTGATACGATTTACTTTGAAGATCAAATACCGCCTGAGCGAATTGCATATAAAAAACTCATGAGTGCGATGGATGAAAACGGAAAGTACACTTTCAGACTTTGCTACAGTGAAACATTTGGGGTAAAGACTTATTCGATTACTAACTTAATGAGGAAATCAATCCGGAAGCCGGATGTGCCTCCTTTTTCAGATCATTAGAGCGAAACTAAGACGTGCTAACACCCGCAATCAAACGTTCTATGGCAATTGCTCCAAGGATTACAACAATAGTGATAAGACCGGCACCCTTCTTTTTCTGTAATAAAGCTGGCTCAGCGATTTTTGATATCTGAGTAACTGCTGCCTGCAACAGAGGCAAGTCTTGCTCAGTAATGGGTCTGAAGTTCTTGTAATTCGCACGAAAACCTGTCACTGTGACCGAGGTCCGACCGCCGCTGGTTTCAATATGATACTTCGGTTCAACCAAAACATCACCATTTGCGCTTTCAAGTGCATCAGCAACGGCAGCACTTTTTAAAACATCAATTGACTGTGCCGTAGTTGAAGAGGCACATCCGGTCACCTTGTTTGGCTTAACGTCGAGATCAACTATTACAGGTTTTTGAATGACTCCGGCTCCATATACATCAAGAGTTTTGGCTGTATTGGTTTTTAAAACTGAACATGAAGCAAGACTTGATGCACTGAGCAGGTAAAAAATAATTCTATATTGTGTGCGCATTGGGAGTGGGTTTTATTTTTATGATATAATTTTTTAAGATGGGAGGATGTCAATTTTTTACCTCGGGGTTAGCGTCGCAAAAGTTCATAAGGTGAGTATAACATTTCTGCAAACATTTGTGTTTGACTTTTGTTTTTTAAATCATACCGATATTTACCAACTTCTTACTGCTAAAAAAAATTAACAAAGAAAACTTGCAGGATAGATTTTGACTTTGTTACATTAGGCGCGTTGAAATTTTAAGTAACTATGAAAACTCACATTATTCCCTGCAAATATTTTTTGAGGTTTTTTTTGCAAATATTCTTAGTGGCTATTCCATTATTTCTCGAAGCGCAATCATCTGGTGACTATAGAACTCATGGGTTTGTCACTTTATTAAGTGCCACAAATTGGCAAATTTTTAATGGTTCAACTTGGGTATTTGCATCTGTACCTCCAAAGGGCTTGATAGCTTCCGCTAATAAAGTGACAATAGACTCAACCTATAGTTGCACGGTTGATACTGATGCAACCTGGGGCTCGCTTGAAATATTAGCGCCCCCTTTCAACGGTACTACAACGTTAGTAATCAGTGCATTCACTTTGACCATAATTGGGGATATTGAATTGACAGGGGGATCTTCGGCAAGTCGAAAAAGTAAACTGACCTTTAGCAATTCTTCAGGTATATTGGACTTATCTGGTAATATCATAATTGGCAACAACGGAACTGCAGGCACTGCTTTGTTGGACATGAGCAATGCATCTAATTATGCAAGTTTGCTAAGAATAAAAGGAACGCTTACTAAAAATTCAGACGGTGTATTTACTGCAGGTAATAACAGCACTGTTGACTTCAATAGTAGCAGCTCGCAAACAATAGCAGCACTAACTTATGCGAATCTTACTACTTCAGTCAATGGATTCAAGAGTTTAAGCGGCGCAACTACTGTAAGTTCAGTTCTTAATGTTATTGGCTCCTCGACACTTGATCTTGGAACCAACTCATTAACTCTCACAGGTAATGGAACTCCGTTAGTTGTATTGGGATCATTGAATGCCGGAAGTTCAACTGTAAATTTTCATGGCACGAGTAATCAAAATATTCCCACTCTTACTTTCTACAATCTCACAACAGACAACACAGGTGGCGTAACGCTAACTGGCGACATCCTAATCAATAATGATCTTAATTTGGTCAATGGTAGATTAGATATCGGAACCCGCATATTGACCTTGGGCAATAATGCTTTTTTCGCTAACGTTACTTTTAACAACTCAAGAATGATTGTCGCTAATGGTGGAGGTTGGGTGAGGAAAATGGCAACATCCTCAACACAGGCATCTTTGCTTTTTCCAATTGGAGATAATTCACCAAAGTATTCACCGATTACCCTCACATTTAGCGGCGGAACATACAATGACTCTGTAAGTGTCAAAGTCACGAATGCAAAACATCCAAACAATGCAAACACGATCCACTATCTTAAACGGTACTGGACAGTGCATTGCGGATATTCCGGTTTTTCTTGCGATTTGGTTGCGAAGTATAATGATCCCGCTGACATATTTGGCACAGAGGCTAATCTCTTGATGGGTAAATGGGATGGGGCTACACCATGGACAGAATTTTCTTCTTCCATTAATACTTCTCAGAATACTCTTGCAGCAGCAGGCATAACATCCTTTTCTGATTTTACAGGAATTGACGGAGCTAGTCCGAGTGTCTCCATTACTGCAACACCCGGTCCTACTGTCTGTCAGTCTACTCTCTTGACACTAACAGCAAATGTAACTGCTGATCCATCTTCACCAATAGAGTATCTTTGGGATACTGGTGATGATACTTCATTTATTCAGCCACCATCAAATAATATTGGGACTGCAACCTATAATGTTACCGTGACAGATGTCAACGGGTTAACAGCTTCTTCTGCAATAACAATAACTGTGAGTCCGTTGCCTACTGCTTCAATAAGTGGCGACACTGCTGTTTGCCAAGGTGCTCAGCAACCATTAATTACTTTTATAGGTGACAATGGCACCGCTCCATATACTTTTACCTATGATCTTAACGGGAATACTTATTCAATAAATTCAAATAATGGCCCCAACCCAGTGAACAAGGCCTTACCAGTCAATACAAGTACTCCTGACACATTTGTATTTACTCTATTAAATGTTGAAGACGCATTAGGATGCCAACAATTCTATGGTGAATATTACGCGACGGTTGTTGTTAATCCTTTACCTTCAGTTGAGATTGCGGCTAATCCAAACCTCATCGTTTGTAAAGGTGACACTGTTCATTTGCTCGCTAATCCGGCAGGTGGTACCCTACCTTACAATTATCTGTGGAGTACTTTTGAAACTGTTGATGCAATCACGGTGAACACGTCTGATACATTTTCAGTTGAAGTAACAGATTTGAATAATTGTTCTAATTCTGATTCTGTATTTGTGACAGTTAATGATACGCCTCACATTCAAATAGTTTCAAATTATCCTGATGTGATTTGCTCTGAAGCTCAAACTTCGATTGACCTTCAGACAGATAATTCAAATGCGTTTTATGTTTGGACTAGAAGTATTAATCCCTATATAGCAGGGGCAAGTTCCGGTACTGTAACTTATGGATGGGGTAAAATTGATACAATGCTTACCAATTCTTTTTGCGATGAATTGCCAACCACATTCACGATTTACGCTTTGCTTGGCGCATGTAAAAGTTATGATGATACCACCACCGTTACAGTTCGACCAAGACCAGAGATTTCTTTCTTGGATACATCACCTTATCCGTTTTGTAATGAAAGTTCAACAGTCATTACTCTTGATGCTATCTACAATGGCAGTTGCCAAAATGATTCAATTTTCTGGTGGAGAGTCGATAACCCCTACATTCAATCGCAAATTAATTCTGACACAATAAATAGCTTTCAAACAATTATTGCACAGCAGTTAACTAACATTTCAAACACGGATCAAAGTGGTACATTTCGTTTTTATTCTTTCCTCAATGGTTGTTACAGTGATACACTTGATACAACTATTATTGTTCATCCCATAACTATTGTTATAAACTTATCAGCCGAATCCTCGCTCTGTTCGGAAGACACTTTTCATTTTGCTTTTTCGGATACCGTAGTTAATTCTTATCATAAATGGACTCGGATGAATTCAGAATTAACCGGTGAACTGATGGATAGTTTTCTTTCCGCAAATGTTACAAGTTTTGAACTATCGCTTGTTAATGGAGAAAGCATTCCGCTTTACGACACGATCATAGTTTATTCTTATTATTCTGACACTTGTGAAGGTATTAGCGACACCATCATAATTACTGTTAAGCCAATTCCACATTTAACAGTAACGCCGATGGATACTATTGTTTGCGATGGTCAACCTGTCACGCTCAACTTAACTTCAACTATTAGCCTTAATCCCAACGACTTTAGTTGGACTTCAAGCGGAACTGGGAGTGCGTATCCGCCTTTAGGTGATAGTTCTTTTAATGGAGGTTCTTTCTTTCTAGCCTTCGATTCATTAATTAATGTTTTTCCCAAAGACATTGCGGATAATATTGTAATAACAATCGGAATGTCATCTCTTGAATGTGCGGATAGTTCAGATACAGTGAACATTCACGTTCAGGTAAATCCAATACCGGTGTTAGATCCTATTCCTCAATTAACTATCTGCTCTCACGATTCAACTTCCGCCATAAATTTTTATAACTATGTGAATACTGTAGCCGCAAATACAACTTTCAACTATTCAGTTTCAGCAAGTGACCCTGAAAATGTTTTTCCTGATTCGAATGGTATTGCAATTCCTTTCACATCTGGTTTTGGAGTTACGAGTATTCCATCTCAAAAAATAATTAATCTCACATTAACTCCGCAAACAGTAACTTATTCAATTGTACCTGTATTTATTGATAACTCCTCGTGTGCTGGCGAAACCATATATTACGTTATTACTGTTAACCCTTTACCTGACCATACGTCGCTGATCCTGCCGGAAGAAAATAACATTTGTCAAAATTTCGGAGGGCAATATTTTTCTGTAAGCAATCCTACTGCAATTCATTTCGATTGGGATGCCGATTTATCTCTTCCTTATCAACTAGGTAGTCAGGTGAATGATGATAATCACAACGCTTTAATCTTCTTTAATCAAATTGCTCAAGGTGAAGTAACGATATTTGTGACAGCAGAAAATTCATATAGCTGCAAAAGAACAGATTGCTTGCCCTATCATATTGAACACACTGATAACTCCGGATCGGATCCTATCTCCCCATCTGTCGTGCTTCAAACAGATGCTGTAAATCATATTCTTTCATGCTTCAACAGCGATGTGAATACTGTTGGCTTTGATCATGCATATTTGTGGGGGACCTATGACAAGGAACATTTGAATGAAGGCAGTGATGCTAATCAATATAATCAGATATGGATTGTTGGAAACACTTTTAATTCTGACAGTCTTATTTATTGGGTTCTAACAAATAAAGACGGATGCCAATCGCGATCGTTTTATGATCCTCCGGATGCAGCAGCACTTCCTCATACTGTTGCGGAGGCATCTTGTACGATTGACCCCCCACCATTGATAATTTTTGTTCAGGATATATCTGATAAGTCAGACGTTTATACCTATTTGTTTCCGAATCCTAATATGGGGTTGTTCACCTTAAAAGTGAATTTGGATGATTCTCGCGAAACAACAATCCTCCTATATGATATTTTGGGTAAGTGTTATTACGGCAATAGTTTTTCAAGCGCGAGGTTGCAAAATGGAGTTCAATTGAGTTTGTCACTTGAAAAAGGAATTTATTTTATGCGTGCAGTTAGTGAAAATGGTAAATCAGTAGTGACCAAATTCATTGTTCAATAAAGCGAAAACAATGAAAAAGAAACTACTTCTAATTTTTTTTTCTTTCATGACGACCTATTCATTTGGTCAGGAATTAACATGGAAGCAGAGGTTTACAATCCTGCAAGCGATTGATAAAACTATTGATGACTATGAACAATTTCTGCCGTTATCGGATCCTGATAACTTTGATAGTATAGGAACTCATGCTCTGAATTCTTTCCGTAAATTATTTGACGTTAATGCAGGTATTTTCGATGATATGTGTCCCTCTATTTTTGATGGCAACTACGATAATCCGATGCTATTCGGTGAAAAACAAATTGATGATTATCTGGCGAACATAAAGCGTAACTATCCTTCGGGATTTACTTCTGCAATCATTACTAATGTGGCGGTAGACTACACGGATATGATCTCGCAGCGCGCCGTATATGTACTAATTGAAAAAAAAATCACCGCAACCACGAAACCGGTTGGGGTTGAGTTGAACTCCGCAATGAGAAGAAATAGATGGAGGATTGAAGTTACTGACACTGTGGAATTGGTGCTTGGAATTTCAAAAGATTTTAATTCAGTTCTGATAAAAAGAATTACTCATGATGGGGCATCTCCATCCTTCAAAATTCAAAATGATGAAGACAACGACTTCGTTATTGATAAAGGATCAGATGCTCTTGACAAGTGTCCAAACTTTCACGGATATATAAAGTGGAATGGCTGCGATTATCCACAAGGTCCTGCGGTCACTGGTTTTATTCTTGCCGGACTTGGTGGAACTATTGGAAACTCGTATAAAGGGTTTGGAGAAAACTCCCCTGATCAAAATTATGTAACAGATTATGGAGTGAGTAATCCGCAATCAAAAAAAAGCTTTGGTTTTGGGCAATCGGCAGCATTTCAGCTTGAGTGGTTTCCAGGCAGGGATAGGCATTGGGGAGTAGGTGCTGGAGCGGATTTTTTTCATACTTCAGATGATATAAGTGTTCCTAAATATAAAGCAATTTATAGTTCGACAGACACATTTGGTACTCCCTTCACTCAACTAATCTCAAGCAAGGATGGTATTGAAGAAAAAATAGAATTTTATTCAATTACACCAGCAATATATGCAAAATATAAGAGGTCATTTGCCGAAAATAGCAGGTGGGGCTGGAAAATAAACGCCGGTGTTGGCTACCGTTTGTATCCTAATTTATCCACAGTAAAAGTAGAAAAAGCTACATTCAGCTACGAGGCGATTTATTCATATAACGGTGGAAATATAGGAGTCGCTGATGATAATTCTTCTGATGACATTCGGATGGTTGAATCTTTTATTGACTCAACATCCGGCAAAGGGACTGCTGCTGCTTTGATTCATCAATTAGATAGTTTGGGCTATAATGTTCGTATTAATCAACCCTTTGAAAACTCGAATTACCCTGTTAATTATCTTAAGGGTGGGTTTACATTTATTTTTGAACCAACGATTACTCATCAATGGAAAAACAAAAGTATCTATTGGAACTTTGGATTACAGTTACTTTTTGATGTGCCTGTTAAGAATAATAATACGGGTTCTTATAAACTTACTGATAAAAAGTATGAATACAATACTTTGCTCGCAGGAGTCGGGAGCATTAGCAATACCTATGTTGGATTTACGGTGGGATTGTCGCTAAGCTTGGTGAAGGGATACGAACAAGTAAACACTCATTAAAGATAATTTGGTTAACTATGGACAAAAGAATCTTTATGCTGTTGGGGGCTATCATTATTATTGGTGGAGTTGTGGTGCTGGTGCGTTATCTTCTAAGCTCAAATGACTCAGGATTCGACTGTAGCAAAGTAAGTGTACAAATTTTTCCGCAAGAAGCTGAAGTTCGAGATACCATTTCGCTATATTGCCAGGCAACAGGAGCAAAGCAGCTCTTATGGGAATTTGATGATGGAGGTAAGAGCAGCGATTCAACTGTGAAACATGTTTTTCAGAACGAGGGGAAACATGCAATTAAGCTATCAGTTAATGAGTCCTGTATAAGTACATACTATATAAAGATCAATCCTCAATATTCTGATTCAGGCCATTCAGTTGTAATCCGAATAGAGGGACCCGATAAAGTTTATGCTGGCGAAAGAGTTCAATTCAAGTCTATTGTTGAAGGTGGCAGCGAAAAGGAGATTCAGTACTCCTGGAAATTTGGTGAGTCTGGAAAATCAGAAGATTCAAAAGAAAAAGATCCTTACTATACATTTCAATATCCTAATCAAGAGGGCTTTAAGATTTCTTTATTCACTACAGCATCATTGAATACAGCTTACAAAACTGTGATAGTAATGAACCCGCGGCAGAATGATTCTAAGAGCAAAAACGGATCCTCCAGCAAAAAACTTCCGAGTGGGGATGAAATCAAAACAAAATTGCAATTTGCTGCCGATAATGGAAATTATTCGGGTGCTGATTTAGCTTGGTTTAAGGAATATTTTCTTGGGTCAACTTTAATAAATATTACTTGCAATATTAAAGGAGTAAATCGTCTCGACAAGCTTTTCGAAAAATTCCAGGTAAACTCGAATCATTATACAATTGTTAAAGCAACTCCTAAATATGACAATGGGCTCGGTAAGGTGACATCAATAAATATTATCGTTAATGAAAAAAACTAAGAGATGTTAAAATTTTCTTTCTTCCTGATTCTGTTTGGGTTTGAGCAATGTTTTATAATGGCTCAATCCTCATCAGAAGTTCGGAGTTATCGTTCTCTCGACTTAATTGTGGTTGACAATAGTCAGCCTGACGGAAATGGAATGGAGTTATCAGAAAGGCAATTTCTTCAGCTGCAATCATTAGTAGACGAGATTCACGATAAACAACCGCCATCAGAAACGCTTTTTGTGTTTTATGTTTGTAATCGCTCAAAGCTTAGCGATGTTACCGATATTAAGTCTCGACTCAAGTACGTGAATGATCTGCAGGATTCGCGGAATGATTTACCTGCTAATTTTACTGTGGACAGAAATGCGATTCTGAATAAAATCTTAAAGAATATGGATGAATTTTCCATTATTGACAAAATCAATATTTACTACTTTTTCCCGCCTAAATTTTTCGAACAAAATAACTTTGCTAATAAAGTTGATGCCGCAAAATTTATCAATTACCTATCAAGTGAGTTAAGCGCCCTGACTGATGAAAATATAAAGGTAAATGTTGAGTTTTATATTCCCTTTTATCTTGACAATATTACTTCGGAATCAGTAAAAGCAACATTAGAATCATTAGGAAATTTTCAAAACAGTAATGACAAATTCAAAAACGTTAATCTCGATGTTCAAATTGCGAACTAAATATCTCTGCATATCTCTTTTTACGCTCTCGTTATTCTCAATTGTTCCTGGATCAATGTATGCCCAGCAGCAAACAGTTGGTAAAAATGCAAGAGTCCTGGCTATTCCTGACATTTGGAAAAGTCCGGACGGCTCGATAAATACTCCCCTTAACTATGAAGGAAGTAAACTTTTTGTTTATTCCGATCGGGAGGATAACCCAGCGTATGCTTCTCCCGGAAGCGCGACAATTATAAATCGCGCTAAATTTCTCCAGTGCTTCTTTGCAGTTGAGGAAAGCCCTGACAAATTATATTTAAAACTAGTTGCTTTTGACAATGATCTTTACAGCAATGTCAGAAGCACCGGCAAAGAGAATAGGTTACCTCCTGATGCAAAAGTTTTCGGATGGATCAAGAAAGAAAATCTTTTACTGTGGCAGCGCTGTCTTGTTGACCCGAAAACCAAAATTTCCAAAAAAGCATTGGCAATTATTAACGATACATCTGTTCTCAGTCACCTTGGAAGATGGATTAGCGAAGAGAAAGGAACGCTTAGAATTTATAGTGATCCTGATTTAGCTGAGAATACTCAAAATGAAAATCAGATCCGGCTCGCTCAATTCATGTTCATATATAAAGAAGATCGAGGTAATTACCTTGTAGGGGTAGCACCAAGTTTTGGTACACAGGAAATTATCTATAAAGTATATGGTTGGGTTTCAAAAAATGTTGTTGTAAAGTGGTTTGATCGGGTTTGTTATGAACCAAATTGGGAGACCCAAGCGTATAACGAGAGAATGTCTAAGGGAATAAAAGCAAGCGCTTTTCTTGACCCGGATGATGCGAAGCAGTTTTACTCTAATAAGCCAGCGCAAAAAGACCCCATTTGGGATAAAGACCCAATGTCCGGTAATCGGGCAGATCCTTATGATAAGCGATTTCCGCTTCTTGATATAGATAAGAATTCGGGCATTATTTCTACTGGAATTGTATCAGACATTGTAGACAAATCAGGAGATAGCATTTTATCATCTACAGATCAGTCAAATACCGCAAAAGCAACTGCAGAGAGTTTGATTCAGGAAAAGCGGAACATTAATATCGTTTTTGTTATAAACGGAGACCCTGGCCTTCGCAATTATTTTGTACCACTTCAGGACGCTATTGACCAAAGTGCAAAATGGATTTCGGACCGTGAATACAATAATAATAACTTCAATCTTGGCGCAGTGGTTTATTACCCAAAGAGCAAGGGTGAGGAAGATGCAACCAAGGTTAAAGATCTGTCTAATAATTATGAAGACGTTGTCACGTTCATTCGAAGTCAACTTAACAATACGACTGCTACAACCTCCTCTCTTGACTGTTCACTCTTTAAAGGAATTGATGATGCTCTTCGTATGTTTAGTGATAGGAAAACTCAAACGAACTATCTTGTGATTATAGGCAGTACCGGCGGAGAAAGAAACTCATCAGCAGAATCTGCTCTCATTGATAAAATGAGTCATACTACTACAGGAGTAATAGGTTTTCAAGTTAATACAGGAGAGGATCCTGAATTTGGAAACTTTCGCCTTATACTTAGTACGATGATGAAACAGGCGGCTCTGAAAATTAACACTCAATCTACATCAGATTTGAATAAGAATACACTCACAAAACTTAAAAACCTTGAACCATTATTTAATGCCAATCCAAATAATACCAGGTATTCGCTAGACTATCCTATATCCTCTCCATTAGATGGATACTTAAGAGCCGCACAAATAGGAAAGCAAATGGAGGTATCTATACTGACAGAAACTCTAAAAGATATTGTCGAACGCTCAGATTCTGAAACGGAAAGAAATGTTGCAATGGCTAATAACCTGAGTTCCGGAGCTGGAGAAAAAATTTATGAGCTCAATGCAATGATGCGCAGATATATGGCTGAAATCGTTGGGGCAGGTATTTCTCCTCAAGTTATGCAAAAATTAGCTTCAGGAAGTTTTCAATTTTTTATCCGATGTTACTTTAAATCTAAGCATTCTAATTTGCAGTCTGATGTTTTTAAGCCGGTATTACTTATGACAAATGAAGAAGTGGTTGGTTTGCAAAAAGCACTTAAAGCGTTTACAAATGGTGGAACAGAAGATGAACAACGAGACGCTTTTTATGATGCGTATAAAGCAATATATATGGCCTATACCGGATCTAAGGAAATCGATCCAAACACATTTGCAAAACTCACAGCAGCAGATGTTCAGGCAGTAATTTCAGGTAACATTTCAGATGTGGCTTCCAAAATCCTGAAAGACTACAAAATGGATGATATTAAATTAGCAAGAGGATTAAAATCGGGAGACTTTGACAAACTAAGACAATATTTTAATCAAAGAATTGGCTCATTCAATCGTTTTGTAAATTCCGAAGGCACTTCATTTTCTTTCGAAGACGAGAAATACTATTGGGTACCTATTGATGACATTCCATGATAAATAATGACAACATTCTTTTTAAAATAACTGATCTTCAATGCAGTTACAATGGATCTAAAAGGCCTGTTCTTAATATTGAATCTCTTATAATTCATAGGGGTAAAATAGTTTTTCTTATCGGTGCTTCAGGATCTGGCAAAAGCACATTACTTGAGACTCTCGGTCTCATGAATAATACCCTTACCAAAGGTGAAATTTTATTTATTCCAAATGATTCAGAACAATTCGAATACAGTATTCTTTGGAATAAAAATCAGGAGTATTCGATCGCTTCAATTAGAAAAAAACACTTCAGTTTCATTTTTCAGAACACGAATCTTATGGAAAATTTTACTGCCTATGAGAACGTGAGTCTTGCAAAAATGATTAAGGAAGAAATTACGCAGAGTAATTCTCTAAATCACATCGGTAAATTAATGAATCGAGTAGGCCTTCCTGAATCTGAAGTGCACAAGAATACACTTGCTATGAATCTCTCAGGCGGTCAGAGACAACGCCTTGCTTTTGTAAGAGCTCTAAGTTCTGATTCTTCAGTCCTACTTTGCGATGAACCCACTGGTAATTTAGATGAGTCAAATGCCAATGAGTTATTTGAAGTAATTGCAGAAGCAGTTCATAAAGGAATTACGGCGATAGTTGTTTCACACGATATAAACCTTGCGCTAAAATACGCTAATGAAATAATTTTAATTACTAAAAATACGTTAAATGGTTACGGCCAAATTCTTTCTGAAAATATAATTTCCAGATCGTTATGGGAGAATTTATCCACTTCTGAACTTTTTGATTTCAAAGAAAAATTGCGGAGTACATTCAATACGTTGGAGCGTACGTTAGTGAAGGATAACAATGATGTTGATTTTCCAGCAGTACCTCTTTTGAAATTTACTTCCCTTTTTTTTAAGCGTGAATCTTCAATCCTTGCTGGTAGAGGGAAATTAAACTTAATCGTGCTGACCCTGATACTTTTGGTTACTTTGATCGCTATTGGATTTGCTAATGGCAGCATGAATTATTTACAACAAAAACTCAATAGTGCATATGTTAAATGGCTTACAGTTAGTGTTCCATTTGATAAGGGGAGAGAGCGAGTTCAGGAATTACAGAAAGATTTAGACGATACTGAGCTTCAAAAGCAATTTGGATATTCATCTGTATCAATTACTAAATTAGGAAACTTAGCGGTTCGTGACTCAATTCATCATCGGGATGTATTTGTAAAAATGAGAACTTTTGATCCTCAAAGAGATTTTGACTTGCTGAAAGAAGTAGGCGCCAAAAAACATAGAATTAGAGGCGCAACCGCAGGATTTACGGGAAGTAAAGATTTATCTATAATTGTGACATCTAAATTACTTGATGAATTAGGTTATGGAAAGGACGATGATTTCTTATTCTTTCCGATCGAGATTTATAAAAAATATGAAGAAGACAGTTCTGTTCTCGAATCGTCCAAGATTCGAGCAATCTTACCAATTCCTATACGGTCAGTTGTTGATGAACTTCCAGGAAAAGCAAGAATAGCCTGTACTGATTTTTTCTATAGTTGTTATGTGACAACACCTAACAATCCCTTCGAGCATACGTGGCAAGGAGTTTCTAACTTGTATGTCATTTCAAGAGAAGATAGTAGCACTATAGCCAAATGGAAATTGTCCTTAAGCAAATTGTTTGATAACAATCAAGCAATAGAAGCACATGATCCTGAAATTTATGGACCTGATGAATACAGAAACTCCTTTGGCGGTGGTTATACATTAAGAATAAACTTCGATCCACCTTACCAATCCTATAAGTCTCTTGACTCAATTTATAAGATGATTTCCGATTCACTTTCGGATAATTCTAATCTGATGCACTTGTATGATTTCTCAAAAGTAGAAGGTAAGTTAATCGATTTACCCTACGATGTTATTTCTGTTTATTTTAATGATTTGGAGAAGGTTCGCCCATTTTCCGATTACCTTTATAAGAAGTACAATAAGGAAGGAGAAACTAGTTCATTAGAGGTTGACGATACAAGAGTTGTTGATAAGGAAAATTTTTTCTTTCTGAGCACCGTCACAAGGGCTGTTGCGTATATTGTCATCTTATTTGGAGGAGTTTCGGTTTCATTATTTATTTTTAATCTTTTGAAAATGCATTTGAATAAGGTAAAAATGAATATTGGAACATTTAAAGCAATAGGTTTGACGAACAGTCGCTCTAGAAATATCTACTTTGCAATTATTATTTTTTTTATTGTTGTTAGTACAACTATCGCAGTTGGATTGTCCTGTTTGATTGGTGAAGGAATAAACAAATTATTAATTGCCCGTAGCTACGTTGAGAAGGATGTTTCCTCCTACTTTATTCTTATTCATCCTAACACAGCAATCGCCATCGCTATCTTCCTCCTCTCCTCCCTCCTCGTCTCCTACTTCACCATCAACCGCATCCTCTCAAAATCCCCCGGCGACTTAATCTACAACCGCTGAATTCGTTTCTCACTACAAGAGAAAATAAATACATTCGTACCCACCCAAATAACTACCCACCCACATGGAAGCCGCCCAAGAAGAATTCTCTCTCTCCGACTCTGCGAAAACTGCTATACAAATTGCACAGGCGATTGCTAAGGAATACTCCAATGAAAATTTTTCTCCTGCTCATTTGCTGAAAGCGCTTTTACACAAGGATGTTGGACTCACCGGTTTCGTGCAGTCAATGGATAAGGATGTCAATTACCTTGCTGATTGGGCGGAGGTGAGGATCGAAGGATACCCGAAAGCGGTAAAGCTTCCCGAAGCACCTGCAGGCGATGCGAAGATTGAGTCAGTTTTCAAAGAAGCGGACAGTGCAAGAATAAAATTGGGACTGCTGGAGATCAATCCTATTTGCATTCTTGCTGCACTCTGCAAACCCAGTGTTGGATTCACGGCGGACCAACTCAAAACTTTTCCCATTTTGGAGAAAGAAATTTTTGATCTCTATGTTAGTGATGCTTCTATTCAAAATGCCATCACGACTTCTGCATCAGGTAGTGCATCAAGTGAATCATCCAAACCATCGAATGCGCTCTTCAAATTCTGTATTGATAAAACTGCGTTAGCGAAAGAAGGAAAATTGGATCCAGTTATTGGTCGTGATCGGGAGATAAGGATGATGGCAGAGATTCTTGGTCGCCGTTCGAAGCCGAATGTGATTCTTACGGGAGAGCCGGGTGTAGGCAAGACGGCATGTGTGAATGGCTTCGTGATGAATATTATTGAGACTAAAGTACCGGATAACCTGAAAGGTTCTGTTGTATTTGAGTTGGACTTCGGCGCTCTCATAGCAGGCGCATCCTACAAAGGAGAAGTGGAAGAACGACTGAAGAGCATCATTCGCGAGATCAAACGGTTTGAAAAATCAATTCTTTTTATTGACAATATTCATCTTTTACTCGACAGGAACGGCGGCGCTGCCGGAGCATCCAACATTCTGAAACCGGAGTTGGCAAAAGGTGAACTCACGGTAATCGGTGCCACAAGCAATGAAGATTACCGCAAGCACGTAGAGACGGATGAAACTTTTAATCGTCTTTTTGAAATTGTTCGCATTGATGAGCCGGATGAAATCACGGCAAACAAAATGATTCAGATCATCATTCCTCACTTTGAAACGCACCACAAGATTCAGCTTGCAGATGGAGTGATTGCGGAGTCTATTCGTCTCGCTAAGCGTTATGTGAAAGAACGCCGGCTCCCTGATGCTGCTATTGATTTAATTGACCGTACGATGGCTGTGGTGAAGATGATGCAGGAAACATCAAAGGGCGATATTGATGCGATGAATGAAAAGTTTACGGCGATGAAAAATGATACTTCAGAGAAAAACCCTGAGGTGCAGGTGAGTGAATTGAAATGGTTCTATGCTGAATTGAAAAATAAAATCAGTTCCATCCTTCTCAGCCAAATTGAAAATGAATCCGGAGTAGATAAACTTGAAAGTGCTGATGCCATTCAGAGTTACCTCGAAAATCTTTTGTCACTATTGAAGACTGCTGCTGAACTGAAAAAGGATAAAGTCGAGAAAGTGGATGTGGCTGCAGTAGTCGCTCATCGCACCGGAATTCCACTTGGCAAATTGCAATCGCAGGAGAAGGAGCGGTTAATGAATATGGAATCTCTATTAAAGAAAAGGGTGGTGGGTCAGGATCATGCGCTCAAAGCAATCAGTGAAGCGATTCTCGAATCACGCTCAGGATTGAGTAAAGCGGGACAACCAATAGGTTCCTTCTTCTTCCTCGGACCAACAGGAACAGGAAAAACTGAATTGGCAAAATCACTTGCAGAATTTCTCTTCAATGATGAAACCGCATTGATTCGTTTTGACATGAGTGAATTCAAGGAAGAACATTCGGCAGCGCTGCTATATGGTGCGCCACCCGGCTATGTCGGCTACGAAGAAGGTGGAATGTTGGTAAACAAAATTCGGCAGCAACCCTATGCGATTGTTCTGTTCGATGAAATTGAAAAAGCACATCCATCAGTTTTTGATTTGTTTCTTCAGATTCTTGATGAGGGAAAATTGCATGACCGTCTCGGAAAGGAAGGCGACTTTTCGAATTCAGTGGTGCTTTTCACTTCCAATATCGGCAGTGATTTCATTGTTGAATCATTCGGCAAAGGAGTGATTCCCAAGTCAACTGATCTCATGGACATCATGACGAGACATTTTCGCCCTGAGTTTCTCGGAAGACTTACTGAAATTGTTCCTTTCTCACCCATCACAGAAACTATTGTCGAAAATATTTTTCAAATCAATCTTAACACGTTGCTGAAGACACTGGACCGGCAGGGAATCACCCTGGAAATTTCTCCTGAAGCAAAAAAGTATCTTGCACTCAGCGGCTTCACTCCGAAATATGGAGCGCGTCCTCTTCAGGGTGTAATACGCATGCAAATCAGGAGACCGATTTCAAGAAAGATTATCTCAGGTGAACTCACTAAAGGTGACACAATACGTTTGGACTTGAGTAAGGAAAACGAATTAATTTGGACAAAATAATTTTCTGCAAAAAGTTGCTCTGATTCCTCTTAATATTACATTTGTTGCTTTCCCAATCACCAAAAATTTTGAACGATGTACGAATATGGAATAGGTGGACAAGAAGTCCCGCTGGATGCCAGCGAATCAATCGCTGACATCCCGATGAACAGAACCTTGATGATCGAAAAATTCACAATTGACCCTCCTTTGGATCCTACAATTGTAGGTTTAACATCCAACGATGCAGCAGAGATTTCCAAGAACATCAAAAGGGAGGGCGAAACTTATGATTACGGTGAGAAAAATAAGAAGTATAAACGCAAACTTAAAAAGTTAACCACTGTGGAGGATGTTTTCCAAGAATATCAACCTCATGTTGATGTTAATTTTCAAAAGGAAGATGGCTCGTCATTAAATGAAACCTTGCGCTTTGGTAATCTTGGAGATTTTGGTACCAAAGGTATCACCAACCAGAGCACGTTACTCAGAGATTTACTTCATCAGAAGGAAGACTATGCAAAATTGATCAAGCAATTGAAATCAAATAAGCTCTTGAAAACTGCAATTGAAACTCCTGAGAATAAGCAAGCATTCATCAGTGCGCTTCAGGCATTACTTCAGGAAATCGAAGACGCAAAATAACCCCCCTCACAATAAAATTTTCCCTGTATGGCAGAAAATGAATTAAACCCACAAACAGCGCAAACAGATTATAAGCAGGCAGAAAGAGTTCGTGTTGAAAATCCAGTTCAGCAACTTGAAGAAAGCGCGAATAAATTGGCAAAGCTTGGCGGCTTTGATCTGATTGAAAGCGCAATTGATGGAGTTCAAAATCTCAATCCCGCCAAAAAAGCCCGAATGAAAATTTTTCTTACTGACGAAGAAAAAAAATCTGAGCGGGAAGCTTTGAAAAATACGCTTGACTTATGGTTGGCCTTACTTAGTGATTCCTCTTCACAATCTGAAATGATCGAGAAGGCAGATCAAAAATCACAAGCCGCAGATAAGCTTCTGAAAACAAATTTGAAGAAAGCAATTGATGCAACACGCGATTTAGAAAAATCTTATCGCTCCGTTGCGCTTTTCTTTAAGAACACCGAATCAGATAAGTTGAAAAATGCTGCCTTCATGAATGCTGATTTGGATCAACTGAAAGACCTTGACAATACCAGATTCATTGATGCTGTTTCGGGAGAATTAAAACAGAATTATGATCGTCTCGACCTTAAAGATAATTATTCTCTTCTTGTGGTTCCGGGATATCTTGGCTCAAATAAAGTGGTTGAAAAGTGGGCAAAGATTGCTTATGAAAACAAGGTGATGCTCGTGACTGATTTCATGCATCTCGATACTCCGGATGATGTAATGGAAATGTTTGAAGCGGCTAATCTTACAGGAGGGGACACGTTTCGCTCTAATGTCATGATGGCTTGCAACTGGTTGGTCGGAAGAGGAAAATATGCTGATGTTGGTGAAGAAGACGATTTGTATGTCCCCCCTTCAAGCGCTTTAGCCGGTAAGATGTACCGCACGCTTATGTCACAGGTTAGTGCCGGCAAAAAACATGGAGGAATGAATGAAGTGGATGGAGTGAAATTCGAACTGAAGAAGAGTGAAATTGCCAATCTCGAAAAGCTGGGATTGGTTCCAATGGTAAATGAGTATGGAAAGGTGATGGCATTTTCAGCAAAAACATTATTCAATGGTGACAACCTCGGACTACAAACATATTCTGTAGTGCGGGTGTTTGATTACATCACTAAAGTGCTGATTGATTTTCTGAATCGCCGGGCATTTGAAAACTGGAATTCAAATCTTGAAAAAGATCTTCGCTCGCAAATCACAAAATTCCTTGACGCCATCACTGGGCCAGGGAAATTGATCGAGAATTTTAAGATCATGCGCTTTCAGAAAGATCCGAACCAGAAGGACAGAATCTTTCTCGACATTCACATGACCCCATATTTTCCTGCCAAGAGTTTTATGATCAAACTTGACGGACAGAAAGGTGATGATCCGAATTCAGCGGAGTGGGCAGCCGAATATGCAAAGGCATAATCAGTACGAATTCACAAAAATGGACTATGTCATTCAAAGCGGATTTTTCAGTCGCGGGGAAAACATATCGGGTATTGAAGTGCACATACGCTGTGCATCAGGATGTAGATGCGACCGGAAGACCATCATCGGAGGTTCGCGGAGGGCAGATCGAGGTAGAAGTAGAAGCAACTTCTGATACATCTTTAGCGAACTGGGCGATTGCCATGTATAAAGTTGAAGATGGAAAGATTACTTTTTACAGAAGAGACAATGAGCAAAAAATGCTGGAGTTATCATTTAAGCAAGGATACTGTGTTGACTACAAAGCGGAGTTTGATTTTATCGGCGAGATTCCAATGATAGAGAAAATAAGAATATCGGCGCAGGAGATCAACATCGGCTCTGTTGGGTTTTCCAATGAGTGGCCGGAATAGATTTAAACCAGGACGACACCGATTTTTGAAAATGAAAAAGCGATTGCAACGATGAGATACTCACGATCATTCGAGACAATCGGTGTAATCATTCGAAAATCGGTGTAATCTCAGAATAAAAATCACTTTTGTAAACCAATAATTCTTTAACCTAAAACTCAAACTCATGTCATTCAAAGCCGAATTCGAAGTAGGTGGCAAAAAACGCCGCGTCCTTCATTGCAGTTACTCGTTGCAGCAAGATGTTGATGCAACCGGTCGTCCTTCATCAAACGTTAAGGGTGGACAAATTCAATTGGAAGTAGAATCAACTTCTGATTCTTCCCTTGCCGAGTGGATGTCTGATCCTTACAAACACCAGGATGGAAAAATTACATTCATGAAACGCGATAGCGAACAAAAGATGAAGGAGATCAACTTCAAAGAAGGTTACGTTGTCTCCTATACGGAATCATTCACGAACATTGGCGATAATCCAATGACGGAACACTTCGTGATCTCTGCAAAAGAAATCACTGTAGGAAATGCTGAGCATAAAAATGAATGGCCTGAATAATCGCTTACGCAGCCTCCTAATCCCGATTAGTCGGGAAACCGCTCCCCCATTAGCGAGTGCGAGCGAGAGGGTTCTCCCTTCAGGTCCGAAGGACTGGACTCCTGCGGAGGAGTTAGAGGGCAGCGAGGGTTTGTAAGTAAAGCTTAGATAAGATTATTTTCCTTCATCTTGTCTATCGCCACTGAAATGGCGATAGACATTTTCTATTCTTCTGTACCATGACCGCATCACAGGATTCAACTGTAAAGATCGAATTCGAAAATGGAGATTCGGTGAAAATCGTTTCTCAATTGGTCGTTAATCAAAGCATTGATCAGCACCATTCGTTCGAAATTCGTGTGCCCGCTGAAGTGTTGGAAGGAAAAGATGAGCCGATGTTTGAGAGCACAAAAGATAACATCGGGAAGATTGTCAAGATACAGATTGCAGACACGTACTTCAAAGGAATCATTTCACAGGTCAGTGTTTCGAAGTATGGCAACTCACAAGGGGATATTGTTATCCGTGGATACAGCCCTACGTATGTTCTCGATGACCAGCCCAATTGTGTTTCCTTCGAGAATAAAAATTTGCAGCAGATCATAAACCAGGTGGCTGCCAACTATCCGAAAAACTTTGTTGACATTCAGTGCGACCCGAAAAACAAATCTTCCATTCCTTATTTGGTTCAGTACAAAGAAAACAGCTTTCAGTTTTTTCGCAGGTTAGCAGTTACTTATGGTGAATGGTTTTTTTATGATGGAAATAAAATTTACTTCGGCAAGCCAGCAGCAGGAAAAGAAATTCCCCTCTACTTCGGAAAAGACCTGTTCAACTTCGATGTCTCCATGCGCATCGGCAATCCCAACTTCAGCATGAAGTCGTATGACTATGAAAAAAATGAAGTCGTCGAGAGTTCTTCTTCAGATGCATCAATAAGCAATCTTGATAAGTATGGCAGTCTTGCTCTAAGTGCTTCAGAAAACCTCTCAAGCTTTAAACCGGGAATTGTAACACATCAGGGGTTGCTTGACAAAAGCAAGCTTGATGGCATGGTGAAAGTTACTAAGGGAATGATTGCAAGTCAGTATGTGATCTTTAATGGTGTGAGCAATAATTCTTCTCTCAAGATTGGAAGTGTGATTGAAGTGACCGGGAAAATGGGATCTCAGAATGACAACATAGACAACTTCGGAAAGTACATTGTGATTGGTATCACGCACACTGCAAGCGGAATTGGAAATTACCAGAATCATTTTAAAGCCATTCCTCACTCATTAGAATTTCCTCCTCAGTTTTCACCGGTACACGAGACACATTGTGAAACCCAAACCGCAGTGGTGAAAGAGAACAACGATCCAAAGGGACTTGGAAGAATACGTGTACAATTTGTATGGCAGAAGCCCCCCGCCATGTCACCGTGGATTCGTGCAGTTAGTCCCCACGGGGGTAAGGGAAGAGGATTTTATTTTGTTCCGGAAAAAGGTGACGAGGTGATCGTGGGATTTGAAAATGGCGATGCTGATTTTCCTTTTGTGGTCGGAAGTTCTTTTCATGGCAAAGCAAAGTCCGATGGAATGGAACATTCAAGTAATTACATCAAAGGAATTCGAACCGTGAGCGGCAACTCGATAGTTATTATTGATGAATCCGGCAAAGAAGAGATAAAAATTTTCAACAAAGACGAAAAAAATATTTTGTCACTCACGTGTGAAGGTGATGGCAAAGTCACCATCAAAACAAAAGGCGACATTTCATTCTCCGCAGAGAAATCCATTACCATCGAGGCGAAAGAAAAAATAAATTTCAAATCAGGTAAGGAAACAGAGATGCAGGCGCAGAGCATGAAGATTTCTGCTGACAACAAATATGAACTGAGCTCACAGGAGATCAAAGCGAAGTCAACGAAACATACCATTGAGGCCGACGCAAGCATCAGCATAAAATCTTCTGCAACATTGGAAGTAAAATCTTCAGCCACAATGGATCTTGACGGTGGTGGCATTGCTTCTCTTAAAGCCGGACTGGTAAAAATTAACTAAGCACAAAAAAACCCGGATGCTGGAAGAATATTTTCCCATGCCCATTCCCTTCGAAGCGATCCTCGACAGAAGGGATTTTTATAAAACCGATTTACGCAATTCCATTCACCAGCGTATTCACCTGGTACTCGTCACGTTTCTGGGCGAGAGTCGCTACGATCCTGATTTCGGTTGCAGTATTTGGGATTTCGATTTCGAGAACATCTCGAACGTAAATGCCTGGAAAGACAGGGTGACGAAATCAATCATTGATTCACTCGGTGTTCATGAAAAGAGAATTGATCGTATACGGGTAAGTGTTGACATTAAGCCGGAAGGTATTAGAAAACGCCTTGAAGTAAAGGTGGAAGCGCGGATCGTGAAAACCAATGAACAGTTGCCGCCGTTTGTGGAACCGATTTACATAAGCCCGATTTCATTAGACTAAACCATTGTTCTCCCACTATAAAAATTTCATCAATGACCATAGATCAACTCAAAGGTGCAACCATGGCAAAAAGCAGTGCCAACGCCGGAACATTACTTCCCTACCTCGAAGAAACTTTTTCGAAATACAATATCATTACTCCTGTGAGGCAACTGTGTTTTCTTTCTCAGATCGGCCACGAAAGTGCCGGCCTGTATTACACTGAAGAACTGGCGTCCGGCGGCGCTTATGAAGGAAGAACTGACTTGGGAAATACGGAGACCGGCGATGGAAGAAAATTCAAGGGGAGAGGTTTGATTCAAATTACAGGCCGGGGAAACTACAAGGCACTGTCAAAGGAATTCGGTGTTGATTTCGTGAAGAATCCTGAATTGCTTGGTGGAAAAAATCTTGGAGTGAGCACGAGTGATCAGATCAGGTATTCAGTGCTGAGCGCAGGATGGTTTTGGAACCAAAAGAATCTGAATTCTTTTGCTGATAAGATTGACTTAAGCAAGCCGATTGATGAAGGAGAAAACTATAATAACTTCAAGCAAATCACGCGTAAGATAAATGGCGGGTTGAACGGCTTGCAGGATCGTATTGATCGCTTCAAGAACGGAGTTAAGTCTTTTTATTTTCAGGATTCATCACCAATGAAACCAGATTCTGCAACTGCTTACGCTTAGATCAATCGTCAAAGCGAGCTTCTTTTTATTGTGTCGCTTTATCGAATTCGCTCAATTCACTAATCTGCTTCTTTGATAGATTAAACCCAATATGAAGTGAATTTCATGAGTCACATTTCCTTTCATCCTGTTAACTGTATTCTTGATTTCGACTTGTGAAGGAGGGAATCACTTTGCACTTCTGATTGGAGCCAGCAATTACATCAAGCCCGATATTCGCTCCACTCCCGAATTCAGCGCTCTCCTGAAAAAATATTTCCCGGATCAATACAAGAGTAAAACAATTTATTTCCAATTGTTGTTATTTTGCACAACAATAAGAAATGACATATCATCAATTCAGAGAACGGTTTGAGTCGTTTCATCTGTTTTCATTGAAGGACATTCGCAAAGCAGAACCGCGTTTTGACCGCCGCCGGCTCGTGGAGTGGCAGCAAAAGAAGTACATCATAAAGATTGCAAACAGCTACTACACCTTCGCGAAGCAGAAGATTACGGAGCCCTTTTTATTTCTTGCTTCTAATAAAATCTATCAGCCATCCTACATTTCGCTGGAGAGCGCATTAGCATACTACGGTTTCATCCCTGAAGGAGTATTCCTGATCACGGGAGTGAGCACCCGCAAGACGCAAAAGTTTAATACAGCGATCGGCTCTTTTGTCTTTCGCAATATCAAAGAAGAATTATTCTTTGGCTATCAGCTTTTGTCTGCCGGTAATCTGCATTTCAAAATCGCGGGTCCTGAAAAGGCACTGCTCGATTACTTATACTTTAACCGACACCTCGACACTCCTGAAGAATTTGAACAGACTCGGTTTAACAGAGGTGAATTGAGAAAGCGCATTACTTTTCGGCAACTCAAAATCTTATCGAAGCAATTTCGAAATCCAAGATTGGAGAAGCAAACGCAATCGCTCATTCAATTCATTCAACATGTTTAACATTACTGAGATTGAAAAATTTTATCCGCCGCAGTTAAGCAGGTTCAAGGCGTTCTTGCTGCGCGAATACCTGCAATACAAAGTCCTTGAAATTATTTTTAACACCGAACATGCAAGCAAATTCTGTTTTCTCGGAGGAACCTCCATTCGCATTGTGCATAATAGCCAGCGGTTCTCAGAGGATATTGATTTCGATAATCTTGGACTGACAGCAAAAAATTTTGAACAGGTAGCCGCAGAGATAAAAAAGATGCTGACCGCTGAAGGATATAGGGTAGAAGTCAATACCGTATTGAAAGGCGCATGGCACTGCCATCTTCGCTTTCCGGGCTTGTTGTTTCAGGAAGGATTGAGCGGGCATCGTGATCAGGTCATTCTCATCAGCATTGACATAGAACCGCAAGAATTCAAATTCAAACCGGGAACTTTTCTGATAAACAAGTTCGATGTATTCACCGAAATTTTTGTGACGCCGCCTTCGATTCTTTTATCTCAAAAATTGTTGACTCTTCTTCATCGCAAAAGATCAAAGGGCAGAGACTTTTTTGACGTTGTCTTCCTTTTGTCTTCCACGAAACCCGATTACAGATTTCTGAAACAAAAAGCCGGCATCGAAACTCCTTCTGAATTAAGAGCGGCTGTACTAAAGCGATGTAGTAACATTGACATGAAGCAAATGGCGAAAGATGTTGAGCCATTCCTGTTCAATGCAAAAGATGCAAACAAGATTAGTCTATTTCCGAAATTTTTAGAGAAGGTTGAGTTATAGCTTCCGGGCCATTTGGGAATTCAAATTCCTCATGAAAAAAATATTTCCCCGATCAGTCTAAAGAACAAAAAAAATTGTGCATTATTTTTTTCCCACCCTACCTCTCACATTGATATTTTCGCGCGATGGATAATCAGGTCAGTAGTCAGGTGACTAATCGGGTGAACAATCAATTAAGCAAATGGCTGAATGATTTCATCCGGTATGCCGAAAGCGGTGTAAGGCATCGTGGAAAAGGGATTCACAAAATTATCTCCAACGATTCCTTCACGCTGAATGAAACCGGTGATGAGTTTTCCATGGATGTTGAAAGTTCTGACGGAACCCAATTGTATTCTGTTTCGCTCGAAGCGAAAGACGATGTGAAAATGATCAGTGGCTTCTGCGATTGCGCTTATGCAGTAGAGTATGAAAACACCTGCAAGCATCAGGTAGCCGTTGCGCTGCGCTGGCTCGATCACCTGGCGAAGCAAGTACCTCAACCGAAAGTGATTCAGCTTGAGGCGAAGACAAAAAATAAAAACACTGGTTCATCACCCAAGCGAGGCGAGCCGGTGAGTTTTGTATTCAAAATTCCGGCGCTGGAGTATTGGAACTACGCACAGTATTTGAAAAATCAATCTTATCGTTTTCGATACAACTCTCATGTCATTCCTGTTGCAAAGAAAGAAGAGAAATCAATTGTTGCAATGGAGGGAAAGGGAAACGCTTCTACTTCCATTCAGTACGCAGGTAAGAATTTGATCAGGGTTACGTGCAACTGCGGCAAGCTTACCGACGAGTACCTCTGCGATCATGCAAGAGACGTGCTTGAGCAGAGCGGGCATAAATTCGGGCACTACTACTTCCGGCAGTATGATGACTATTCGGCAGAAGTGAAAAAAGTGTTTGACTCGTATGGAATTTCTCCCGGCGACGACATTGCTAAACAATTTCAATTCGGAATTGACAGATATGGAAATTTTGCTGTGGTGGAAAAACCGTCAGCTCTGTTGCGCCGCGATGATGAACAGACATGGAACCGGATAAAATCAATGCTGTCATCCACCAAAAAATCTCCGGCGGTTCCCGAAAAAATTATGGATGTGCCTGCTGATTTTTCCAATGCGGGCCTGGTGCTCATGCTGGGTGGAAAGCACCAGGTACGCCTGTGGGTTGATGCGCTGGTGTTCACAGAGAAGAAAGGAAAAAAATCGGTGATCAAGCGACCAATGCGAACACCCGATGATCTTTTTCTTTTTGCTGATTTTCCGGAAACGGCACTACGGAAGTTAGAAACCATCACTGAAGCCGGATTGCTCGATATCCTTGCGAAGCATGGACATAGTAACGTGCTGCACTATGCGAATCCATTTTCTCAATTGTATGGCGATGCCGCGGGGTTACTGGAACAAAAGTTCTGTGAGGCGCTGGAGTCAATGTGTGAATTTCTGGAGAGCTATCCTCACCTGTACAAGTCACCGGCGAATGAAAAATTTGGACTCAACAACCTCACAAGAATTTCTTTCTCACCTTCTGTCCCAACATGGAAATTTGAATTGCGGGAAGAGAATAATTTTATTTCGGTTCATGCCATAATGCTGATTGGTGAAAAGGAATTTCCGCTTACAGAATTCAAAGATCATTACGGCTTGTTGCTGGAAAGAAAAAATACTTTCTATCGCATTCCTGCATCGGAAGCTGACGTGCTTCATCTTTTCCCGAAAGGAAAACTGATGATTCAAAAAAATGCGACGAAGGATTTGATTCAGCGGTTGGTGCTTCCGCTTTCTGCTAAATATCCTGTCGCCTTCAACGGCGTATTGCAAATTCAAAATATTGATACAGCGCCATCGCCGGCAATCTACCTGAGTGAATTGAATGAGCAATACCTTCTCATCAAGCCGAAATGGAAGTATGAGCAATTTGAAATTTCTTTTGATGATGCAGATGAACCGTTGCTCATGTCGAATGAAGTTTTCTTTCAGGTTAAAAGAAACAAGGAGCAGGAAAATGAATTGATCACATTATTGCGCGGGCAGCATCCCATGTTTGCACGGCAGCAGAACGGATTTTTTTATCTGCCTTTTGCAGAAGCGATGAGGAAGAATTGGTTCATTCATTTCTATCATCGCGTGCAGGAGAAAAATATTCCTGTGTATGGCATGAAGGACCTGAAGAAATTCAAATACAATACGAACAAGGGAAAATTCAGCATGAGCGCTTCCACGGGTATTGATTGGTTCGATGTAAAAATTGAAGTGAGCTTCGGAGACCAGGTGGTTCCGCTGAGTGATTTGAAGAAAGCCATACTCAGCAAACAGAATTACATTATGCTCGGTGATGGCTCCATCGGCATGTTGCCCGAAGAATGGATTCAGCAATACAGCATGATGTTTAAGATGGGTGAGGCGAAGGATGATAAACTTCAGCTTTCGAAATTTCACTGGACCATCATTGATGAATTGCATCAGCAGCTTGATGATGATGCGCTCATGACGGAGCTGCATGAAAAGAGAAAGCGGCTCAACAGCATCGGCGATCATAGCGAAGCTGCATTGCCTGAGACTGTGAATGCCACGTTGCGCGACTATCAACATTCCGGATTTCAGTGGCTTTCCCTGCTCGATCAATTGGGATGGGGCGGCTGCCTTGCTGATGATATGGGATTGGGAAAAACATTACAGACGCTTTCATTTCTTCAGCACACGAAAGAAAAAGCTTCCAAGGAGACGCACCTTGTGGTTTGTCCTACATCACTGATTTTTAACTGGGAAACAGAAATAAAAAAATTCACTCCATCACTGCGTCATCATTTGCATTACGGTGCCGCCCGTGAATTCAATGAAGAGGAATTCAATTCACACGATCTCATCATTACAAGCTATGGAATGGTGCGCAGTGACATTGAGCATTTTTCAAAATTCAATTTTGGATATGTGGTGCTGGATGAAAGCCAGTCCATAAAAAATCCGGCTGCGCAAATTTCAAAAGCGGTGCGACTCCTGAAGGCCCGAAACAAAATTATTCTCAGCGGCACGCCGGTGCAGAATAACACCTTCGATTTATTTTCCCAAATGCATTTCCTCAATCCCGGAATGCTGGGCAGCATGGAATTTTTCAAAACTGAATTCGCAACGCCGATTGACAAATACAGCGATAAGGATAAGATTGCTCAATTGCGCAAACTCACGTATCCATTCATATTAAGAAGAACAAAGGAGCAGGTAGCGAAAGACCTTCCTGACAAAACAGAAACCATTCTGTGGTGTGAAATGAATGGAGAGCAACGGAAAATTTACAACAGCTTCAAAGATCACTATCGTGAGAGTATCATGGAGCGCATTGAGAAAGACGGAATGAATCGCAGCGGCATTTACATTCTTGAAGGATTGCTGAAACTGAGGCAGATTTGTGATTCACCGGCATTGCTGAATGAAGAAGAAAAATTTCCGAACACCTCCACAAAATTGGAGGAGCTGATTCGTGAGCTTCAGGAAAATACCGGCAAGCATAAGGCGCTGGTGTTTTCGCAATTCACGAGCATGCTTGCACTGATTGAAGACGAATTGAAACAGCGCGACATACAATATTCTTATCTCGATGGAAGCACGTCCGCTGAAAAACGGATTGAAGCCGTGAATGAATTTCAGCAGAATACTGATCTCAGAATTTTTCTGATCTCGCTCAAAGCCGGAGGGCTCGGCCTCAATCTCACCGCTGCTGATTACGTCTACCTGATTGATCCGTGGTGGAATCCTGCCGCGGAGCAACAAGCGATTGATCGCACGCATCGCATCGGACAAGTGAATAAAATTTTTGCCTACAAAATGATTTGCAAAGAAACCGTGGAAGAAAAAATCCTGAACCTGCAGCAAAAGAAAAAGGCGCTCGCTTCTGATCTCATCGCTGATGAAACAGGATTTGTGAAAAAGCTGACCAAAGAGGATGTCGAGTTTTTGTTCAATTAAAGATTGGTTGCCAAAAAATATTAGACCTATCTATGAAGCTGACTAAAAGAAATGGTTTCTTTAAATCAGGTTGATTGAAATAAACAACAAAAGAAAAATTATTCCGGAAATCAATAAGATCATCGGTATTAACCGAAGCCAGCGCATAAGTTTATTTGTTGCCATCCGATAGGCGTGAAGCGCTTCATTTACACCGCCTGTGTAATTCATATCAATAAGGCGACTAACGCGCGTAATGTTAATATGCGTTGCAATCATGCAAAACAAAATTGCCATTGCAAAAAGCAGCCATGAGAGAATAAGGAAATATTTATCAGCAGCATGATCAAGTTTAATGATTGCGCCGACAAATGAAAATGTTATGGCTAATGCTCCACATGAGATATACAAAATATCTCGATCGAATAGGGTATGTTTGTTTAATAAAAACTCTCTCAGGAATTTATCATAATCCAAATCAATTTTTGAAGACTGTTCCATGATGGTTGGGTTAAGAGGTCTTGCAATTCGAAATGTAGCAAAGTTTCCATTGACTTATTTCAGGTTTTTTTTCCGCATTGATGTTTTTGAGATACAAAATTTTCTTTCTCACTTATCTTTGATTCCAAACCCAACACCCTAAATGCCTGCTTCGTCATCTCTCACCAAAGAGCGCATCAAATCCCGCATGGTGAAAAATGCTGCCCGCCTGTGGGGAGCAGAAGATGCTGACGTAGAAGTTTCATTCGATCCCATTGTGAGCATGCTTATCGAGGGATGCGTGAATGAGATCGGGAAGATCAACAATGATATTGCCGACACGCAATTCAGAGTGATCAACCGCATGGCAGAATTACTCACGCCTGATGTTATCACGGCACCACATCCTGCTCACGCAATTCTGTATGCAAAACCCACAGAGGCGGAGACCACGATCACCCCCGAGCTGCAATTTTTTTTCACCAGGAAAATTGCAGCAGCATCAGCTACACAACAGGAGACATCGAAAGAAATATTTTTCTCTCCGCTTTCAAACTTCAATTTGATAGATGGCAGTGTTCGATATATTGCTTTTGCAGATCGCATTTATCAAATGCAAAACGGTTATCAGAAATCGCTTGTGATGGAAGCGGATAGCCGGAGGAGATTGGAGAACAACACATTCTGGATCGGGCTTGAAATGAATTCGGAAATCAAAGACCTGGATGATCTCAATTTTTATTTTGAAGTACGAAACAATCCTGAGAGCCAGACATTCTACAACCTGCTTCCACATTCAAAATGGTTCGTTGAAGAATTTCCTTTGGAGACAGATCCGGGATTGAAACGAAACGATCACGTAGCGCAACTCGAAGATGAATTTGATTTGAATGAGCGAATCCGCTTTGACATTTCTGCACTGTATGATAAGTGCTTCGTGAGAATTGTCTCTTCAGGCAGCAATGAAATTTCTATCAACAAAATAAGATGCAAGTACCCGGAAAAATTTTCTTCCGTATTTCGTACTTCTGACCTTGAAAGAATAAGCGGGCAGCTTGTATGGCTCAAAGTTGTTTTCCCTGCAGGAATCAATGACGCCCTCTTGAGTGATGTGGCGTGCAATGTCAACTGTTTCCCCATCGTAAACAAAAAGCTGAATGAGTTTACATTTCGTCTTCAGTCCAATCTCAACATTGTACCACTCCCGACAAGCGACTATTTTTTAACAGTAGCCAGCGTAACCACTTCTGACAAATTTGAATACACCAGCAACCCGCTTGCGAATTCGCGCAACTACAATGCAGGTACATACACCCTCAGGCATGGAGGCATTCAACGGTTTGATCAGCGCAACGCCGTGGAAACTGTCAGCTACCTTTTGGATTTGCTGCGCGATGAGAGTGCAGCGTTTTCGGTTCTTGGAAATGATTTTCTCACCTCTACCATCAGGCAGTTTAACCAGTTGATTGCATTGCTTGAGCAGCGTGCAGGAAAACAACAACTCGAAGGAGAGCGAACCTCGTATCTTATCATGAATCCAAGACAGGCGGGAGAAAATGTTTTCGTTTCATTCTGGTCAGCGAATGGCGAGCTTGGAAATAACATTCGTGCAGGAAATAAACTGGAATTGTACAGTGGAGGCGATGTGAGAAATGATACGTTGTTCCTGATGACTACAACGAAGGGGGGAAAGAATCGCCTGAATGACATGGAACGGCTTAGTGCATTCAAGAGCTCATTGATTGCGCGGGGAAGAATCGTTACTCCGAATGATGTGAAACTATTTTGCATGGCTGAGTTGGGTGAGCAGATATTGGAAGTGGAAGTGAAAAAAGGATTTTCAATCGGCTCCGATTCGTTGACGGGATTTGTGCAAACGGTTGATGTGATGATTACTCCTTCTCAAAAACTGAGATCATTGCCGGAGCATTGGGAATCCATTTGTGCTGATCTCCGGGAAAAGCTTCAGCAGCGCTCAGCGTCGTTTATTCCATTCAGAGTGATGATTGAAAAACAAGTCGGTACTTGAAAGAGATTATTGAAAACATTCGTCAGATCATTCCACAGTTGCCATTCGACATTCGCGCCGAAGTGGTAGCCGCCGATATGGTGGAGCGTGGCTTCTTAATTGACGACATCGTGATTGTTCCGAAGAGTTTGTTCAAGCGACGTTTTGATAAAGATGTCCTTGAAGTTTCTGAGAAAGAAGCAAAAAGTGGAAATGAGTATTGCTCGATTGAAGTTTCTCGCGAAGGAATTTACGATGCACTGCCGCAGGCATTGGTTCACAGCCAGCGGCGATCAAAAAGGGCGGGCGTTAAATCGAAGGAAGAGATGGTGGATGAACTGAAGTTGCGCCGCCGCGAGGAAAAATTTGCACGACAGTTTTTTCTTCCTTTCGAAAATGAATTCTACCATCAGCGAATTGTGCTTGAGCAGGAAGAACAACATATCCTGCGAGGTTACCAAAGTGAGTCACGATACACAGAAATGCTTGATCAGTTTTGGCAGCTTCCCGATGAATTGGATCTGCGGCAGAAGGCAACGCTGATTTATCTCTTTCCGATTCTTCACAAGATCGTTGGCAACTTACACCTCACCACTCTTTCCTTTGAGGCATGTCTTAACACAGTAGTGGAGTTGAATATTGCTTATGGTGAGATGAAAAATATTTTGCCAGGCTTTATCCTGAATCAACAATTGAGCGTACTTGGCGTAAATACAGTTTGCGGGGCGAAGACTTCAGTAAATCATCCCGTGATTGAGATGAAAGTGGGTCCTGTAGCGGTAGAAAAACTTCCTGATTATTTGCGGAATGGAAAAAAGATGAAGGCACTTCTTGCTCTTGCTGATTATTTTATTCCGCTGGAATCACGATTGAAAGTTTTGATTCTTCAACAAGCAGTAAATTATTTTGAGCTGAACAAAAAGCAAATGAGTTATTCACGGTTAGGATATAACACCACGCTGAAAGCGGCAATCGCATCTGCGAATTAATCAAGCCCGGTGTTTTGATTTCAGTTTGAGAAGAAAACTGTACTTTCATTCGCTCTTTTTAAACATGCTTCAATCAATTGCATCCACGGCAAGAGGACAGGCACAAGGTGCAGCCATGCAGCAGGCCGGCAAGGCGACAAAGGGTAAGTTTTTTAAGTACCTTTTTGTTTCTTTCCTGCTCGGTGCATGTTGTGCATCAGTGGGCTTTTTCAAAATGACGGAGACGCTTTCACCGCAATTTATTCACGGGATTCTCATGGCCGTATTGATTCTCTTCGGCGTGCTTCATGTGTTTCAGATGAACCGCCGCTTCAGTTGGGCTGCCAATAATGTTATTCAGTCTGAACTTCTTTTAACGCTCGCTGTCACTGTTATTGGATGCATAGGTTTTGCAATTGCATTTTATCTTTTCGGGACGTACCTGCCTCAAAAATTTATGAGTACATCATACACCGGAATAATGACTACTGCATTCCTGATTTTTCCTTCACCCTGGTTGCTGGCAAAAACATTTAACGCTGCCATCAGCATTCCTCCTGAGCAATACAAAGAATGGTTTTACCCCGCTAAGCCTCTCGTGCCCGATGAAAATCTTGACCGCACTCATTATGCGGTTGTCACTTTTGTATGTGCGAAAAAATTTGGTGAAACGTATAATTCCAATCTGCAGGGCAAAGCCATTTACCACATGAAGCTTGGAGATATGTTTTACTTCTTCATCCAGGAATGGAATTACAAGTTTCCGGGAAATGAAATTCAATATCTCGATGATCAGCACAAATCATTCGGATGGTATTTTTACATCAAGAAGAATTGGTGGGCATCAAAAAAATTTCTGGATCCTGATTTAACGATTCAGCAGAATGGAATTAAGGTAAATGAGATCATGAAAACTGAAAGGATAAAACATTAAGTTTGACGCAACATGCTTCCTGAAATAAAATTCCTGCCTGTAAACTGGATGGATGGAATGAAGGTCTCCGACCGGCATTTTATTCAGCAAGAATTATCCATCGCCGACCGGCTTCGTGATTACGCTGCCATGGGCATTACGAGTTTCAATTTCGGATTGCTGCCTCCGGCTCCCGGTGTGCGATCATCATTCGATTTGCAATTTAATGTGGATCAATCGAAATTCATTCGGGTGAAGTTAAATGAGTGCAGAGCAATTACTCCGGCTGGAGCACGGATAGAAATTTCATCGACTCATTCGAAAGAAGTCCAGGTTTATCAAAGTGAACTGGAAGCAACATTTAAAATTAAGAGCGCGACTACTTCTCAATTGGATGTAGTAATCATCGTAAATCCCTTTTCAAGAGTTCCTGCCGGTTCTCCCGATCCTGAAGAAACTCCGGCCCGCTATCCCTACACCTTGCCGGAATGTCGTTTGGAAATCATTCCTTCAGAACAGGTAAATCAAAGCGAAGCCGCAGCGTTTAACATCACCATAGGAAAAATCAATGTGGTTGGAGAAGAGATAACTCTTGATGAATCTTTTATTCCGCCCTGCGCATTCATTTGCAGCTACAAGCCGCTGCAGGATGAGTTTGAGGCGATGCGGAGGCAGCTCTTCGACATCGGCACAGCAGCGATGATGATCACGCAGAAAATAAAATCGGAACCGAAGAAAACGGAGCTTGCCAATAACATTCTCTATTTGTCAGAAAAAGTTTTGAGCTATCTGTCCATTGTGATTCCCCAATTGCGATTAACGATTGAAGAAGCGCCGCCGGTGATGATGTTTGAAAAGCTTTCTTCGCTCGGTTACTCGATCAGCGCTGCTGTGAATTCGATGCCGGATAGGGACAAGGAGAAAATGTTCAACTACTTCAAGCAGTGGATCGAAATGTCGCAATCGCAATTTGAAAATGCGATGATGAGTGTGATGAGCATTGAATACAATCATCTCAACATCGCAAAATCTTTGCAGGCATCATCACGATTCGTGAGTGTGGTAGCAAGGCTCTTCAAGCAACTGAGCAAATTAAAATACATCGGAGAGCAAAAAGATTCCGGAATTGTGATTGGTGAGACCATTGAGCCTCTCAGAAAGGCTGTTGGGGACTCATCTGAGACGATCAGGCCTGCAGGCCCACAACAACCTGATACAAAACCTCCTTCCAAGGGATGGAGTTTTTTGAATGATTAGTGAAGGTTAGCTAACGACTGATTTCAATTTAACAACTCAACAGAAAAAACTTTACGAACCGTGAGCATGAAACCGATTAACGAGAAAGAAAGGAGCAATTTGTTTTTTCAATTTTTACTGTTTTATGTGATTTCAATTGTGGTGGTTTTGTTTGCTGCGTTTGGGAACATTGAGTTGGGGCGGAAGGAGAAAGAGAGTTTAAACCAAGAGAAAATTAAATGTAACAATCAACTACTTGAAGCTCAAAAATTTTTTGATCAAATGAAAAAGTTAGAAGATATTCTTACAAAGGTTACAGACCCAAATATGCAGGCAAAAGTGAAGGCGGATTACGACTTGGAGAAAGGAACGGCACTCGACTTGATCAGAAGTAATAGCGAATTAGCAAGTCGATTTGGATGGAAAGACATTGTAACTGGTTATGAAATGAGGTGGAAGGATAAAGGCGAGTTTCTCGGGCAATCAGATATGGCTGGAAGTATCAAGACTCTTATTGGTGAACGAGATGCGTGGAAGAAAAAAAGTGAGGATCTTGATGAAGCATTTAGAAATTACCGATTGCAACATCCATAAACTTTTATGATCACCGACAAAAAAGTAAAACCCCTCAGCAATCTTCGGTTATCCGATTCAAGGATTCGACTTGAAACCCGAGTAGAATCGCCTGAGTTTATTTCCATCGAAAGAGGAAGTGTAGGTGATGTTGTTGAGGTACGAAACAATGAGGCAAAAATTTCTTACTTTCTTAAGCAACCGGGCAGAAATCAATTTGGATTATTGCAACTCAATTCCGTTTTCTTTTGGGTGAAGAATGAAGACTTTAGGAGTATGTTTGAATACGCTTCTTGAAGAATGTCAACTCAACTTAAAAATTTGAATTTATGCAATCATCAATTGCTTTAGGAACTTCAGAACTTAATGTTAGCAAAGAAATTAATAGAACCGATGCTTACGACGCTATACAGAAAGCATCAGCTAATCATGGTATTCCTGAGAAATATCTTTTGACGATGGCAGCCATTGAGTCGTCCTACAACCCAAAAGCAAAAAATAAAAAAACCGGTGCCAGCGGGTTGTTTCAATTTATGCCTGCTACAGCACGGGAATTCGGATTAAGTGATAACGATTGCCTTGATGCAAAAAAATCTGCTGATGCCGCCGCACGATTGACAAAAAGAAACTTAAGTTATTTAAGAAAGCATGGAATCAATGTTGACTTAAACACAAACCCTGAATATGGTTATCTCGCACATCAACAAGGTGCTGCAGGACTCACAGCAATAATCAAAGCTGCGGAAAATGGAACTGAACTAAGTCAAGGGATCAGGAGAAATATGGATTTCAACGGTGGACAGGGGAAAACACCTAAAGAGTTTCTTGATTTTTGGAGAAGAAGATATCAATTGATGGCCGGCAGAGCTAAATAAAAAAACATGGGTAAACCCGCAGCAAGAGTCGGTGATATGCACATCTGTCCTATGAGTGATGGACCCAAACCTCATGTAGGCGGCCCCGTTGTTGGTCCTGGTATTCCTACTGTACTTATTGGTGGTGTGCCTGCAGCCGTTATGGGAGATATGTGTACTTGCGTGAGTCCTGCATTCGATTCCATTGTTCTTGGTTCAACCGGAGTTTTGATTGGAGGGAAACCTGCAGCACGAATGGGAGATATGACAGCGCATGGGGGCGCGATAACCGTTGGTCTACCTACAGTTTTAATAGGCGAGACTGCAACTTCAGTGAATCTTGAATCATTGAGTGCCCATCCTCATGTTTCTGGAGTGCTTGACTTCATTAGAGAGTTGTTCAAGGATATTAAAGTGGTCATTGACATTTTTGTATTAGGAAAGTATGAATTTAACGATTCTATTACGATTCATGGTGATTGGGAATTTATTCAAAAAGCAAAGCGCGATCTGGAGATATTAAAGAATACACCTTCAGGTTCTAAATTATTAGAATCAATTTCAAAAAGTGGAAATAAAGTTACTGTGGCTGAAGCAATATCAACTTCCGGAGATGAAACGAGCGATGGAAGTTGGAGCAATGCAAACCTTTATAATGGCAAAGGGCAAGATGCAGCCGTTAAGTACTACCCCAATCAACAACCTATGTATGGCAATAATTCTGCATGGGATAATCCGCCCCCTTCTGTTCCGTTAGGCCATGAATTGTGTCATGCGTCACATATAGCCAATGGGAATCTCGTAGGAGATCCTACCTCTGGGCCGCCAATACCTAATGATTTGACCGGGTTGCCATTAAACCGTGCTTTAGAGGAGAGAAGAACAGTAGGGTTAGGACCGAACAGCACTTACAGTATTCCAGATTTCACTCAAGAACCGTTTTCTGAAAATGCAATAAGAAGCGATTTGGGCGAGCCATTAAGAACAACGTATATGGATCCAACATTAAACGCATGGTAATCTTTACAAAATCATGATGGAAATTTTAATTTCATTGAGCGTAAACATGCTTATTAAGGGTGAATCTATAGAGATTTCCTATACCGTTGTTAACAGAAGTGAGAGAACCATTTATCTTACCAACTTAGCGGTTAGAACTATAGAAAAAAAAGGACCAATTCCTGATCCATCTCTTGCATTTATTTATTTCGAGAAGGATACTATTCATATTGCTAAGCGCTACCCAACAATTCCAAAAGATAAGTTCTTTACTCCTTTATCTCATTATGTTACTCCAATAGCTTCAAATCAAAGTTTTAGCGAAAAATTCTCTATTCCTTTCCCCATTCATGAAGTCATTCCTTATTTATCAAAAAATGATTTGGGAATTCAAACCAAAAAGCATTTTGTAGATTTTAGTTTGGGTTACGTCATAAGTGATTCCTCCATAGAAGCTGTAGAACTAGTTAGAGATGCTCATAAAGTCTATTTACTTCGAGCCAATCCACGAGTAGAAGAAAAGGATTTAATTAAACCGATGGTAGAAAATTTTTTATCATCAAATATTTTTCAGTTAGAAATACCCGTTCTTGAATAATCACCCAATCCTTATCTTTTTTTTTCAAACCCCATCACTATTGATACCCTTTCCGTATATAGCACTATTGAGTTAATAAAAGATTGTAAATTTTTTCCTTGAAAGAAGGTCATTACCTCCAAAAAAACTTCAATACGATAACCCCCAAAATAATATCTTTGATATGCCACCATTCTAATTCAAAAACAAAACCTCCCCTGCTATCATATAGTCCATCCTCTTAGTGCTCATTTATCCCCTTTGCCGTGTATTCTTGTATGTTCACAAGCAATGTTGCACGTGCAGACATGCATTCGTCGCAGAGAAGCAAATAATATTTCTTACTCCGATTTAAAACGGAAACAGAAACTCAAAAAACAATTATTTTTGAGCAGCGAGGCTCACTGCTGCCTTTCATACCATGCCCTATTCCTTCAGTTTCGGAACTCATCAATACAACAATCAGTCAACTGATGAAGCTATAAAAGTTCTGAGAATGCAATGGCATAATCAATTAATGCGTCTCGAAGGTGACTATAATTATCATCAACAGTTACTCAACCTGAAGCACGAATTTCCCATAGTATCTGCCATGTCAAATATAGCAGGACTTACCTCCATGCCTTCTATTACTATTTGGGATGAACCACGGCGGCTGCTTTTCAATGGCATGACCTCCATCAACAAGTACCAAATCAAAGTCGGCTATATTTTGCTTCAGCTTTCTTCAGTAAAAATGGATAAAGCTCATCGCATACTTTACCAATATGCCGGACAAAATATTACCGGCGCAGATCGTGCAATTACTTTTTTTACGTTCGTAAAGAAGGCATCTGTGACGACTGTAGGGGCAGTAAGTGGAGCATTGACAAAAAGCCAATTAGCCGGTAGCGCCATCGGAACCAGCTACGGATCGCTGCTTGAAGTAATCGGGCAGGGAATGGAAGTTCACTATGGCACTCGCGATCGTATTGATTGGGTAGGCATTTCTTCTGATGCTGCCTGGGATTTAGTATTTGCACTGTTATCTGATAAGGTTGATAAGCAATCTCAAAAGCTCGCTGATAAAATAATCAAGAAAGCATTTGGCAGGGAAGTAATGAAAGAATTTACCAATGATAAGATTAAAAAGGCCATTGTTGAAATACTTGAAAACAAAGCAGAAGATGTAGTTAAACTTGTAGTTAATGACACTATCAAATGGGCAACATCGTCCAACCCTCCTGTAACATGGGAAAGTTTTTGGGAAGAACTGAAAGATCAGTTTAGCGCAAACGAGTTATTCTGGGACGCGGTGGAAGTCAAACTAAATTTTAAGGGCACTAAAAATGTTCACATGAAGTGGTAAAGAGTAATGACAAAATGAATTGCCAATTTCTCTTTAACCTTTTCATTTCATCCATTTGATATTATTGCCTCTAACCATTCCTAAACTCCTTCAACCGTGAAACAATCATTTTTAATTTTCTCCCTTTTCAATATTTGCCTCAACGCTCATTTAGCAACAGCCCAAATAGCTCCAGACATTCTATGGCAAAAATGCTACGGAGGCAGCAGTTCCGACCAGGGACTTACAGTGGATCAAACGCTCGATGGAGGATTTATAGTTTCAGGAGCAACCAGTTCCTATGATGGTGACGTTTCAGGAAATCACGGGTCAGATGATTTTTGGGTTATAAGGTTAAATGGTATAGGAGATACTCTTTGGACAAAATCATTAGGAGGAAGTAATTATGATGCAGATGCGAATTCCATTCACCAAACTTCTGACGGAGGTTACTTTCTGGCAGGCACATCCCTTTCAAATGATGGAGATGTTTCAGGGAACCATGGTATACATGATTATTGGGTAGTGAAGTTAGACTCAACCGGACTTGTAGAGTGGCAACGATCGCTCGGAGGCAGTAACGCTGATATAGCTTTTTCATCTCAACAAACTGAAGATGGTGGCTATATTGTTGCCGGCGGCGCCAGTTCTACAGACGGCGATGTAACAGGCAATCACGGCAACTTTGATGCATGGCTCGTTAAACTAAATCCTCTTGGTGTAGTTCAGTGGCAGAAGTGCCTGGGTGGAAGTCAAAATGATGAGGCAGCTTCAATACAGCAAACTTCAGATCATGGATTTATTGTTGCCGGGTATTCGGCATCCAATGATGGTGATGTTAGCAATAATCACGGAGGTGCAGATTACTGGATTGTTAAATTAGATTCGGCAGGAATTATTCAATGGCAAAAATCTCTTGGCGGAACGAACTCCGACCAGGCATTTTCAATTTATCAAATAAAGGACGGTGGTTACATTTGTGCAGGAGGTTCATGGTCCGATGATGGTGATGTTAGCAGCAACCACGGAGGTCAGGATTATTGGATAGTAAAGTTAGACGCCTCAGGGAATTTAGATTGGCAACAATCGTTTGGTGGGAGTGATTATGACATTGCTTCCACAGTTTTCCAAACAAATGATGATGGATATATAGTATCAGGATCGGCTTCATCTAATGACGGTGACGTTATCGGAAATCAAGGCGGGTTTGATTGTTGGATATTGAAGTTAGATACAACCGGAGCAATAGAGTGGCAGAAATCATTAGGTGGAAGTGGTGATGATGGTGGTTATGCTATCTCTAATTTCATTCTCCCCCTTAACGATGGAGGATATATTATTGTAAGCAACAGCAACTCGAACAATGGTGATGTTTCAGGTAATCACGGAGGTGTTGACTACTGGATCGTGCGGCTTGAAGGTATAGCAACAGGACTTACTGCATCTCCACAGGTCTCAGCAGATGATCTTCATGTCTTTCCTAACCCGGCAACAGACGAGTTTAAATTGATGCTCCGGTTGAAGGGGTTGGAAAAATCTCGTGCCCAAATCAACATCTCGAATTTGATGGGAGAAGCTATAAATGAAAGATCAGGTGTAGTTAGCAACGGATTCTTAGAAGAAAGAATTTTCATTGATAAAACTCAGCCATCCGGAATGTATTTATTAAAAGTGACTGTCGGAAGCCGGATGTGGAATCAGATATTGATAATAGAAAGATAGTGAGACTGTTTTCATGCAGGTAAAATGAAGTAGTTACGACTTAATCTGACAGTTGGGATTAACTTTAAAAGTTGAAACCAATTTAAGTGAACCCCAAAACTGTCAGACTTATGAACAATGAAACAAAGCTAATCAAAACCAAAGCAGGGCTACTGAAGTTAGCCG
>DASRAJ010000088.1:0-13291 GCA_035638255.1 Chitinophagales bacterium
TACCGGGATTATGAAATGGAATGGCGCTACATGGGAAACAGTCGGTTATGGGCTGTGTGAGGGTACAAATAAGAGCTTTGGTTCTGAAGGTGCTGTACTTGCATTAACAGAAATTGACGATACAATGTATGCTCTTGGCATCTACGATACCATTGGTTGTTTACCGGGAAACGGAATTGCAACTTGGGATGGGTCGGCGTGGAAAACTGTTCATGATTTTCCAAATACTCATCCTTCAGGTATTCCACTTATTATTGCCGCATGTACTCTTAACAATCAATTATATGTCACTGGTGGATTTTATTCTCCTGATAGTTCAGGAAATGAAATCGCCTATTTTAATGGTTCTGAATGGCACACTGTGGGTGGTGGTCTTTACGGAGGACTGACAGTACCATTTGACATGGTCACTTATATGGATAAAGTGTATGTGGCGGGCAGATTTACAGAAGCCGATGGTAATCCAGGCAACAATATTGCAAGCTGGGATGGCACACAATGGAATGATTTAGCAGGAGGCACTGATGGACAAATTTTTGACCTATTAATTTACCATGATAAACTTTATGCCTTCGGCGGCTTTTGGCATGCGGGAGGAGTTCCGGCTTCAGCTCACATGGCTTGTTGGGATGGTTCGAAGTGGTGCGGTATAATGTCTAACTTTATAATGAATGGAATTTCTCATGCAGGAATTTATAATGATACTATTTTGATTGGGGGCGGTTTCATTTTAGTTCAGGGCAATGATACCATAAGAAACTTCGCAAAATTTCTAGGCGGAGATTACGTAGATACTTGCAGTGCTGCAACTGCCGTGTCTGAAATAAATGAAACAAATTTTTCTATTAATGCTAATCCTGGGAACTCTCAAATTGAAATTACTTTACCAAACAACAATCATGAGCAAAACCTAAAAATCATAAATACCCTTGGACAAGTAATGAAGCAAAGAGAATTTTCTTCTAATCAAATCTTGATTGATATTTCAGACTTACCCGCTGGAGTTTACTTAGTCGCTCTTCTCACAGAGTCCTACGGACAAAATGAAAAAGAAAAAGCAGTGAAGAAATTTGTGAAACAATAAATAAATAAGCATGAACATAATCAATCTTCGCTGTCCCGCATCCACACAATGAAGCTCTTCGCGAACATGGGGAGAGATACAAAAAAGTCCAGGAAAAGATAAAACCAAAGTTATCTTTGTAAGGAGAATGTATTTCTTCTCCCCGCATGAGAAAATCACATCTTTTACTCTCCCTGATTTTAATCACCAGCTTTTTTAATTCTTCTGCGCAAACATTTCAAAAATTATTTGTCGGAGCCGCAATACCTGAAGACTATGTTGCAGAACAAACTGCGGATGGAGGTTATATTGTACTGAGTTCTGTAACAAGTTTTGGAGCCGGTGAGGCTGATGTGTACCTCATTAAAACCGATGCCAACGGCGATACGCTCTGGACAAAAACTTTTGGAGGAGCGAATAATGATTATGGAAATTCACTGGATCAGACTGACGATGGAGGATTTATTATTGCCGGCCATACAGCGAGTTTTGGAGCGGGCGATGAAAATGTTTACCTGATCAAGACGGATAGCCTCGGAAATGCTCTTTGGATAAAGACTTATGGCGGAACATTCAGCGACTTCGGTAAGTCAGTTAAGCAGACTACTGATAAAGGATATATTATTGCCGGTTATACTGATGATTTTGGAGCGATTCTCGCGGATGTGTACTTAATTAAAACCGATTCTACAGGAGCCATTCAATGGACAAGAACTATTGGCGGAACAGACACTGATGCGCCCTGTTCGGTTCAGCAAACAAATGACGGAGGATATATTGTTGCGGGTTACACCAATAGCTTCGGCGTGGATATGACGGATGCTTATGTCGTCAGGACTGATTCAAGCGGTGGAGTTTTGTGGACTAAAACTTTTGGCGGATTGACTAATGATGACGCTCATTCTGTTCAGCAAACAAATGACGGAGGATATATAATTGCCGGCTCTACCAATAGCTTTGGCGCCGGCCTCGGGGATATCTATCTACTAAAGCTGTCATCAGATGGAACCTTAGATTGGTCAAGGGCTTTTGGCGGACCAGGTGATGATAAGGGATATTCTGTGCTGCAAACTATTGATAGCGGATACATTGTAGCCGGCTATACAAACAGTTTTGGCTACGGATTATCAGACGTTTATTTAGTAAAACTCAATGGAAACGGAGATACGCTTTGGACAAGGACCTTCGGTGGCGGAAGTATTGATGTGAGTTATTCCATTCAACAAGCGAATGACGGAGGATATATTATTGCAGGAAACACGTTAAGCTTCGGGGTTGGCACGTACGCTATTTATTTGATTAAGACAGATGCCGACGGGAACAGCCCGTGCAATCAATCCGCCGCGGCAACTATAGTAACTACACCTTTTACACAAGCGGCAAATGCTCCATCTATCATTTCTACCGGAGGGACAGTAAGTTATCCCGCAACAGCTTTCGGAAGTGGTGCCAACCCTGTTTCACTATGTATTGGGGTTGGTTTAAATGAAACGGCAAAAGATGATCATTCATTTTCTATTTTACCAAATCCCTCAGAAGGAAACTTTATAATATCATTGGAACATCCTGTTAGAAATGGATTTATTCAAATATCAAATTGTCTCGGTGTAACCATTTATAAAGAAAATATTTATTCATTATCTAATAAGCAAGTCAATCTTATAAATGCTTCCAATGGAATATACCTGGTGAAAATATTTGACGGAGAAAAGCAGAATACGGGGAAACTTATTATACAAGACTAAAAGCACGATGGTGACGCAAGTTGTCAAAATCTAATTTGAGGCGGAAGCACGAGTGTTGAGTAAAAGCTACATTGCAGCAGCACGGTTAAGGCAATATTTAATTCTGAAATATTATTCGTTGAAAGAACACCTGATCATCAACAATGATTTTCACAAAGTAGAGCCCATCGGGTAATTTATCTTTCAGCTTAATTGTATGAAGCAATTCTCCCTCATACACTTCTGCATCTTCAGCCAGCACTACATCACCCACAATGTTGATGAGTTCAACTTGCGCACTACCACCATTCAAAGCATTTTCAAGATGCAATTCAATATTGAAGTTGCCATTGGTAGGGTTAGGATAAACAGATAGCAGGAAAGACCCATTACTTTCATTTTCTAACCTGCAGCTTGTCACTACTTTATTTGTTGAGATTGCAGTGCAGCCATTTGATGTTGTTGCCTGGTAATTATAAGTACCTGATTGGGTGGCAGTATAGGAAGTCCCGGTAGCGCCGCCAATAGATGCATTGTTTTTAAACCATTGGTAAGTATAGCCGCTTACGACTTTTGCACTCAAAAGAACTGAGCCTGTTGAGCAAATATTCAAGCTCCCGGTATTCGTAATTTTTACTGAAGCAGCCGCATAATTATTCAAGGTAGTGATTGAAGAAATCTTTGAACAGCCGGCACTATTCGTAACTATAACTTTATACTGGCCGGTTACAGTAGTAGCATAAGAACTGCCGGTAGCTCCGGAAATATTTACACTGCTCTTTTGCCATTGGTAAGTTAACCCGCTTCCTGTATTGGCATTCATAGTCAAAGAAACTCCGGGGCACACAGAAACTGTTCCTAAGGGTGTGATGGTGGCGGCAGGAAGAGCACTTACAGAAATAGTCGTTGCCGCAGACGTAGCAGAACAGGAACCTGATGAAACTCTTACAGAATAAGCTGCTGCAATCTTAGTGTTATAAAGCGAAGAGGTCGCTCCGGAAATATTGGATCCATTCTTCTTCCACTGATAGGTGAGACCGCTTCCGGTATTTGCATATAGCGTTAGGGTGCTTCCTGAACATATAACTACACTCCCGGAGGGAGTAATAGTAGCAGTTACAGCGCCTTCATCAATTTGTGAATTGCAATTATCATCAACTCCGTTGCAAGTTTCTGTTGCATAGGGGTGAACGGTTGAACTTGCATCGTTGCAATCAGTTTGATCGCTAACATAACCGGAAGGCGCACTGCAAGCTTGTGAGGTCACTGAGACATTTCCATAACCATCACTATCTGCATCAGCATAAAAGGTGGTTTTCACTCCTTCATCAATCTGACCGTTACAATTGTCGTCAACGCCATTGCATGCTTCTAATGCCCCGGGGTTAATAGTCCCGCCGGTGGCGGGATTATCATCACAATCGCCCTGGGAAACGTTATATCCATCCCCGTCATTATCGCAACCTTCATCTGTAGTTGCATCGCAGTTATCATCAATACCATTGCATGCTTCTATGGCCCCGGGATATATGGCAGGATTAGAATCGTTGCAATCACCTTGCACAATACTATATCCATCCTGATCAACATCACAGACTTCATCTATCTGGCTGTTGCAGTTATCATCTATACCATTGCAGGCTTCTGTCGCATTCGGATGAACGGTTGCAAGTGCGTCATCGCAATCAGTTTGATCGGAGACATATCCAACCGGAATAGACCCGCTGCATGCTTGCGTTGTCACTAAAATATTTCCATAACTATCTCCATCGGCATCAGCATAAAAAGTCGTTTTCACTCCTTCGTCAATGGATCCGTTGCAATTATCATCCAATTCGTTGCATACCTCATTCTTCGCGGGATGAATGTCCGGATTGCCATCATTACAGTCAGTATTATCAACTACATATCCTGAAGGCGGCGTAGAACCTGATGTTGAGATTGAATTGTTCGGATCACCATAAGTGTCGCCGTCAAGGTCAGTATAGTAGATGTAGATTGTACAGTTATCATCAATTTGACCATTGCAGTCATCATCAATGAGGTTATAACAGATCTCTGATGCGCCGGGATGTACGGCGGTTTTGCTATCATCACAATCATTATTAGTAGTGGAATAGCCATTACCGGGATTGCTGCACATTGAAGTTCCCGGATCAGAGGATGAGCCATAGGTATCATCATCAGCATCGGTGAAGTAAGTGACGAAGGTTAATCCTTCATCTGCAGAGCTATTGCAATTGTCATCCAATCCGTTACATACTTCACTGGCCCCGGGATGAATGGATGCATTGCCATCGTTACAATCTGTGCTTCCGGTAACATATCCCGAGGGCTGAGAGCAGGCATTCGTTGTAGAATTAAGGTTCCCATATCCATCGCCGTCAGCGTCTGCATAGTAAACAGTATTGCAAGCAGGGGTTAACTTTACAACCCAGAAATCAAAATTTCCATGATTAACAGTTAAATCACCATCACTTGAATTTGATCTTCCCGCTATAATGTATTCCCCTGTAGATATAATTTGTAAGCTACGCGGAAATTCATCATTGGTCCCTCCTAAAGTTTTTTGCCACAATAGATTTCCAGACGTGTCCAATGCCACCAGCCAAATATCGTGTAAGCCATGAAGACCGGTTACATCACCATCCGTAGAGCCTGTATAACCACTCGCTAATATTGTTCCGTCAGATTGCTGTTTTATTTCAATACCATCATCTCCATCCGATCCGCCGAGGCAACGGGTCCATTGTGCTACGCCTGCTGAGTTTGTTTTTACAACCCATAAATCATGTGCTCCGTGGTTGCCCGCTACGTCTAAATCTCTTGAATGGGTGAGTCCGCAAATAGCATATCCTCCATCAATAGTCTGTATTCCTGCGCTTCCGTCATCGGATCCTGAGCCTCCCATTGTTTTTATCCATTGAAGATTTCCATCTGCATCCAGCTTAAAAAATAAGAAATCTTCCTGTCCCTTGTTACTGGGTATATCGCCATCATTGGATAATGAATATCCTGTAACAAAGAATCCGCCGTCATTGGTTAACTTAATGTCATTTGCTATATCTAATTGTGACCCCCCCACTGATTTTTGCCATATCAGGTTGCCATTTTGATCCACCTTAATGATCCATGCATCACTCATGCCATGGTTACCTGATACATCCCCATTGTTAGAGGAACTGGTTCCTACAATCACAAATCCGTTATCTGAAGTGGGTTCCATAAAATAGGCTATTTCAGCCAGAGATCCGCCATACGATTTTTGCCATTGCAATGTGCCCTGATCATCTGTTTTAACTAACCAATAGTCAGATGATCCGTGATTGCCTGTTACATCCCCATTGTGGGAAGCACTTTTCCCTGCAACCATATACCCGCCATCTGATGTAGGAATCACGCTGCTGGCTTCATCTATACCAGTGCCTCCGTATGAATGCTGCCAAACGAGATTACCGGCGGCGTTTAGCTTAATCAGACAATAATCATTCTGCCCGTGATTGCCACTTATGTCTCCATTATTCGAATTACTTGTACCTGCAACAATAAATCCACCGTCGGGCGTCTGCTTTATACAATTTGCCACATCATTCCCGGATCCACCCAAAGATTTTTGCCACGATATGGTGGGTGGAGTGGTATTGTTTTGAGCATGAAGTGAAAATGCTATAGCAATTAATGAAAATATTGCAGTTATTCGCTTGTGTATGTGTGTCATTTTGCAAGGTTATTCGTGCTAGTGTTAATTCATCGGACTAAGGTAGACATACTATTCGCTTAAAATTTACATTAGTAAGAACATGAGCAAAATTGATGATTGCTTCAAAATCCTCTCTTTTAGACTTAAATAAGCATATTTCAATTTATATTCATTGAACGATCTTTAATAGAGCTGATAAAAGAAAATCAAAGGTAACTGAAAAATTTTGAACTTAAGATTGTAAGTATCTCTGAGGGATGCGCTACATAAAGAGCACATTGGATAGATTTTAAGAGTGGAGTAGGGCAAAATTTTATAATATTCTAAATTTAGATCCTATATGCCAAACAAAATTACATGCTGGAAATAAAAACACTTATATAAAAGCACAAACAACTTTATATTGCAGGTTAATGAAGAAATTGACTGAAATATATCAACATTCAGATGAACCTTTACGTTTAGTTTATTTTAGTTGTTTGCAATAAAATTTCTCTTCCTGAAATAAAAAAAGAAAGCCGCTCAATTGCTAAAGCGGCATTCCTCTCCTGGTGAAAAAAATCTTCCTTTCTCAGAAAAATAATTTCTCCGTTTTCGAAAATGTTTTTCCTCTAACCTGCACTAAAAATATTCCGGTTGCCGGCGCAGGAATTTCAATTGTATTTGTTCCGCTTGCAAGGGCTGCTTTCTTTTCCCAAACCATTCTACCCATTAAATCATATATAAGCACCTGTGCATTTTCTCCCGATCCATCAGGATGCAACAAATCAATGTGAGCGGTGTAGCCATCGGGCGATTTTGAAAAGTAAAGTCGAGCATCAGCAGATTGGTCATCATTTTCTCCCGATCCATCGGGATCATTACCTATGCGCCCGCAATTAGCGATGTTGAACTTGATCTTGTTGCCGGTCTTATTGATAGTAAGTCCGGGAATGGAAAGAAGTCCGCCATCATAAGTGAAGGTGCCTTCCTGAATCTTAATGCCGGTCACATCATCAAAATTGCTCCAGTTAATAACGGTTCCCTCCGAGGGGTGAAATTTTTGCATGCGGCGAATTGCGATGTCGGTTGTGCACGTGGAATATTGTTCCGGATCTAAAACACCACCGACATAAAAATCTTTCACAAAAACATGGATGGAATAGTTGCATGCTTTATCAACGATGTTAGCATCATCCCAATCGAGATAGCCATTGATGGATCCATAGGGGTCGCCGTTGGATGGCTTTCCGGTGCCGGGATTCTGGTTCGCGGAACAATGCGAGAATGCAGGATAAGAAATGTTGGTGGCGAAGCGGTAGAAGTTGGGTTGCGTTTCACCATCAATGAAATTTTTTCCGCCCCCGCTATGATTGCGCTGATCCCAATACCATGCGCCGCCCACGCTATTGTTCTCTAATGAATTCAGCCAGTTAATCATGCCGGAATTCCAAACGACAGTCTCGTCTTGTTTGCCATGAACATCATAAATTGGAGGCAGGGTTCGTAGTTTATTGTTAGAGAGCATTCCTCCTTGGTTTTTGATGTCATTAAATAAGAGGGTGTCATTTGAATTCCATTCCCGCCGATCAGTTTTAAGCCTGGAAGAAGCCTTGCCCCACATCTGCATAGTCACGTCATCACAAGCGGCGACGGCATTAGGTTCTATTGCACAATACACCGCAGCAATTTTTTCGGGCATCAGAGATGCTGCAAGTAAGGCCCCAAATCCGTTATGAGACGTTCCCTTGACATAAAGGCGCGTGGTATCAATTGGGACTTGTGATTCGAGCCAATTGATCGCCTGCCAGTTCATCTTCTGTGTATAGAGTTTTACAATGCCTGAGGTAGGTATTGCGTTGCTGTTGGAGTAGATATTGAATTTCTCGTCATAACCGCAGAAAAATGTATTATCTCCGACACCTCCACCATGCAGCGGAATTGGCAACCAGTCAAACAGTCCTATCACGTAGCAATTGCTGTAGTCTTTATTGAGACCGACGGATACATCAGCCTTGTTTCCGAAGCCCTCGTAAATTACAAAGAGCGGATATCTGGTGGCTGTTCCCCTCTTCACGATGAAGAAATTAAAACCATAAGAGCCGGTAGCATTCATGGCAGGATAAAGTGCGGTTTCCTGGTTATTCACATATTGTACATACAACTGCTTCTCTTCACCATCATTGGTTCTAAAGGAATCCTGAAAAACCGGCAACGGCTGTGCTACCACATCGAGGACCGGCAAAAGGGTACAATTTCCTGTTCCAATGGTTTTGTCTTCAAGGTCATTAGAAAGATTGGTGACAGTGACCACATAATAATAGAGCAGAGACCCTGTGCAGGTAACTACATATAACCCTTTGGAAGCAGCAAGTGGCTGGCCGCCGGGTGTTATTTTATAAAAGACCTTGCCCCCGCTTTGCTTTGACCAGAAAATATTTTTCGAAGAACTATCACGCACATACCCGAGGAAGGTTGAAGAATTTAGCTGTGATGAAAGAGTAAAAGGCACGACCGAACGATACACATTGTACTGAAGCTTGTGAACGTTCGGATTTGTCCAGGTCAGGAAAATTTGCCCGTTATGGTATTCCGCAGAAAGGTTAGAAACCGTATAGGCTTCCGACTGAGAAAACGAGACGAGTAAAATTGTAATGGAAAAAGCAAGAGCGCATAGCCCTGTGTGAAGGGGTGAATTGGTGTGCATTCCTAAATGATTTAAAAGTTAAAAAAACCGGTGGTGATTTCCCCATTACAACCGGAATGGTTCTACAGTGTTAAGCGGGTAAAATTTCCTTGAAATGGGGTTTGGAAAACATTTATTGCCGCGCGAAAATAACTAATAGTTTAACTGTGCCAAATAATTTCTACTATAATTTTAAACATATTCTAAAGTTAGCAAGTGTTAAAAAATTATATTTTTTTTTCACCTATGATAAATGAATATTGATATAATGGGCAAAGAAAAATTAGTCCCTTCAATACTTAATAAAATTTCATGTTGTCAGAGCTAAGAGGAAAACTTTTATTTATCTGTCAATCTGGGTTTGCAGAATGGGTTGTGTCGTGCGGTTAGGTTGATGCCTGTTACATTATAAGCATGGCTATCGCAGAGGGCAAGCTAAGACTTACACAATTGAGGGGAAGTCCTCATAAAAAAAATGGAACTCCATTGCTGAAGTTCCAGTTTATTTTTATTCAAAATTTTATTTACCTGACTAAATCTTTTCCAATGAAGCTCTTTAATCACGTTAGAAAAATAATTTTTCAGCGTGCGAAAATGTTTCGCCTTTTACCTGCACCAAAAATATCCCGGTTGCAGGTGAAGGAATTTCAAAGGTGTTTGTTCCGCTTGCGAGAGACACTTTCTTTTCCCAAACCATTCGTCCCATCAAATCATATACAAGCACCTCGACATTTTCTCCCGATCCATCGGGATGCAGCACATCAATGTGTGCAGTGTAGCCATCAGGTGATTTCGAAAAATAAAGAGGAACATCACCTTGCTGATCATCATTTCCTTCGGGAGCATCATCTATGCGCTGTGAACAATTTTTGATGGTGAACTTGATCTTGTTGCCACTCTTATTAATGATAAGCCCGGGAATGGAAATCAGCCCACCGCCATAAGTGAAATTGCCGTTCTGAATTTTAGCATTTGTTACTTCATCATAATTACTCCACTGAATGGTGGCTCCGGCAGCGGGAAGAAATCTCTGCATGCGGCGAATAGTTATGTCCGTTTTACAAGTGGAATATTGTTCAGGATCTAAGACACCACCGACATAAAAATCTTTCATAAAAACATGGACGGCGTACGTGCACGCTTTATCCACGATGTTATCATCATGCCAGTCAAGGTAGCCATTAATGGCGCCATAAGGATCACCATTGCTCGGTGTTCCATTGCCCGGATTCTGATTGACTGAACAGTTTGAAAATGCAGGGTAAGAAATATTGGTGGCAAAGCGGTAAAAGTTGGGTTCAGTTTCTGGAGAAGCGAAGTCACTTCCGTTGCCACCATGGTTGCGCTGATCCCAATACCAGGCGCCGCCGATGTGATTATTATCGAGCGAATCGAGCCAGTCAGTTTTTCCGGAATTCCAAACTACGGTGATGTCATTCTTGCCATGCACATCATAAATTGCAGGCATGCTGCGAAGTGTATTTTTGTTCAGCATTATTTGTTGATTCTTGACATCATTGAAAAGAAGTGTGTCAGCAGAGTTCCACGCTACTACGTCGATTTTTAGTTTTGAAGATCCTGAACCCCACATCTGCTTGTAGAGGTCATTTGCGGCTGCTGTAGCATTGGGTTCTACCACGCTATACACCGCAGCAATTTTTTCGGGATTGAGTGACGCTGTGATCAGCGCGCCAAAACCGGTTTCAGAAGTTCCTTTCAGGTAAAGCCGCGTAGTGTCTATGGCTACTTCTGATTTAAGCCAGTTGATCCCCTGCCAATAAAGTTTTTGAAAATAAGTTTTCACCACACCGGTGGTGGGTATCGGGTTGGTGTTCGAGTAGAAGTTAAATTTCTGGTGGTAGCAGCAGAAATAGGTGTTGTCTCCGGTGCTTCCATCTTCCTGGGGAATGGGCAGCCAGTCATACACTCCCATGATGTAGCAATTTGTATAAACATTATCGAGGTTGGGGGATTTATCAGCATCGTGTGGTCCGGCTCCCTGAAACAAAATGAAGAGAGGATACTCAGTAGCTGTTCCACGCTTAACAAGCCAAAAATTAAAACCATAGGATCCAACTGAACTCATGGCCGGGTATCGTGACGTTTCCTGGTTGTTTGCATATTGAACATATAACTGCTTCACCTCGCCATTGACGGCAACAAAAGAATCCTGGAAAACCGGTTGCGGCTGTGCCACGAGATCGAATTGGGGAAGCAGCGTAGTGTTTTCACCAGGCACAATCGTTTTGTTTTCATTGCCATTTGAAAGCGCAGTGACGCTTACCTCATAATAATATGGCAGTGTACCTGTGCAGGTGACCACGTACAATCCTTTAGACGCAGGCAGCGGCTGACCATTGTCTGTTATTTTATAGTAAATATTTTCATCGGTTTGCTGCGACCAGAAAATATTCTGCGAAGAATTGTCTCTGACAAAACCAAGATAGTTTGTTGAATTAATCTGTGATGAAAGCGTGAACGGAACAACCGACCGATACACATTGTATTGCAGATTGGTCGCGCTTGGATTGGTCCAGGTCAAAAATATTTGTCCGTTGTGGCATTCCGTTGCAAGGTTTGAAACCGTGTAGGCCTTTGATTGTGAAAACGAAATGAATAAAATGGTGACGGAAACAATAAAAGCGCAGAGTCGTGTAAAAATGAGGGATTTTGTGTGCATGCCGTATGATTTATAAGTTAAAAAAGCCGGCAATGATTTCCCCATTTCACAGCCGGAATACTTAATACGGGCACTGAGCAAGAAAGGTTCCAAGAAATGAGAGTTAGAAAAAATAATCCTTCGCATGCTAAATATTCATCTCTTGTTGGTACCAAAAAATGATGTTACCGGTGTCACAGGGCGACATTTCCGGATTCGATTGAGAAATTTATTTCTTAAAAAAATGCAAGGGCTATTTCAACATCATCACCTTATTAGTCCGCGTGCTTTCGCCATTGAAATTGATGGTGACGAAATAACATTCCGGAGGTAGTTGCTTTCCGGTTAGAACGGTGAACTGAGAAATTCCTGTCGGTAAATCATTCTTCTGCTCTAAAACTCTTCTTCCCATAATATCATAAACAGAAAGGGTAAAGAAACCCTGCGATGGTGATGTTATTTGAAAAACAAGGTTACCATCGGGATTTGGTGGCATTACTTTGAAATCGTAATCGCCACCCTGAAAATCTTCAACTGTAATGTGATCACAGAAGGTGTCTATACAGCCTCCTCCGGTTTCTATGATCAAACAGATTTCATATTCACCGGCATCATTCACTTCATGATGAGTGTCTGGTCCGGCGTCACTGAAGAAGTCTCCGTTAATGTACCATGACCAATGTGTAACATCACCGGCAGAGCAAGAACCATCGAGATGAATTGTGAAATTATCTAACCAGTAAGAGAAGCAAGCCTCGCAATCTCCTTGCTGTTGTTCTATATGAATTTCCTCACATGCAGTATCAATACATCCTGATGCGGTGGTTGTGATGAGGCAGATGACGAAGGTACCCGCTTCGGTTACCGTGTGATGAGATTCAGGTCCGTCATCACTAAAGAAATCACCATTGATGTACCACGCCCAATGAGCAACGTCACCTGTAGAGCAGGAACCATCGAGATTAATTGTGAATCCGTCTAACGAGTACGTGAAGCAAGCTTCGCAATCTCCTTGTTGTTCTACATGAATTTCCTCGCAAACAGTATCAATGCATCCTGAAGCCGTGGTTGTGATAAGGCAGATGACATAGGTACCTGCTTCGATCACGGTGTGGTGAGCTTCAGGTCCGTCATCACTAAAGAAATCTCCATTGATGTACCAAGCCCAATGAGCAACGTCACCTGTAGAGCAGGAACCATCAAGATTAATTGTGAATCCGTCTAACGAGTACGTGAAGCAAGCTTCGCAATCCCCTTGTTGTTGTTCTACATGAATCTCCTCGCAAACGGTATCAATGCATCCTGAAGCAGTGGTAGTGATAAGGCAGATGACATAGGTACCCGCTTCAATCACTGTGTGGTGAGCTTCAGGTCCGTCATCACTAAAGAAATCTCCATTGATGTACCAAGCCCAATGAGCAACGTCACCTGTAGAGCAGGAACCATCAAGATTAATTGTGAATCCGTCTAACGAGTACGT
>DASRAJ010000089.1:0-29471 GCA_035638255.1 Chitinophagales bacterium
TTCTCATTAAAACGTGCTACGGCAAAATCAGTCGTATACCAGATATCATTCTCATAACCGCCAACAATAATTTTCCCATCGCTTTGTAGCGCCACAGAGTATCCATAACTCGTAGTATCCGTACCAAACGAGCAGGTAATTTTACCGGTTGAACCGAAGCTGCTATCCAAAGATCCATCAATGTTATACCGGGCTAAAGCGAAGTCACTGAAATATACACCGTTTTTAGTATAACCTGCCGCTACAATCTTTCCATCCTGTTGTATAGAAACAGCTCGTGCTATATCATCGTTTGAACTAAAATTAGTTGATACAATGCCAGTGGAATTAAAAGTGGAGTCTAATGTGCCATTGCTATTATACCGCACCAATGCAAACTCATCATTTGATCCATTTTCAACGTACCCTGCTAATACAATTTTTCCATCCTGCTGGATTGCTACTGAATATGCTCCGCTATAATAATCACCGACTATGGTGTGTAATGTGCCACCATATCCAAATGTATTGTCTAAGGTTCCATCTGTATTGTACCGCGCGATAATGAAGAGATTATACTGCCCTGATCCGGCCATAACAATTTTTCCGTCAGGTTGTATGGTGACTGAATAACCATAGTCAGATCCCGAAACATCGGTCCCTACTTTACCATCATTATCAAAACTGTTATCTAAAGCCCCGGGTTGAGCAAATAATTTATTAATCACAAACAGAAGAAGAAAGAGGAATTTCAGTTTTTTCATTTTCAAGATTTACAAATTGGTGTTAGCCGCAGCGTAAGTAAGACAAATTGTTCACTGATCTTGTAAATAAACAACTTCATTGGGAATGTTGCGGATTATTTTTGTTTCACAAACTTTCCTGCTACTATCCCGCCTGTTTTGGTATTGGTGATTTGAATTGTGTAAAATCCATCAACAAGAGAGGTGGTTGTGAGTTGAGCTTGTGTGTTTTTGAAAGTTGTTGGCACCGTCATCATTCTACCCTGCAAATCACACACGTGAATTGTTGTTTCATTGGCTGGTGATGCTAAAGCGATGGTCAGTTGGTTTTGCACAGGGTTGGGATAAAGAGAAATAAAATTGTTTGCTGAATGAGGAATACCTGTCGCTATGTCACTTGATAATTTCACAATCCAAAAGTCATAACCGCCATGATTTCCTGAGACATCACCGTCAATTGATAAAGTATATCCTGAAAAGATGAATCCACTATCGCTGGTTTGTTGAATAGAAATTGCCTGGTCATAGTCAATCCCTCCTAAGCATTTTTGCCATATTAAATTTCCACCGGTATCCAATTTTATTATCCAGCAATCCTCAGCACCATGATTACCGTAAACATCTCCATTAAAAGAATCAGACAGTCCGGCGATAATAAATCCACCGTCAAAAGTTTGCTGAATTGAATTTGCCTCATCAAGTTCACTTCCTCCAAAAGTTTTTCCCCATATTATGATTCCTGCAGCATCAAGTTTTACTATCCAATAATCGTCCGCTCCCTGATTTCCTGAAACATCTCCGTCATTGGAACGAGAGGTTCCGGCAACAATGAATCCTCCATCTGTAGTTTTTTCCATGGAAATGGCTGCTTCATCATCACTTCCTCCCAATGATTTCTGCCATTCTATATTTCCACCTGAATCCAATTTGACAATCCAGTAGTCCCACCCTCCATGATTTCCTGAAACATCACCATCATTGGAATCAGAATTTCCTGAGACAATAAATCCGCCATCGGAAGTTTGTTGAATGGAGGTTGCCTGATCATTATTATTCCCACCTAATGACTTTTGCCACATTAAATTTCCGGCTGTATCCAGTTTCACGATCCAGAAGTCATAATTGTTATGGTGGCCATTAACATCACCATTATTTGACAATGATCTTCCTGCGACAATAAATCCCCCGTCCGTTGTTTGTTGAATGGAGCGTGCTTCGTCATCAGCACTGCCACCAAAAGATTTTTCCCAAACTAAATTTCCATCTATATCTGATTTTACAATCCAATAATCAAAGTAACCGGTACTACCATGGTGACCTGTGACATTTCCATCATTTGATGCTGAAGCTCCGGCAATAATAAAACCGCCATCGGAAGTTTGACGAATGAAGCGTCCATCTTCATTATAACCTCCTCCGAAAGATTGTTGCCATACTATATTGCCCTCATTGTCCAGCCTAAAGACGCAATAATCCCAAACACCATGATTTCCAAAGACATCTCCGTCATTTGAAGCAGAAGGACCTGTTACAATAAATCCACTATCCTGGATTTGGTGAATTGACATGCCTACATCAAAATCACTGCCTCCTAAACATTTCTGCCATTCAATGGAAGGAGCAACCTGGGCCTCAATTGTGCTCGTGGCGGTGAGTGTGAGAAGAAAAAGAAAAGCTTGCAGAACATTTTTCATACAATTCATTTTTTCGTGTGCCGAAGCTAACTGTATTCCCTTTGGAAAATTAATCCCCACCTTATTATGCGACTCACCCAACAAATCTTTCCAAGAAACTGAGCGAGATTTTTTCTTCATCCCTAAAAAATAAAATCATCTGAACATAGTCATCTCGCGATTATGTAGCCAGGATTTAGAATAAGCTTGTAATTACATGGAATTTCCCATTCCACACTTCGGAATTAGTTTTCCTGAACAGGGAAAATTCAAGCCTTTCGGCATTTGAATGATGTACGATGCTTAAAATGGCAGAACCATTGACTGTAAAGGATTACAGAGAGTTTTATGAAATGTAAAAAGGGCCTAAAGTTTCGTGGCATGTCGTTTACTACTCTTTTACCGAACAAATTAAACATTACTCAACTAAACTTCAATCCTTATGAAAGACGAAAATTTTAATTCCACCACTTATGTGACCGAGCGGTCGCGTAAATTGAACGGGGCAGGCATATTTTTCCTTATTACGACTCTGGTATTTTTGGGAGCCGGCATTTTTCTTTTTGCCGACAGCAATCACAAAGCAAAAGAAGCCCGCACCCTGAATACCGAATTAGTGGCTTCAGAAAAACGCTATTCTGATCTTGATTCCAAGTATACTGAAGCTCTCGGCGAAATCGAATCTTACAAGGGTAAAAATGCTGAGCTTGACAGCATGTTGTCACTCCGGGAAAAATCTATCAATGATCTCCGGGCTAATCTTACCAAAGAAAGAAAGAAACGTACTTTGAGTGAGGCAGACTACAAAGGGCAATTGCAAAATCTAAATACGATGATCGCCGATCTGAGCGCCAAGATTGATGAACTACAAAAGACGAATGGAATATTGATCGTTCGTACTGATTCAATGAGAAACGATATTTCTCAGAAACAGACTGTGATTTCAGAATTGGAAACAAGCAATTCAACGCTTTCACAAAAAGTAACAGTTGCTTCCTTGCTGATTCCTTCTGAGATTGAAGTTACCGGAATTCGTGACAAATCCAATGGCAAGGTATCAGAAACTAATCGTGCATCCAAAGTGCAGCATCTCAAGGTTTGTTTCAATGTTCCTGAAAATAAAGTATCTGATGCAGGATCAAAAACTTTCCAGGTTAGAATACTTAATCCGCAGGGAAGTGTACTCGCCATTCAGGATCAAGGGTCGGGAACCTTCACGAGTGTTGAAACAAATGAAGAAATGCAATATAGTACAACTGCGACAGTGGATTATCAGCACCAGGCGAAGACAGGTGTTTGCAGCATGTGGAGCCAGGGCACACCCTTTGTATCCGGAAAATACACGGCAGAAATTTACGAAGACGGTTACCTGATTGGTAAACAAAATTTCGAATTGAAATAAGAGTTTCCCCCGAGATGGAACCGTGCAGCAAATAAGGGGAGTAGTGTTCGCTGGTGCGGTTTCCATCTCTTTTTCATCTGCAAAGCACAATTTAGGTGCTTTGCAGATTTTTTTGACCTCACCAAATTTTTACAGAAATCCGCAGGTAGTTCTTTACACTATATATTTCCTAATTTTAATTGAAATATTTTCAGCAAATGAATGAGCAACCCGGTATCATACGTGGCATGCGCCTGAAGGTGCTCGTTGGTTTTGGAGCCGTGCTTCTCGCCGTGGCGTTCGCCGGTGTTATCAATTTTATCTCACTAAACCGGCTCGTTGCTTCCGTAAAAATTCTTTCTCGACCCGATGAAAAACTCAATTGCACCCGGCAACTGCTCGACCATTTGACGAATGAGGAAGCTTACGTGAGAGCATACACACTCACGCAGGATGAGAATTTCCTCAGCGCTTATCACCAGCTTTCTGATTCAGTACATTCATCAGTTACAGAATTGAAATTGCTCACATTTGAAAATGATGAGCAGTCCGCCCTCGCCGATTCCATTCAGCGTTTAGTATCGGAACGTGATTGGTTACTCAACCAATTTATTGATGTGAGACAAGCCGATGTGGAAGCACAGCTTAGTCAGGTTTCATCACCGAAAAAAAATTTAAAACCAATCTCTTCTTTATCTGAAAATTCTTTAACCACTCAGAGCAATCCGTCCCAGGCTTCATTAGAAACTGATTCGTCTTCACAAACAAAAGAGAAGAAAGGTTTTTTTCATTGGTTTAAAAATATTGGCAAGAAAAAAAATGATAAGGAGAATCAAAACATTGTTGCAACGGATTCATCCCTGATAAAAAATGAGGGGGCTTCAAAAGCAGAATCGTCAGCAGTAGCAAAAATGGATGCGCTGATTGATTCTGAAGAGGTAGTGCTGAAAAGACAAATGCAACAATGGAGCGCCGATCAGGTGGTGATGATGCAGCATGATAAAATGATTATGGATCGCATTCACTCCAGGATCAACATGCTGGAACAGAATGAAAGTTTGATTGCTTCACAAAGAGCGAGGGCTGCGAGCAAAGTTGCTGACACGGCAAACCGAATCATGACCGTCATCGGCGTGCTCGGAATTTTAATCACGGTAATCTTTATTTACCTCATTCTCCTTGATGTGACAAGAAGCAATCAGTTGCGTTCGCAATTAGTTGAAGAACGTAAGCGTGCTGAGAAATTAGCGAAGGCGAAGGAGGAATTTCTTGCGAACATGAGTCATGAGATTCGCACGCCTTTGAATGCGATTGTGGGTTTTGCAGATCAGCTTTCGGGTCAAAGTCAAAATGAAAAGCAGGAACACTATACAGAAGCGATTCAACGGTCATCAGGTCACCTTCTTTCGCTTGTAAACCAGATTCTTGATTTCTCCAAAATTGAATCGGGCAAGTTGCAGCAGACGAATGTACAATTTGATTTTCACAAACTGGTGCGTGAAGTGCATGAAGATTTCAAAATTAAAGCGGCAGAAAAAAACATTTGGTTTTCATACCGTATTGATGAAAATGTTCCTGAGATTGTGATTGGTGATCCGCTGAGCGTGAAGCAAATCATCATCAACCTGGTAAGTAACGCGCTCAAGTTTACTGATCACGGTGGTGTGATCATCACTTGTTTTCTGGAGGAAGAAAAAGAAGATATCGCACAAGTAAGGATTGAAGTAAAAGATACGGGCATCGGCATTGCGCTGCAAATGCAGGAAAAAATTTTCGAAGAATTTACTCAGCAGGATCCGGAGATCACGCGCAGGTTCGGAGGAACAGGTTTGGGGCTTACGATCACAAAAAAATTAGTGGAGTTTCTGAACGGAAGAGTCGAAGTTACAAGCAACCAGGGTGCGGGTTCTGTTTTCAGTGTGATCATTCCCTTAAAAAAATCTGAAGCCCTTCCCGTGGAGGAAGTGAAAGCACCCCCGATCAAAAATTTCTTTTCACACCACAACAAATGCGCACTCATTGTTGATGATGAAGAAATGAACGTGACGCTCTGCAAAATTATTTTAGAAAGCTGGGGGTTGAAAACCGACACCGCTCACGGTGGAAAAGAAGCGCTGGAAAAAATACAGAATAATGATTATGATCTTGTGCTGCTCGATCTGCAGATGCCTGAGATGAGCGGCATTGATGTAGCTCATCATGTTCGCTCGCTTGCCGACCCCCGGAAGCAGCGGGTTCCGTTAATAGCTCTTACTGCGAATGTTTACAGCCATCAGCAAAAGAATTTTTCAGAAGCAGGTTTCAGCGATGTGCTCGTCAAACCATTTAAAGAAAGAGAGTTGTTTGAAAGGGTAAAAAAATTTTTGTTGAACGAAGAGCAGGTGAACAAGATAAGTTCTTCAATTCAAAACAACCACCTGACTGAAAACACAGCAGGTAAATTATTCTCTCTTGAATATCTTAAAAAAACTTCGGGAGCAGACCAGCGATTCATCATCGGCATGTTGCAAACATTCATTACCAACAATGGCAACCATCTTCAGATGCTCGATGAAGCTTTAGCCGCTAACGATTGGAAGCTGTTACACCGGGTTACTCATAAAATGATTCCGTCATTTCGGTATTTGCAGGTTAATGTGCTGGAATCAAAATTGAAAATGCTGGAGAAAATTTCAGAAGAGAAAACATCCTGGGAAGAAGTGCCAGGGATCGTCAGGGAGATCAAATTAGTTACTGAAAAATTATTGAATTTGTTAGCGGAAGAAATAAAAAACTTACAGCAGGTAAATGGACATTCAACTATAGCCGATGAAGTGAAGACTACTTAACAAAAATGATTGTATCATGGAAGATCGTCGTTGCATTCTGGTAGTTGATGATGATGAGATGACGCGTGACCTCATCGCATTCTCTTTGCGGGCAGTAGGATATGAAGTAATCACGGTTGATGACGGCCTGCATGCTGTTCTTAAAATCCGCGAGCGCAAACCTGATCTTGCCATTCTTGATGTAATGCTTCCGGATCTTTCAGGATTGGAATTGCTGAACATTATTCGGGCTGAATTCATGATGAGGGAAATGCCCGTGATACTGATGTCGCGCCTGGGGAATGAGAAGCTCATTATTGCCGCCGATAAACTGGGTGCAGCCAGCTACCTTGTGAAACCTTTTGAAATGGAGCAGTTGATTGAAAAAATTTCCTGCCTTCCCGGGTTTCAACTTCAAGAGCATAATTCTTCACGGCAATAATTTCTATAAATGATTTTTCATGTTTTCAGCGGAGAGAAGCTTTCCGGATGATGCTTTTACTTTGGCAGTCATCCGGGAAGCTTTCCAGATGCAATGAGAACGCTCCAACAATTTTGAATTCTGAAATCAAGCTCCAATCATTTTCAGAGAATGTAATTAAGTAATTTCGGGGAATGGCAAAACAAAACAGCAACGGTTTTACTGTGTTCATTTTGGAAGATGATGATTGGTACCGCGACTTGCTCGCCTATGTAGCAGCACTCAATCCGGAATTCATCGTAAAAAAATTCAGCCGTGGCAGTGAGCTGATCAAAAACCTTTATGAAATGCCCGATGTCGTTACAGTGGATTATATGCTGCCGGATATGAACGGAGAAGATGTGTTGCGGCAGATCAAAGAATTTAATCCTGACATTGAAGTGATCATGATCAGCGAGCAGGAAAGAATTGATACTGCCGTGGAACTGCTCAAACTTGGTGCTTATGACTACGTCGTGAAAACGCCTGACATCAAGGAGAAGCTTTTGAACTTGCTTCACAACATTCGAAACAACCAGAAATTAAAAACGCGCATTTCTGTTCTCGAAATGGAAGTGAGGACCAAGTACAACTTTGAGAACTTCATCATTGGGAAGAGTGAGGCGATTCAGCAGGTGTTTGCATTGATTCAAAAAGCGGCCGAAACAAACATCACCGTTGGAATTACCGGCGAAACGGGCACCGGAAAAGAAGTGGTGGCGAAGGCCATTCACTTCAATTCAAAAAGAAAGGATGGACCGTTCGTAGCGGTGAACATGGCAGCAATTCCGAAGGAACTTGCCGAGAGTGAACTGTTCGGTCACGAGAAAGGATCATTCACCGGAGCAGCAGCAGCACGAGTAGGGAAATTTGAAGAAGCCACCGGTGGCACATTGCTGCTTGATGAAATAGGGGAGATGGAGTTATCACTTCAAACGAAGTTGCTTCGGGTGCTTCAGGAAAAAGAAGTAAGCCGTGTTGGCTCCAACAAGATTATCAAAGTGGATTGCCGCATCATCGCATCTACCAATAAAAATCTTTTGGAGGAAGTGAAGAGCAATCGCTTCCGCGAAGATTTGTATTACAGGTTGCTTGGCCTGCAAATACATTTGCCACCGCTCCGTGAGCGCACGAATGATATTCCGCTGCTTGCAAAATATTTCATTGATGAGTTTTGCAGGGAAAATAATCTTCCTCCAAAAAACCTTGCACCCGACGCACAGCAGAAATTATTGCTCCATTCCTTTCCGGGAAATGTCCGCGAACTAAAATCAATAGCAGAATTAGCGGCAGCCATGACGAGCGATACTCTGATCACCGCCAATGACATTATCATTCAGGGAAGCAATAATTTTTTCAGCGATTTGCTTAGAGAAGAAACCACCCTTGAACAATATGAGTTTAAAATCATCACGCACTTCCTTAAAAAATACAATGACAATGTGGTGCAGGCAGCAGAGAAACTCGGCATTGGCAAGTCAACGATTTACAAGATGCTGAAGGAAAGGAGTGAGGCGCGGCAGAGCGATTGAGCGGAGACTTGCGGACATGAGACTCGTGGACTTGAGACCTGTGGACGTTTGACAAAAGACTATGATCATTCAGTATTCACCATTCACCATTCACCATTCACCATTCATTATTCCTCTCACATCCCACCTCTCACTTCTGTATTACCATCTTCACGACCTCCTGATGTTGCTGTGAAGAAATGCTGCAATAGTAAATTCCCGGGGAAAGATTTGTTGCATCAATGCCAGTGATGTGTTCTCCTGAAGAAACATTTTCATTCACAAGAGTCCTCACACAAGCGCCGCGTGCATCATATAATGCGATCACAACTTTCCCTTCATTCAAAAGAGAATAAAAGATTTGCGAATTATTTATGAGAGGATTTGGAAAAATTTTCACGTTAGACTCATTCGATAAAATTTCATCAGAAATTGTAAATACTCCGCAGTGATCCCAACTAAAGAGCAGGGTGAAATCTACAGGGGGAATAATTAAGACCCGGTTAATGTCCCCGTAGCCATCACCTTGTGCACATTGAGTCGTATCCAATCCTGTGATACCGCCAATGCCCTCAATCGTAGCGTCGCCTCCGCTCCAGGAATTTCCATTCACGAATTTGAAAAGGAGGGGATCCCCAACAGATGCTCCCGGGAACACAAGAGAAATCTGAAAGAAGTTATTTCCCAAAGCGATGAGATCACTTCCGGATGCAGAAGGTGTCCAATCCGCAGAGATCGTGTAACAGCCGAGGGTAGCAAAATTTCCCACTGCATGAATTCCGTTTGCGCTTATTGCACCCCCGGTATCAATGTAGTAATTCATGTCAAGTTGCATCGTGATGGTAACGTCAGGTTGGGCTGAACTTTGAGTCACACAAAAGATGGGGAGCGTAATTAGCCAGAGTAAGCAGGGACGACTCTTCATGAAAAGTGAATTTAGAAAGCATGAATGTAGTATTAATCGGAAATAGCAATCCAAATGAAATTAGTGCAGCACCTATTCTCTCACTTTCTCCAAACCATTCCGAAGAAAGTTTACAGAGGTAAAGTCCATTCTGCAAATCAATTGAATCAGAGCAATTTTCCATCTTAAAATTGTTGAATTATTTTTTCATGAACATAGCAATAGGCAAGATCATTGTTTTATATTTGAGCATTGAAAGAACACCATCCGTTCAAATGAGATTATTTGGACTTTTTGTAATCATACTTCTCGGCACTTACCTGAATAAGCTCACTGCGCAAAACGTGACTGTGTCGGGGGCAGTGTCCGGGAATGGTAATTACTCATCGTTGAGTGCTGCGTTTACCGGCATCAACGGAGCACAGACGGGTGCAGCTATCGTAATTACTATCAATGCAAGTTTCGCCGAGGTCGCTTCAGCAACTTTAGGAAGCAATACGTGGACATCGGTCACAATTCAACCTTCAGGTGGAGGTGCGCGGACCATCACAAGTGCTTTTAATCCGCTGCTTGAATTCAATGGCGCCGATAATGTAACCGTTGATGGACTCAACTCAGGAGGCAATTCTCTCACCCTTGATTATTCAAGCAACTCTGCCAGTGCCTGCACCGTAAGATTTATAAACGATGCATTGAATAATACTGTTACCCGCTGCACTATTAAAGGGTCATCCACCGGCCTGGCCGGAAACATCAACGACGGAGGTGTTGTTTCTTTCTCAACCACTAACGGCACTACGGGGAATGATAACAACACAATTTCTTACTGTGACATTGGGCCTTCGGGAGCTAGTCTGCCCTATACCTGCATCAGATCATACGCCACCAATAACAAAGGGAATGATAATATCACCATTACCAATAACACTATTCATGATTTCTTTAACGGAACCATATCCGGAAATGTAAATGCTAATGGAATTTATATTGTGACTTATGCTTCAGACTGGACCATAACTAACAATAGGTTTTACCAGTCTGCAACCAGAACTTTTACGGTCGGTGGTCAGGCATCATATCGAACCATTAGGGTAAGTTCAGGGGTAAGTGATGCAAATGCCGGTAACTTTAACATCAGCAACAATATTATCGGTTATCAAAATTCTGCAGGCACCGGCATTACAACAATTGATGTAAACGCCAATTTATCAATAGAGTTTGAGGCGATCATCCTGGAAGCGGGAAGCAATGGCGCTTTGTCTACCATATCAGGTAATACAATTGCCAATATTGATTTCACAACATCACGGGCTCCTGCATCATCAGGATTAACCAACTATGCATTTTTTGGAATTTATGTAAGCGGTGCTGCTACCGTTAGTAACAATACCATCGGATCAACCACCGGCGTAGGGAGCATCACAGTCCGCTCCCGTCAAACTACGCTGGCAACTACACTTGGTGTTGGAGGTATTATTTCGAGAGGAACAATTGCACAAACTATTACAGGCAACACCTTTGGCGCCATTACCGTTGTGAAACATGCTTCTGCAACTCAGAATACGATGACTTTCGCCGCCATCGAAAATGAGGGTAGCGGGAACTCAACTTTTTCATCAAACACTATTGGTAGTTCAACAGCAAACAATATCAAATCAGATGAAACATCAGGCAACATAATCGGAATTAACCTCGTGGGAACAGGAGGAACCATTACAGTTTCTTCCAACACCATTCAGAATCTCAATCACACCGGGCTTAACACATTGTCAGGTACCCAAACCTCCGTCCTTGGAATTTCATGCAGTGGTACAGGAGGAGGAACCTACTCGGTATCTCAAAATACCATCACCGGTCTCTCGAATACTTATTCCGCAACCTCGGTCGCAACACAGGTAACAGGAATTTATCTTAATCAATCAGGCAGCGGTCACACGGTTTCGGGAAATAGAATTTACGGATTTAATCTTTCAAATGCTAATGCGTCGGCTGTTATTGACGGCATCCGCCTCTCCCAGGGAACGATGACGATTTCAAACAATATGGTTACCATCGGCACGGGAGTAGCAAATAACAATTTGCTGATCGGGATAAATGTGAAAGGCGGAACTCCTTCCTTGTATTACAACACACTTGTTATAACAGGAAGTTACGGCGGCGCTACCAACTCAGCAACCGATGCCATCGTTTTTGAAAGCTGTGGTTCAGGAACGATTCTGGTGAATAACATTTTGTACAACACGCGGTCAACCACTGCTTCATCCCACAATGTTGCTCTCATGTGCAACTCCATGGCTCAGGTTACAAATATTACTACCTGTAATTACAACAATATTTATTGGTCAGGCACCGGTTCCAATTCAGGCGGCATTTCACCAACATACTATACAACACTTGGTACGTGGCAAGGAGCTTCATCAAGAGATGCCAACTCCATTTCGCAATCTGTTTCATTCGTGAACATTGCCAGCGATCTGCACATTACCGATGATTGCAATCTCAGTGGAAAAGCAACGGTTATTTCGGTAACGACAGACTATGACAATCAAACCCGCAGTAGTTTCCCTGATATTGGCGCTGACGAATACAATCTTGCATCCTGGATTGGCATTACAAGTTCTGACTGGAGTACATCCTCGAACTGGGCGCCTGCCGCAGTGCCAACCAGCACATCTGATGTTGTGATTCCCAGCGGAACACCATTCTCCTGCACAATTTCTTCAGCCAATGGAAACTGCCGTTCTATTTCCATTAACGCCTCCGCTTCTTTTTCTATCATCTCAGATAAGACTCTTACACTAAATGCTAACTGCACCTATGGCGGATTTGCAAACAATGGGTCGTTTAGTCCCGGCAGCGGAATTGAAGAAGTCGCTTTCAACGGATTGGGAATCGTGCTTGGCACGGTTACTTTTAATATCGTGAGCACCAACAATGGTCTCACATTCAGCACTACTACAACAACAGTCAATAAGAAATTCAGAATTGATGCAGGCGGGTATGTGGTTGCAAATCCTCCCATCTATACCACCAGCACCTCTACGCTTCAATACAATACAGGAGGAGTGTACAATCGTTCGCTTGAATGGAGCACCGGTTCAGGAGCAGGTTATCCTTATCATGTTCAGGTTAGCAACAACACTACGTTGAATCCGGGAAGAAGTGATAATGCCTATACTGCTGTTGTTTTCAATTGCGGTGCTAATCTTACCATTGATGCAGGCAGTGCCCTCAGCATGGATTATGGAGGACATAACATGACAGTACCATTAATTGTTGGAAATGATGTGACGAATAATGGCAGCCTTTCTCTTTCGGGCACTACACCCGGTGATATAAAAGTGGGCGGTAACTGGACTCGCGATGCTGCTACTGGTAATTTTATTCCCAATTGCAGAGCCGTATACTTCACGTCAACAACGGCCGATCAAACGGTAACCGTGGCAGGTGGAGGAACAGAAGTTTTTAATTACGTGGTCATCGATAAAACGGGAAGGAAATTATTGATTGGAGCAAACACGAATATGAAGGTAAGCGCTACCAACGCCTGCGTTTTGGGAACTGATTATCTCACCCTTACCAATGGTGATATTGATTTGCAGGGAAGAACTTTGTACTTCGAAGGCCCTACAGGTTTGGCGGGAGGAACACTCGTGATGAATTTTAAAGTGAAGAACGGAACCCGATCCATTCTCTCATCAGTACCGGGAGGAATTGTGAACTTATCAAGCACATCGAACAGCAAAACAGTTTTAATTGCAGATGGTGGTGGCGCGGGAAAAATTTTATTCGGAAACAATGTAGAGGTGCAGGATGGCAACGGTGAAATTGATTTCGGAGCCGGGAACCTCAGCACCATCAATTATATTTTCCGCATCAATGTTGGGGGAGCAGTGGTTGGAAATGCAGCTTATTATGCCCAGGGATCAAAACTGATTTTCTCATTAGGAACCGTGTATGACCTTGTTGCAACTCAACAATCATGGGAGACAGGAACATTGGGAACTACCCCCGGTGTGCCCTGGGATGTGGAAGTGAATTTAGCCTCCACCGATGTACGGATAAGCGATAATCTGGACCGTTGCGTAAGAGACAACATAAGCATCCTCAATGGGACCTTTGAATTGGGAGCAACCGGGTTTCTCGCAAGCAATCTGACCGTAGGAGGAAACTGGACACGCAATAATTCCGGAACTGCTTTCATTCCCAACCAAAACAAAGTCACTTTCAACAGCAGTGTGAATGCGGCCTCGCAATTACAAACAATCACAATGAACGGTGGAGGGAATGAAACATACTATGATCTGGAAGAAAATAATTCACCTGGTCTGACTCTTTCCGGAACAACGGATGCTTACGTAACCAATCACCTGTATCTTACCAGCGGATTGGTCAACACTTCAGGAAATGAAGTATATGTTACAAACACGGCAGCAGCATCCATCACATTCGATGCGTCCAATGGCAGTGCTGACTCTTGGATCGATGGATATCTGAGAAGAAAGGTAACTACCGGCTCTTATGATTTTCCTGTAGGAGTTTCTACAATCGCCGCAGCGGCAGGATATGAATTGATGACTTTGAATTTTACTTCTAATACCAACGTCGACAATTTGCAGATGTCATTCACCACCGATGTATCGCCGTTGAATGAGCCATATAGCGTGACCGTGAACGGCACACCTCTCAACAATCGCCTGAATGCAGGGTGGTGGACAGTGCGTCCGTACAATGCAGCACTTGCTTTAATAGCTTCACCTGTTTGCAATTACAATGTTTCGCTCTATGAACGTGGGCAGAGCAATTCACAAGCTGATCCTGCGCAGTATGCAGTGATCAAGAGGGATGCAAGCTATTGTTTTGATGCATGCGCAACTTCCTGGACTCAATGCGGTGTTCATATCAATTCAACACAATGGGAGGCCGGAGGAACAGCGTATGCCGCGCGCAGCGGATTCACGTGCAATAGTTTTTCTGATTGGGCCATTGGTTTTGCTGATATAATCCTGCCCATTGAGATCACCACGTTTGATGTTATGCCGGACAATGCGGATGCAATTCTTACATGGATCACTTCAGCAGAATTAAATAGTGATTTCTTTGGAGTAGAAAGAAGCACCGATGGAATCACCTTCAATCAAATTGGAATTGTGAAAGCGGCAGGTCAATCAGTTGTGCCGAGAAAATATTCATTAGTTGATCATGCCATCAGGGAACTGGCAGTCCCGAAAATTTATTATCGCCTTCGGATGGTTGATCTTGATCAGTCCTACAATTTTTCTGAAGTGAGATTGGTGGATCTGAACAACCCGTCTCAGGGTGATGCGATTGTTGTTTATCCAAATCCGTTTGACGATCAACTGAACATTCTGTGGAATGCTGCAACCGATGAGTCAGCTTCTATAAGTTTATCAGATGTAGCGGGAAGAATTTTGATCGAAAAACAAATCAGCATAGTACAGGGCGCCAATGTGATTTCTCTCAATGAAATTCCTTCATTCGCTGAAGGGGTATATTTCCTTCACATCTTTTCGGGAAAAGAAGTTCTTACTCAAAAATTAGTGAGAAAGAGATAATCCGCCCCCTAAGATTCCTTATCAGGGGATCTTAACATAATCATTCCTCTTTATCTGTTATCACGAAATATTCGTTTTTTTTATTGAAACTCTCTCCGTTTGTGAACGTATTAAGTAAGGAATGCTAATTCCCAACTCGTTCTTTAATCTGAAAAACCCCCGAATAAAAAAATTGCTTACTGTATTGGTTCAGGTAGTAAAATGAGATTCCTGAATAATCAGAATCCTGGAAAAACAAGGTAATTAAGTAATGATCCAAAATACTTCAACAAGGGAGACAAAATTTTTTATTGCAAGATTGTTAATGCTAACATTAAATATGAAGTTAATTCACTTAACTAATATGAATATTATGACAAGTGTCTACAATAAAATAACAGACTTTATACAAATGAGATTATTTCGAATCTGCTTACTTATTCTTTTTATCCCTTTTTATTCTCTCCAGGGGCAGAATGTTACCGTGGCTGGTGCAACGGTGGGAAACGGGAGTTATGCAACATTGACTGCAGCATTTGCAGCTATAAATGGCGGATCGCAAACCGGCGCAACTATTACTATTTCTATAACAGCCAACACCACTGAAACGGCGGCGGCTATTCTCAATCAGAGTACCGGGCTGTGGACAAGTTTAACAATTACTCCCTCAGGCATCAGGACCATCCAGGGAAACATTGCAACACGACTCGTGGATTTGAACGGTGCAGACCGTGTAACTATTGACGGACTCAATGATGGAACAAATTCGTTAACGATTGACAATACCAATGGTACAGCTTCCACGGGGACAGTAAGGCTATACAATGATGCACAATTCAACATCATCAGAAATTGCACACTCAAGGGAAGCTCGTCTGCGACAACTGCCGGAGTAATTTATTTTGGTGTGGCGAACGCGGTTTCTTTGCTGGGGAATGATAATAATACCATAACCAATTGTATTATCAGAGAAAGCTCTGCGGGTGATCCTATCTTTGGAATAAGTTCAGTAGGAACTACCGGAGCAACAACAAGATGGAATTCAGGAAATACAATTAGTAACAATCAAATCATCAACACAGTAAATCTCAACACCGCAGGGAGCGGAGCAGCCATCCAATTAGCAAACTATAATACCGCCTGGACCATCAGCGGCAATAGTATTTATTTCACATCCTCAGTCGCAGGGTTGGCTTCTATTAATAGTTATGGGATAAAAATTGGCGGAGGCAACGGAGTTAATTTCGTGATCAGCGGAAATTATATTGGTGGTACTGCAGCCAATTGCGGCGGAACACCGATGACCTGGAGCAACACCACCAACCAAAATAAATTTTGTGGTATTGACGTGAACGTTTCTAACTCCGGTGTCGCAACAAGCATTCAGGGGAACACTATTTCAAACATCACTTTAAACACCAACACCTCTACGAACATCCTTCCCGGAGTCCTCGCAGGAATTGCAGTGGAAGGCGGACAGGTTCTCATTGGAACCATTACAGGGAATGTTATTGGTTCTGCCACTGTCAACGGAAGCATTACCGTGAATACTGCTGCAACAAGCACTACTCAGATGGGGGCTGTATATGGTATCACCATCCTGACTGCGAATACCTACACCATCAGCAATAACCAGATTTCAGGTATAACTCAATTTCCCGCCACCAACAACAATGCTATTAACTTTTACGGCATCTTCACCCGCAGCGGTACAGGAACAATAAGTTCCAATATTATCGGGAGCACAACGCTTTTAAACAGTATTCAAAACACCACGGGATTAAACTTTACCGCGAGCCCGCTTATGGCAGGAATCTATCAAACCACCGCCGCCTTAAATGTCACGATTTCATCAAACACCATATCTAATATTACTTCCTCTACCAACAATTCTAAATGGCAGGTGGCAGGCATAGTAACCCAGGCAGCGACGAACACGATTTCAAACAATATCATCAAGAACCTGGTAAACATTTCAAGCAATACAGCCACAGGTATTGCCTCTTCAGTTGTGGGTATCCTTATGACGAACGTCGGAGGCACCGCCCAGTCGGTAACTAAGAACACAATATCTAATCTGCAGAATACAAATACCGGCAACGGCGCTTATGCGGTTGAGGGAATGGTCCTGAATAATTCAGGAGCGGGCCACATAATCGGCCAGAACCTGATTTATGATCTTAAGAATTCAAACACCGGCTCTACGGCCCCTATTGATGCGATTAGAATTGGTCAGGGCACCATGACGATCTCAAACAACATGATCAGTCTTGGAAATGGATTATCGAATAACCCTCTCATTAGTGCTATAAATATTCAGGGGGGAACTCCAACTTTATATTATAACAGTGTCGTGCTTGCCGGAGCGGCAGTGGGCACTGCCGCAATCACCACGTGCGTGCGCATGCAAACAGGGCTTGCAGCTACTGTTTTTCAGAATAATATTTTATACAACAACCGGACCTCAGCAACGAGTGCCAACAATTCTGCAATTTATTTTGCCAGCGGCGCTCAGGTTACTAACGTTACCACAAGCAACTACAATGACCTGTATAACAATCCCGCCAATTCGGCTTTGGTTGTTGTTACAGGTATCGGCAATTATTCAAACTTATCAGCGTGGCAAACGAGCGGATATAGTAAAGATGCTGTCTCGATCTCGCAATCCGTTCCATTTCTGAATATTGCCAACGACCTTCACCTGGATCCATCTGTATTATGCAGTTTTATGAATAAGGGAATTGCTGTTTCAATTGTTGTGGATTACGACAATCAGACGCGCCATCCTATAACTCCCGATATAGGAGCTGATGAAATTGGAAACGCTTCATGGATTGGCATCACCAATTCGGATTGGAATGTTTCTTCCAATTGGTCACCTGCTGCAGTTCCTGTAATTTCTTCCGATGTTATAGTTCCGGCCGGCACTCCTTATTCCTGTACTGTCTTAAATGCAAATGCCACCTGCCATTCCCTCACGGTCAACAACCTGGCGCCTTTCTCGATAGTTAATAGTAAGGTGCTTACCGTAAATTCCAATAGCTGCTCCAATGGAGCCTTTACTATGAATGGAGTATTTAGCCCCGGAAGCACGAATGAAGAAGTAACTTTTAACGGAGGCGGAACGGTGTCAGGAACCGTGGTCTTCAATATCGTGAGCACCAATAATGCGCTAACCTTCAGTACCACGACCACCGTGAATAAAAAATTCAGAATTGATGCCGGCGGATATGTATTTGCAAACCCGCCTATCTATACCACCGGTTCGGCTACACTGCAATATAATACCGGCGGAACGTTTGGCCGCTCGCTGGAATGGTGTGCTACCTCAGGGGCAGGATATCCATATCATGTTCAGGTCAGTAATAACACCACACTCGATTTAGGCAACGGCGGATACAATATAGCAAGAAAATGCGGAGGTAGTCTTCTTGTTGATGCCGGTTCCGTATTTACAATGAATAGCGGAGCCAATCAAATGACAGATGATCTTACAGTAGCAGGAGATATAACCATAAACGGCACGCTTACACAATCTGTCTTATATACCGCTCCTTACAATGATATAAACGTGGGCGGGAATTGGACAAGGGGAGCAGCCGGAGTTTTTAATCCCAACTGCAGAAATGTATTTTTCAACAGCACTGCCGCAGATCAAACAGTAACAGTTACCGGTGGAGGGATTGAAACCTTTAATTATGTCGGTATTAATAAGTCAGGAAGAAAACTTTTGCTCGGAACAAATACTGACATGAAGATCAGTGCGCTCAGCGCCTGCGTGCTGGCAACCGATTATCTCACCATTACCAACGGTGATATTGATCTGTTAGGGAGAACTTTATATTTCGCCGGGCCCTCGGGTTTAGCACCGGGAACTAACGTGATGAATTTATCCGTGAATAACGGAACCCGTTCCATTCTTTCTTCCATAGCAGGAGGAATCGTAGATGTATCCGGCACACTGAACTCCAGAACTCTTAAGGTCGTGGATGGCGGCGGCTCCGGAAAAATTTTGTTCGGAAATAATGTGGAGGTGCGGGATGCAGCGGGTGAAATTGATTTCGGAACAGGAAACCTCAGCACTATAAACTATATCCTTCGCATCAATAATGGCGGCAACGTAACCGGCAATGCAGCCTATTATGCACAGGGATCAAAATTGATTTTCTCAACGGGAACTCTTTATGATATTGTAGCAACTGAACAATCGTGGGAATCAGGAACACTCGGCACAACTCCCGGAGTGCCGTGGGATGTGGAAGTGAATTCAGCGTCCACGGATGTACGCATCAGCGACAACCTCGACCGTTGCGTGAGAAACAACATCGGCATTCTGAATGGTACGTTTGAATCAGGAGCTCCCGGATTTCTCTCCGGCAATTTAACAGTAGGAGGGAACTGGTCGCGGAATAATGTTGGAACTTCCTTCGTTCCCAATCAAAATATCGTGACGTTCAACAGCAGCGTGAATGCAGCATTACAATTGCAAACCATCACCATGAACGGCGGGGGAAATGAAACTTATTATGATCTCGAAGAGAATAATTCACCCGGGCTTACTCTTACGGGAACAACCAAAGTATATGTCACGGATCACCTGTCTCTCACCAAAGGTTTAATGAATACTTCGGGCAATGAAATATATATAACCAATGATGCTGCAAATGCAATCACGTTTGATGCGGTTAACAGCAGCGCTGATTCATGGGTTAATGGATACCTGCGGAGAAAAATCACCACAGGTTCCTATGATTTTCCGGTGGGAGTCTCTTTCACGGGCGCCGCAGCGGGATATGAATTGATGTCACTCAACTTTAACTCGAACACAAACATTGACAATCTCCTGGTGTCATTCACTACTGACGGATCACCGCTTAATGAATTTTATAACGTAATGGTGAACGGAACACCCATCACGGACCGCCTTAATGCGGGCTGGTGGACGGTAACTCCCTATAACGCTGCGCTTGCTCCCGTGGCTGCACCCGACTGCAACTACAACGTGTTTCTCAACGAACGCGGATATAACAACGGCCAACCCGATCCCCAGGATTATGCCGTGATCAGGCGCAATGCAAGTTATTGCTACGATATATGTTTAACAGACTGGATTCAATGCGGCCTTCACGACAATGCCACCCAATGGGAAGCAGCAGGTACTGCACATGCGGAGCGTTCCGCATTTACCTGCAACAGTTTTGGCGATTGGGCAATCGGCACATCAGTAATGGTTTTACCTATTGAACTCACAACATTTGAAGTAGCGCCGAGCAGCACGGATGCAATACTCACCTGGCACACGGCAGCAGAATACAATAGTGACTTCTTTGCTGTTGAAAGAAGTATTGACGGGATTAATTTCAAACAAATCGGAACCGTAACCGCAGCAGGTCATTCTACCCTGCCGGGAAATTATTCATTCATTGATCATGACATTACGTTGCTGGGAGTAACAAAAATTTATTATCACCTCCGCATGGTGGACCTCGATCAATCCTATCAATATTCTGAAGTTCGTCTTGTAGATGTTAATGCCTCCGTTGGGAATGACGCTATTTCTGTTTATCCGAATCCATTCAGTAATCAGGTAAACATTCTTTGGAATTCTTTCGCGGATGCATCTGCCGTCATTCAATTGGCAGATATTACCGGAAGAATTTTGATTGACAAGCAACTTAGCCTCGTACAGGGCGCTAACCTGATTTCTCTCAGCGAGCTCCCTTCGCTCCCCGATGGGATCTATTTCATCCATATTATTTCAGGAAGGGAAGTGCGCTCGGAAAAATTGGTGAAGAAAAACTAAGCCTTCGAATGTCTGCGAGGAATTTTCAAGCTTCTCCCGATTGATCGGGACAAAACACAAACTTGCAGTATTGGACCCGGGCCTTTTCCCGCAGTTTTGAGCGATTGAATTTTGTCCCGATCACTCAGGATGATACTTGAAGAATCACATTTGGTTCTTGCTTGTCCCGGATTAGAGGAGGATTATCCTGCCCAAGAGTAAGAAGCGGAACCAGGAGTATAAAAAGCAGGATTGTGTTGCTCCACTCAGAACTCACATCTCACGACTCACGTCTCACGTCTCACGTCTCACGTCTCACGCCTCACGTCTCACGTCTCACGTCTCACGCCTCACGTCTCACGTCTCACGCCTCACGTTACTGAATTACTTCCGCTGTTATGGTCAGCACAACTGTCTCATTCACATCCGTTCTCACGGTAATTGTCTTTTCAATCATGCCGGGTTTATGCGCAGTGAAGGTTGCTTTCACAATTCCCTTCTCACCGGGAAGCACCGGTTCCTTTGTGTAATCAGGTACGGTGCAACTGCAACTCGGTTCCGCTTTGGTAAGCGTGACCGGCTGTTTTCCGGTGTTGGTGAATTCAAACGTGAAGCTCACGATGTCATTCAGCTTGATGGTTCCGAAATTATGGGTAGTGCCGGTAGTCCATTCGAGAAGAGTGGTCTTTGGTGTTTCGGCTGTAACAGGAGCAGTAACAGGAGTTTGATTTGGTTGCTGCGCAAAAGCGGTGGAAGCGCAGAAAAAGATCAGCATGAAAGATAAAAGATGTTTCATTGAAGTTTTGTTTTCGGGACCAAATGTAAGTCATCAAAGTTGGTTATGCGAATCTATTCGATGGTGCTGTAAATATTTTATGACATGCGCAAAGGTGGCTTTCTGCTCTTGTGGTTATTCTCCAACGTGCGTGTGCAAGCGGCCACTGTTGGTGTTTGACCACGTGTTTGACCACCAACAAATGAAGGGTGGCTGTGAGTGGTTTCAATTCATTAAGGCGCTTTGTTTTGAATAGGGAAAAATCGTGAAATAAGTGCTTACCTTTGATCTGATTATTGGAACAAAACCATAATGAACCAATTTACCAGAAAAGATGCAATTCTTCATTTGGCGTCCCTGCTCACATTTATTGCCAATGGATTTGCTCAACCCGGAAATTTAGATAGCAGTTTCGGTATAAATGGTAAAGTTACTACTGCTGTATGCACAAACTCTAATGCAAGTTCCGTAGCGTTACAGTCAGACGGAAAAATTGTAGCGGCAGGAGGTTCGTTGGATTGCATTAGTCTTATACGATACAATAGCGATGGATCGCTTGATAGCTCATTCGGAACAAATGGTATTGTAACAACACCTGCGTCTCAAACCTTCACCTCCTCGGTAGTAATTCAGCCAAATGGAAAAATTATAACCTCAAGCGGAAATGAATTTGGGTGGATACTAATCAGGTATGAGATCAACGGTAAGATAGACAGTTCATTCGGGACCAATGGCGAATTTATTTTAGGGGGGGCGACATATGTAACTTCAATTGCATTGCAGCAAGATTCTAAAATTATTATGGCAGGAACTTATTCAATGGGTGTGTGGCCACATTCGTACTATATTTCCTTAGCACGATGTGATTCAAATGGAATAGTGGATACAAGTTTTCAATCGGGCACAGGTACATTCGATGGATATAATGCGGGTGCTTTCAGTATTGCTTTGCAACCTGATGGTAAAATAATTACTGCTGGTAAGACGGACTCTAATATGTTATACACCCCCTGTTTTGGAATTGCCCGATTTAATAATAACGGCACACCTGACAATAGTTTCGGAATAAATGGTCACGTCACAACAGCCATTGGAACCTTTGCGGAAGCGTTTTCTGTAGCAATACAACCAGACGGTAAAATTGTGGCTGTCGGCCCATCGCGCGATAGCGTGTTAAATTTTACGGAAAGTTTCACCATCGTGCGATACAATAGTAATGGATCATTGGATAATAGTTTCAATGGCAATGGCATTGTAATTACTTCAATTGGTACAGCCAGCGATGCGAATGCCGTGGCGATACAGACAGACGGCAAGATTGTAGTGTCAGGAAGTAGCTCCCAAACCATTGCCCTTGTGCGGTATAATAGCAATGGTTCACTTGACAATAGTTTTGGGATAAATGGTATAGTAACAAATGGCGTTAGTACTGGGCGGGCAATAGAAATCCAACCCGACGGAAAAATTCTAACGGGAGGAGGATCATCATCTGGCTTCACTCTGATTCGTTATCTTTCCGGATTGGAAGTAGGAATACTAAATCTTGCATCGAATAGTTTGCCAACACTAACTTACCCTAATCCTATTCAATCAGAAGCAGTTCTTCAGTACATTCTCAATAATGAAGAATGTATAACCATCTCATTATATAATGTGCTGGGAAGTAAAGTGCAGAACTTTATTACCAATGAAACCAGAAATCAGGGAGTGTATAAGGAAGTATTGTATTTAGATGAAGCGCTACCTCCGGGTTATTATCTTCTCTCTATTTCAAATGATGTTCACAGTCAAAGTATCAAGATTGTAAAGCAATGAGAGTCTTGAAATAGGGGTTGCGGTGTGCCTGCTTGCTCACAATAGTTGCGGTGAAGACATTTGAAATAGACAACAATAAAATCTGCCCACAATACAAGAGATATTTACAGCCGCTGTTGGTCCAGCTTTCCCCCTTGCCGGTGTTCCCAATGAGCGTGTGCGAGAGCCGTTGTTGGTGTTTGACCACCAACAACTGAAGGGTGGCTGCCAGGTGTTTCAATACATAAAGCCGTTTTGTTTTGAATAGAGCAAAAACGTAAGATAAATCTTTACCTTCGATTCGATTATTGGCACATGATCATAGGGGTTGAACATCCTGCTTATTTCTATACAGCTACCATTCTCAATTGGAATTACTTGTTGAAGAATGATCAGTACAAACGATTCATTACCGATTCTCTGAAGTTCATGGTAGAAGATAAAAGAATTTATGTTTATGGCTTCACCATCATGCCCAACCATATTCACCTCTGCATGAGTATTCGCGAAGGGCATGAGTTAAGCGATATAAAGAATAGTTTTATGAAATTTACGGCTCAGCGAATGAAACTCGATATGCTCCATTCTAATGATCCCGCACTTGAAAACTTTATATCTACTCAGCGAGATCGTAAATACCAAATTTGGGAACGCAATGCACTGGCAATTCCTATCTATTCCCGGGAGGTGATGGAACAGAAGCTGAACTATATTCACAACAACGCCATACAAGAAAAATGGCGGCTTGCAGAATTTCCGGAGCAATACTTTTTCTCAAGTGCAGCATTTTATTACCTGAATAAAGACGATTGGGGATTTATCACTCACTATATGGAGCATATGTGAAATAAAAAGAAAACTGAATTATGCATGGAACTATCAATTGGGACACCCGCCCTTCAGTTGTTGGTGGTCAAACACCAACAACGGCGCTCGCACGCGCTCATTGGGAGAACACCAACATGGGCAGAAAAATAATTCTAGAGAAGAAATGAAAATTATCATTCGAACATTAAATGGTATTAAAGTTTCAGATTTTTCCATTCTTAATCAAGATGACATAAAGCTTAATGACTTACCGGCAGGAATGTTAATTATTGAGGTTATGAAAGAAAATTATCTGCCAATTGAAAGAAAATTAGTAGTGGTAATAAAGCAATAAAAATGAACTATAAAATGAAAACAATCTTCTTATTTACGTTTTGCTTTTTTCTGCAAAGAAGCAGTGTTTTTTCTCAAGCAGGCATTTTGGATTCAACTTTTGGAATTAACGGCATAAGCAATTGCCTATCTGATGGCGGAGGACTTTCCGTAGCCATTCAGACTGATGGAAAAATTGTTGTCGGGGGTGTTAATGATAACGGTCATTTCGCTTTAGCCCGATTTAAGTCTTCAGGTTTACTTGACAGTACTTTTGGTAATAATGGGATAGTTATAACGCTGGATGGATACGGGGCTGACGAAAAAGTAGCAATACAGTCTGATGGAAAAATTTTGGAAGGAGGAACAACTATAAGTAATTCAAGCGCTGTTTTTGGCTTGGTCCGCTGTAATACTGATGGTACCTTGGATCATTCTTTTAATGGGAATGGAATCGTATTGACATCTCTGAATGATATGGGATACTTCTCTTATGGAGAAGCGCTAACAGTTCAACCGGATGGAAAAATTATTCAGGCAGGAACAAGCGATTCAAATTCGGGTGTCCGTGGTTTTGCAGTTGTACGATTTAATCCTGACGGATCACTCGATAATAGTTTTGGTAATGGTGGTAAGGTCATAAATCCTATAGGCAACCCTTATCCATTTGTTTCATGTGCTGCTGTTCAAGCAGACGGCAAGATTCTCATAGGAGGAACATCGTGGAGTACTGCAATTGCACCAAGTTGTTTTGCATTAATGCGTTATAATTCAGATGGTACATTGGATAATAGCTTCGGTGTTGGAGGTAAGGTTACCACTTATTTCGGAGCGGGTGATGGCAATGATTATGATACCGGCTTGGCTATTGCATTGCAATCAGACGGTAAGATATTGATGACGGGCACTTCTTATATTAATGGCACAGACACCTTAGTAAAAATTCCAATTGTAAGGTACAATACGAATGGTTCTCTCGACAATAGTTTTGGTATAGGAGGCAAGGTATCAGCATTTTTTCCGAGTCATGGAAGCTATGAACCTAGTTGTATCGCAATCCAACAGGATGAAAAAATACTTATCGCCGGTAGCTGTACTACTTTTCCGCTTTATTTTAAATATAATTTCTTATTGTCACGATTTAATAACGATGGTACCATTGACAGCACTTTCGGTGTTAATGGTATTGTTATTACAGCAATTGACAGTACAGTTAATAAGTGCAGTTCTATGGCATTGCAGTCAGATGGAAAGATTGTATTAGCAGGCGGTTCTGAGATGCAGGGTTTGGTAGTAGCCCGTTATCTCTCAGGTTTAAATGTTGGAGTTATTAACTTAGCAATAGGTAATAATCCAACTTTTATTTATCCCAATCCAATTCAATCGGAAGCAACTCTTCAATACACTTTAACAAGTGAAGAATGCATAAGCATCTCCTTGTACAATATGCAAGGAAGTAAATTGCAAACTTTTATTACCAATGAAACCAGAAATGCAGCTGAGAATAAGGAAGTATTGCATTTAGATGAGGCGCTTCCTTCGGGTTATTATCTTCTCTCTATTTCAAATGGAGTTCACAGTCAGGGTATCAGGATTGTAAAGCAATGAGAGTCTGGCAATAGGGGTGCGGTGTGCCTGCTTTCTCACAATAGCTGCGGTGAAGACATTTGAAGTGGACAAAAATAAAATCTGCCCACAATGCCAGGGATTTTCCCTTGCCTGTGAGCATCATAATTCCCAACTAAAGTCAAGAATTAAAGATTACAATCAAAAGCAGATGTAATCAAATTTGGTTTCCTCATTATCCTGTTTCATTTTATTCGTATTTAGGAGGTGTGAAATAATATCTATTGCTGTTAATTATTAATAGAAATTTTAAAGAACCGTGTAGCATAAGCCGGGTTTTTAACCGCTACTATATAGAAGCCATTGGGTAATTGCGGCAATGCAATTTGCGCGCGTAAGTTTTCTCCCGGTATTGACATATTAAAGATGCTGGCTCCGCACAAGCTGTATATATCTAAATTCAAATCACTTTTGCTAATCTCAGAGCTTTCAAAAACCAAGTAGCTTGATGCAGGATTGGGATACACCAAATAATTAGCCACCACTTCAGCAACATCGGTCTGCAATTCCAACACTCTTATTTCAGAGTAAGTGAAAGAACCATCTGAATTCGTCTGCTTAAGGCGATAATATACAGTGCTCTTCGGAAGCTTAGTATCAAAAAAAGAATAGTCGTGCTGAACGGTTGAAACACCCGACCCTGGTACGATTCCCATGCTGTCAAATAAGATGGCATCATTGGAGCGCTCAATGGCAAAATAGCTCTCCTTCTCTTCTGAGGGAGTGGTCCAGGTAAGCGATGCGCCTGTATTTTCTGCATGAACGTCAAATGCTGATAATTCAATCGGCATCAACTGCCCGATTAACCATGGAGTAGGGATGCCTTCTCCCGGATCATCTGCTACATTATTTCTGTTGGGATCAATGACGTCAATCCATGATGTAAATTCGGAGGAATAGTTATTGGAAGAATCCAATACAGTCACAAGCGTAGAATCTTTGCCAATTTTCCCGCTGAATTTTGCCGAGACCTTATACACCTGCGCCACGATTGCGTTAGCAACGGTTACTTTCAATATGATGGTACTGGTGGTTTTGGCGACCTTATAATTATTCATCAGTACAAGTCCGCTGAGAAGATTTTTTTTATTGTTTCCGTTATATGAAGTGTCTAAATCGAGTTGTGCTGCATTTGATTTCCATGAAGTGCTTACATTGGAAATGTTGGCAGCGCCGAATACCGTAGCTAAATCTTCTGTAACCTGAACCTTTCCTAACTTCACGTTCCCGAGATTTTTAAGGTAAATATTATAGGTAAGAGCGTAATGCGTAGCATCCACCTGCACTGCTGAAATTAATTTCTCACCCACAGCGATGCTCGGAGAAAAAGCGGTAGCATCTATGGGCATGCTGTTAAAAGGACTGGGGATTTCAGCGCTTAGAATATTAGTTATGAGATCAAAGGTAAAAGACCAGCAAGATCCTCCTAAATCGGTTCCTCCCATTAGCAAGTGCCCGTTATCATAAGCTATTCCGTAACATATTTTTGTGGGGGTGCCTAAAAAGGTGGTGGTAGCATTGCCGGCACTCGTCTTCTGATAGTTTTTGATCTCAAATAATTTAGAAGTGTCACCTCCAAACATGGCGAACATTCTTCCGTTCGGTGTAAACGTGACATCACCATTCTGAATATCGGCTGGAAAATGGCCGGAGGGAAAAGATAACGATTTTAAACTACCCGGTTGCAATAGCCCGGTAGTGTCATCATACGCTCCGATATTCGCTGTTCCGGCAGCCGCATTATAATTAGTAAGGGCATACAGGTCTCCTAAATTGTCAAATTCAAACTGGCTTAGAATTACATTGGGAATGGTATAGCTTAAAGCGATGGCAGGGCAAGTAAGATTTGACGGAAGATTCATATTCAGAATAAATATTTTACTGTTTACGCCATCGCTTATATCATTTATATAGAGCTTGTTGTTAAGCGCGTTATAGCCAACGAATTTTGCAAAAACATGGCCGATGGCATCAGTAGTATTGCATTGAAGGAGCAAATCGGGGCTTGTGCTTTGGGCATCTGCAAATAACGTGAGATCAGAACCCCAATAAGAATCATTGCACGATTGACGTCCAAAGTTCACGAAAACAGAATTGGTGGCTGTTTGAGCTGTGGAACTAAACGATAAAATGATAGAAATAAGGAAGCACAGTATTCCTGTAAGCTTCGCGCGGAATAAAAATTTATTCATAAAAGGTTAGGTAACATCATGTATTACGACCTTTCTGAAAGAATGTTTCGCCGTTTTCAAAAACACCCCTGAAATCTTAAAAATCCAAAGGCTTCATTGTGGTAATTCAATCTGCTTACGGTACAATGGATTTTCCTTTTGTCCTGTGAGCAGAATAAGTTCTTAACTATGAAATTAAGAATCAGGATTACAATCAAAAGCAGATGTAATCAAATTTGGTTTCCTCATTGTCTTGTTTCATTTTATTCGCTGTTAGGAGTTGTGAAATGATATCTATTGCTGTTCATTATTAATTGAAATTTTAAAGAAGCGTGTAGCGTAAGCCGGATTTTTAACCGCAACTATATAGAAGCCATCGGGTAATTGCGGCAATGCAACTTGCACCCGCAAGTTTGCGCCCGGTATTGACATTTTCAAGATGCTGGATCCGCACGAGCTGTATATCTCTAAATTCAAATCACTTTTGCTAACTTCAGAACTTTCAAAAACCAGGTAGCTTGAGGCAGGATTGGGATAAACTAAATAATTAGCCACCACTTCAGCAACATCTGTTTGGAATTCCAATACTCTTATTTCAGAGTAGGTGGAAGAACCATCTGAATTCGTCTGTTTAAGGCGATAATATAGAGTGCTCTTCGGAAGCTTAGTATCAAAAAAAGAATAGTCATGCTGAACGGTTGAAACACCCGACCCTGGTACGATTCCCATACTGTCAAAAAGGATAGCGTCGTTAGAGCGCTCAATGGCAAAATAGCTCTCCTTCTCTTCTGAGGGAGTGGTCCAGTTAAGCAATGCGCCGGTATTTTCTGCATGCACATCAAACACTGACAATTCAATCGGCATCAACTGTCCAATTTGCCATGGAGTAGGGACGCCTTCTCCCGGATCATCGGCTACATTATTCTTATTAGGATCAATGACGTCAATCCATGAAGAAAATATGGAAGAATAGTTATTGGAAGAATCCAACACTGTTAAAAGTGTAGAGTCCTTGCCAATTTTCCCGGTAAATACTGCTGACACATTATATATCTGGGACGGAATTGCATTAGCCACAGTCACCTTCAATGTGATGGTGCTGGTGGTTTTGGCGGCACGGTAATTATTCATGAGCACAATTCCGCTGAGAAGGGTAGCTCTGTCGTCCCC
>DASRAJ010000090.1:0-37359 GCA_035638255.1 Chitinophagales bacterium
ATGTACGCGCATCGTCTTCTCATTCGAAGCATGCAACTCGTTGGTGCCACGCGATCATTCATCACAAAACCATTTCTAACCCGGAGCATTGTAAACGGGTTTATTGCTGCCATCATTGCAATTGTTCTTTTGTTTGCGCTCATGAAATTTGCTGTAACACAACTCCCCGATTATCAGGCGCTGCAGGATTATACGGTGATCGGTTTCATTTTCGCAGGCATCCTCATTATGGGTTTGGTGTTTTCGTCGCTAAGTACCCTCATTGCAGTGAGAAAATATTTAAGAATGAAAATTGATGAGTTGTATTGACAGAGCGAGTTCTCTAATTAACTCTGGTTATCAAGCCTATCTCCATCTTAGAGTAACTTGTAGAAAGTAACCTTTTACCATTTTTCACGGTTTATGCTCATAGGACCGCGGAAATATTTTCAGATGAAGCCTCTTGAGTGAAGTTATCTGAAAGTCAGTTCCGATTATAATGGTTACCACTCCTATTTATATCTGAGAGTAACTTATATAAGTAACTTTTTCCCAGTGATTTTTCGCTAATAAATTTTTTATATTAGTCGAATAATTTTTGCTATTTTTCCGAGGAATACCAAGGACAGCTTTCGCGCAGAAAGATAGATTCAGGAATCCGAAATTGACCGCAAAACCGAAATCGTAAGTTTAATATAAAGTTGCTTTCAGGAATACAAGCATAAAATGATGATGATCATGAAAAAATTTTCATTGCTTTTTTCGACTAAGAATATAGTCACTCTCTTGGCAAGCATTCTGCTCTGCTTCAGCGCATTTGCGCAGCATCAGGATAAGATAGTGAAAGTAGATTCCGAAACTCCCGCAACTGCTCAATTGAAGATGATCTCTCCGGTTATTAATTTAGAAACCGCAAAGGAAGGTACCTACCAAATTGTTCGCATTATTGGAGAACCAGAGGATGTTGTGCCCCGGTCATTAATTGATCAGATAGAATCATACAGGACACAAGATCAAATAATCTACATTCAAGCAGGAGAAAATACCTGGATAAAAATTTTATCTTACGACGAAATTCTTGCACCGGATTTTAAGCCGGTTGCCGGAGTGGTTTACATTGAAGGAAAACTGGACAAATAAATTAGCATTAAGGATATACTAAACACATAAATTAATTTCTAATGAGAAAGCGGATATTCACACTCTCCGTTATGTTGTTATTAGCCGGGCTGCATCAAAGTTTTGGGTACAACATGACACCCGGGACGATCAGTGCTGCCACACTATCAGGAAACTTTTATGACAGCCAGGGATCAGGTGCAAATTATCTTTCCAACGAAAACATTACGGAAACTTTTACCAATACTGGCACCTCATGTCTGCAATTTGTCTTTACCTCATTCCAAACTCAGATAGGTAATGACATACTCACTATATATGATGGTCCTACTACAGCTTTCCCGATTATAGGTCAGTATTCTGGTATCGTTTCGCCGGGCACTATTACGTCCAGCTCTGGTTCACTTACTTTCAACTTTGTTTCTAATGCACTTAATAATAAGACCGGATGGGCTGCCACCATCACGAGCGTAACCTGCGCAACAGGATACCTTATGGCCAATGGAACAATATCTACCTGCGCAGGATTATTTTATGATCCTCAGGGAGCTAGTAATTATACCACTATCAATAGTACGATCACTGAAACATTTTCAAGCAATGCAGGAAATTGTATTTCAGTGACCTGGTATTCTTTTTCACTCTCTACGGGAGGAGGAGGTGGAGGTGACGTACTCAGTGTTTATGACGGAACAAGTATTGCGGCACCGCTGATCGGGTCTTACACCGGAGTAACCTTGCCGCCAGTCATGCTTTCTTCAAGCGGCTCACTGACCTTCAAATTTGTAACGAATGGAAGTGGCTTTTCTACAGGATGGGTAGCAGCACTTTCCTGCGACGTTTGTCCGTCCGCTCCTGCAGGAACTGCAACTTATTTGGCTCCAACGGTTGGACTTCAAAACACATATCTGGGAACAAATATGGTAAGCACTTGCAGTGGCACATTTACAGATAATGGGAATGTTGCAGGGAACTACAGTAATAACATCAACCTGATTTACCGGACCTTTTGCCCATCTACTGCCGGAAATTGTTTGCGAGTCAATTTCTCCTCTTTCAACATCGCCACTGGTGATGTGCTTTATTTAGGTGCCGGGCCCACACAAAATAGTGCCACAGCAGGATATCCGGGATACATTGGGGGATGGAGCGGAACATGTACCAGCTATCAAAACTGTATGGGAGCTGGATTGGGACCTTTTACATCTTTCGATCAAAGCGGGTGCCTTACCTTTCGGTTCACTTCAAATTCATTAACTACTAACTCTGGTTGGGTGGCTACGCTGGATTGCGTTCCATGCGCAAGTGGCCCAAACGGTACTGATAACAGCGATTGTAGTGATGCCACCCCTATTTGCTCGAACTCCTCATTCAGCGATGCAAGCACAGGCCCCGGTATAGTTTCAGACGCAGGAACAGGATGTGCCATTGCTGAGAACTATTCTAACTGGTATAAAATAACCATTTACAGTGGCGGGACATTGGGTCTTATTATTAATCCGGTTAATAATGCTTGTTCAAGTGCCGGTGATGATTATGATTTTACCTTGTATTCTGCAAGTTCATGTGGTTCTCTTGGTACACCGGTGCGTTGCTCCTATGCTGCAAAGCCCTGGAGTGGACCCGGATGTGACGGACAGACAGGACTTAGTTCTGCAAATAACTTAACGATAAATACAGGTCCTGCTATTTGTGGTGGTAATAATACAGGTTCTGATACAAATGAAGATGTTTGCGGAAATCAATGGAATAATGATTTGACAGTAACAGCGGGACAAACCTATTACCTGCTGGTAAACAAATGGACGCCCGGAGGAAGTGGATTTGCTCTGAACTGGGTTTTAACAAACGGTGCATCGCTTGACTGCTCTGTGGTACTTCCCGTCACTGTTACTTCTTTTACCTGCTCGCCTGAAAATGGATTGATTGCCTTAGACTGGAAATCGCAATCAGAATACAACAATGATCATTACGTAGTAGAGAAATCATCGGATGGTGAGAACTTTAGTGTATTCGGAACAGTCGCCGGTAAAGGAACTACCTCGCAACCGTCAGAATATTTCGCGGTTGACTATCATCCTTATTCAGGAAATAATTATTATCGTCTGACTCAGGTAGATAAAGACGGCACGGAAGTAAGATTACGTACAACTTCATGCTCCATTGCAAATCAAAATGAGGAGACGACATTACAAGTATTTGATCTTACTGGAAAGCTTCTTTACACATTAAAACTCAATGCCGGGGACTATGAATTGACAATGCATAACCTGTCACTGCCGAATGGCGTTTATGTAACTGCAGTCATTCACGGAAACGGTACTGCAGAACTGAGTAAGTATCTGAAGATGTACTGACCATCACAGGAGCACAAAAATTTCAGCGGAACAAACAGGTCGCATTTTCTAAAGGCGGGTGTGAATCTTACCAGGAGTATTTTAACCTGGTATGCTTTAATTTTTGCCTTTAACTTTTCTTTATCGCTGCAGAAATTTTGTTTCTTGATTTAAAGTTTGAAATTCGCCGTTGGAAATCATATTGAACATGGCAAAGCAACCAGAAAAGACAAATGAGAAGCAAGTGAGAAAATCTGTAACGGCACAAAATGTTACATCACGATTTTTATTCGGTAAGAGAAATTATATGTTCCTCTTTATCGGGTTGGCCATCCTCGCAATCGGATTTTTATTGATGACCGGAGGGGCACAACCGCCCACTCAATTTGATCCTGATGTGGTGTATAATTTTCGCAGAACCACTCTCTCCACAATTTTCGTAACCATAGGATTACTTGTAGTGCTCTACTCAATTTTCGTGAAGCATTCGATGGAGGAACAAAAATGAGAAACACCATCGGGAGGGGCAAAAATTTTTCATTGTCCCATTTAAAATTTTTATTTCGATGGTAAGACTGCTGAGCTTATTTGCTTAGAAGAAAGCTTCTCTGAATTCGTCACGATGTCGCCAGGTAACAAGCAGGGTCTTTCGCTCTCTCTCTTTTTTAATTTTGATAAGTTGATACCATGAAAAGAAAGTTGACACTGTGATAAGAAAATGGCTAACTTAGCTTTCGTAAAAAAAAAAATTCATTGAGTCGAAAAATTTATAATTTTTCATCATGAAAAAACAATTGACGCTCCTTCTTTTCTCTTTCAGTTTTTTCCTCACAAAAGTCTTCAGCCAGGATGTATTGTACCTCGATGGAAGTGGCGCGCAACCTAACCTCACGATTCAATCAGGCGCCTCGGTTTACTGCCAGGGAGGATATGTTGCCAATGCAACCGCACAAGGAATGCAGCTCGACGGCGATCTGTTTGTTGGCGATGCAAATGGGTTCACTGCAAACTGGACCGACAATATGGCGAGCAGCTCAGTGTTGCTGACGAGTTCCGGCGCTGTTTATTTCCAGAGTAACATCCAGCAAAACATTACCGGAGCGAACACCGTTTTCTACAAAGTTATTTTCAACAATACGAGTGTCAACACGTCCGGCATTCAATTGCTCACCAATATCACCGCTTCTAATCAGGCCAATTTTGAGGATGGTCTGGTGTATGCGAACGCAAATACATTTTACATTTCCAGTACGGCTTCCAACGCAATTATTTCTTCTGCTCCAAACACCAGCACATACTCCAGCAGTTGGGTGGCTGCACTCTACAGTAGTGGTGGGAAGTTAAATCGTGAAATGGTGAACAGCGGATCAACCTATGATTTCCCCGTTGGCAGCACCACTTCTGCACAATTGCTGCAAGTTAGCCCCACCAACATCTCCGGCATTTCGCGCTTCAGCTCTTCATGGGAAAACGGAGTCTCAGGAAACAGCCCGATTAGCATCAGCGAATGCGGAACGTCGTACACTCAAGTTAACAATTACGGTGAATGGCATTTACGCCCTGCAAATGGCGGAGCGATTGGCACCGGAAGTTTTGCGGCAGGGAACATAACATTAAAAGGGTGGAATATTCAGTCGCCCGCATTTCCGGGATTGATAGATAATGAGTTCGCACTTCTTGAGCGGGCTGATGGAGATTTAACTACCGCCGGATGGCAAGTCCCAAATCCGAGTTGTACTTCTCTTAGTGCAGCCGGAACGCCCGGAAGAACCGTGGGAGGCAATTACGCCCTGCGAAATAATCTCACAGCGTTTAGTGACAATACGAGTCAACTCGGAATCGGGATGACGATATTAGTTCTGCCCATCGAGTTGCTTTCTTTTACGGGATGGAATGAAGGTGCCGTCAACCAACTCAACTGGAATACTTCAGCTGAATACAACAGCAACTATTTTGATTTGGAAAGAAGCGCGGAGGGCAATGACTTTTCAGCCATAGCGAAATTAAGTGCAGCGGGATTTTCTACGAATGAACTCAACTATCACTTCACAGATGCGAAACCCAATCATGGTTTAAATTACTACCGGCTAAAAATGGTTGATCGCGATCAAACGTTCACATACTCTAACATTGTTTTGATTAAGTTGAACAGCAGCAGCGCTGTTTCAACAGTTGTCTCACCGAATCCGGTCATTAACAGCATTAACATTCAATTGCAATCGGTAAATGATGGAGAATTGCTTGTTCAATTGACGAATGCACTTGGCATAGTAGTTCGCTCTAAAACCTGGCAAGTGGTAAGTGGAGAAAACTTCACCGGCATCAGCACCATCGGCCTTCCGGCGGCGATGTACTTCGTAAATATCTACCGCTCTTCTGCTGCCCCTGCAGAAACTTACAAGGTCGTGAAAGAAAATTGATTTGGAAGTTTATTCCTTAAGGAAGAAAATCCTGGTCTCCTCAATCACCATTTTCGTGGGATTATTATCCCGGCATCAATGGAATTTACTCCGGAAAAAGATATTCCCTTGTTCGACAAGTTCGACATTCTTTGTCTTCCGTTTGCCTGTTCTCAGTATCTCGAATTCGCTACCTTTGCCACGCTATCGTAAAAATTCTACTTATAGATGCTCAGGGAAAAGTTACGCTTCTATTCTCTTATCAATCTTCTCGGTGATATTTTTATTCTCATCTTCTCCTTCCTGATTGGCTATCTTTTTATCTGGGGACATTTCAAGCCCAATTTCAGTATCTTCTTTTTCAAAGTATCATTCGCCCTCATTGCATGCTGGCTTGTGGCGTCGCTTTTTCTCAAACTTTATTCACCGGAACGGTTTGAGCAATTCGAGAGATCGTTCTCCAAACATTTCCAGGCCATCGTTCTGCATGCAATGCTTATTTCTACTGTGGTTCTGCTCGTTAAAGATTTTAACGTGTCACGCATTCTCTTCATCTACGGTTATTTTCTTTTTGTATTCTTTGATACGCTGGCGCGCCTGGGACTGATGTATGTGTTGCGACGCGAACGGGAATCGGGAAAGAATTCATTCAAAGTGATTGTAGTAGGGGGTGATCACATGGGGAAAAGCATGTTTGATACGCTGAGGGATTATACAGGCTACGGCTTCAGGCCGATGGGCATTTTTGACGACAAGCTTCCGCCAAATGCTACTTATCAACTCGATGGAACAATTGAAGATGCAAAGCGATTCGCGCTTGAAAATAAAATTGATGAAATTTTTTGCGCCTTGCCATTGAGAGACAAAGAGCGCATATCTTCCATACTTCGATTTGCAGAAGACAATTTGATTCGATTCAAGATTGTGCCCGACTTCAGCGCCTTCAACAACCGTAATATCAAAGTGGACTTTTACAGTTTCTATCCTGTCATTTCATTGCAGGCAGAACCGCTGTCAAATATCTTCAACCGGATTGTGAAAAGAAGTTTTGATATTGCGTTTTCATCACTCGTAATGATTTTTATTCTGAGCTGGCTCATTCCGCTCGTGGCAATCCTGATTAAATGGGAGTCGAAAGGTCCGGTGTTTTTCATTCAGAATCGCTCCGGAAAAAATTACAAGACTTTCAAGTGCTGGAAATTCAGAACCATGAATGTGACTGACAGTGATGATGAATTTGTACAGGCGAAAAAAAATGATTCACGAATCACCAAGGTTGGAAAATATCTCCGCAATCTTAACATTGATGAGCTTCCGCAATTCATCAACGTTTGGCTGGGGGAGATGAGCGTGGTAGGTCCGCGCCCGCATCCGATCAAGCTCAACGAAACATACCGTAACATTATGGAACGTTACATGAGCCGGCATTTGGAGAAACCGGGCATCACCGGACTTGCCCAGGTACGCGGTTACAGGGGCGAAACCACCGATCCCGATCTGATGAATCAGCGTGTGCTCACCGATGTATTTTACATTGAGAATTGGAGTTTTCTTCTCGACGTAAAAATTATTTTACTCACAGTGTGGAATATGGTCCGTGGAGAAAAGAACGCGTACTGATCTTCATACGAGGATGACACCGATTGCAAAAAAATGTACAAGCGCTTGCACCAATGGAAAAGCACAAAGTAATCGGTGTAATCTTTTGTAAATCGGTGCAATCATTTAATAAAAAAATTCATGCCCGATAAAATTCATTTTGCCATAATTGGCTTCGGTCACATTGGGCAGCGCCATGCGCAAATGATCCTTGATCATCAGTTTGCGGTACTCGTGGGGACCGCAGATACAGATGCGTCTCAAAAAAAAATTGCAGAAGAAAATTTTAAAACGCTCTTCTTCAATTCTCCGGAGGACCTTCTTGCTGCTGACCTCACCATTGATGTAGTGATAGTAGCAACGCCGAATGGCCTGCATGCATCGAACGCCATTAAAGCGCTCGACAGAAATTGTCACGTGGTTATTGAAAAACCAATGGGCTTGTCGAAGGCAGAATGCGAAGAGGTGATCAGTAAATCACTTCAGGTTTCGAAAAAAGTTTTTTGTGTGATGCAGAATCGTTACTCTCCTCCTTCCCAATGGTTGAAAAATATGATGACAGAAAATCGACTCGGGAAAATTTTTCTGGTTGAAGTGAATTGCTTTTGGAATCGTGACGACCGCTACTATCATCCCGGTGAAAAGCACAATGGAAGAAACTGGAAAGGAAAAAAATCGCTCGATGGCGGGCCGCTCTTCACCCAATTCAGTCATTTCATTGACATGATGTATTGGCTCTTCGGTGACGTCACGAACATTCAAACACACTTCACCAACTTCAATCATCAGCACTCTACAGAATTTTTTGACGATAGCGGATTAGTGACATTCGAATTTCTCAGTGGCGGAATCGGCTGCTTCAATTACTCCACATCGGTGTGGGATAAAAATATGGAGAGCAGCATCACCATCATTGGAGCAAAAGGAAGTATTAAAGTCGGCGGACAATACATGGAGAGAATTGAGTATTGCCACATTGAAAATTACACGATGCCTGAATTGCCTGCATCGAATCCGCCGAATGATTACGGTGGTTACAAGGGAAGCGCTGCCAATCATCAATACGTAATTCAAAACGTTATTGACACGCTCACAGGAAAATCTACCATCAGCACGAATGCCCTTGAAGGGATGAAAGTGGTGGAGATCATTGAGAGATTTTATAAGATGAAGTAAAGTCCAAATGGTTCCAATGAAACCATCTTTTAATCTGCAATCATGCGATGAAAAGAATAATTAAGTGAATGAATAATGTATAAAGTTTCGGAAGAGATTCGGTGAAGAAAATATCTTTGATTTCTCTGTCATTCAACGCACCCACGCAAAATGAAAAAGTTTTTACTTGCGTCTGCTATTTTTTTTTCCTGCCTTGAAAGCGAAGCACAGGATTGCAATAAAGCCCCGACGGGACTTACTCTCACGAATGTTACTTCCTGCTCTGAAAAACTAAGCTGGCTTGCTGTTGCAGGCGCTGTTAAGTATCGTGTTAAATTTAGAAAGACCGGAGATCCGGTTTGGGGGCCGGTCAAAGGCATCGGTGATAAAACCTATTACACCTTCAAAAATCTTTTATCCAATACTTCCTATCAATTCGCTGTAATGGATGAGTGCGGGGATGGAACCAAAAGCAAATACAGAAATATAACCGGGCAAACAGCAGCATGCACGCTACCCACGATTACAAGTGTGTTTGCGCTTAGCTCCTCGTCTCTCAAAATCAACTTAAATATTTGTTCATGCACTTTTGATTCTATCCGCATTCAATACACTAGTAGTAACCAGCCGTGGAAATATTATGCAACAGTGGAAATAAACAATGTTGTATTAAACGGATTACTCGCAAACACACAGTACACCATTGAGGCAAGCGCATGTCCGCTGAGTATGAACAATTGGACAGCATCTGTTACAGCAACTACACCCGCAAATCCAAATATTCTTTGGATTGTGTTAGATGATTCCCGGTTCGATTCATATAGCTGTAATTACGCCCCTGCATGGTTTCAAACTCCGAACATTGATCGCATCGCAAATGAGGGTGTCAATTTTAGATCTTATTTCGTCACTACCTCTTTTTGCACCCCGAGCCGTTCTTCGATGGTGACGGGATTGTATGGACACAATAATGGTGGTATTGACAACGCATCTCCGATTTATGATTCCCTTCCCATGGTGGCAACACTGCTCAGGAATAATGGTTATTACACAGGTATGGTTGGCAAGTGGATTCAAAACTCACCATATCCAATCTTTGATTTCAGCATGGAGGGTGCCGGGAATTATTTCAACCCCACGTATGTCCGGCAGGGGGTGGGAATTCATCCTTTAGGACATTCAACAGATATCTTAACAGACACAGCACTTGCGTTTATCCATCGTACCCCCCGTCCATTTTTCCTGTGGTTAGGATACAAGGCCACGCATGATCCAAAACAACCGCAGACTGCCTATACAAGCTATTATCAGAATGATCCCATGCCTGTGCCTGATAACACCGCCCACTATACCGATGATTATCCCTCCTACCTCTATTCATCATCAGAGCATCAAATTGATCCCGATAGCATTCCTAATAATTACCTCCTGTATTTCCAATTGCTGAAAGGAGCCGATGATGCAATCGGAAAAATTTTGGACACGCTTCAGGCACTGGGAATCCTCGACAGCACTCTTGTTTTGTTTACCAGCGATAATGGTTTTCTTATGGGCGAGCACGGTCTTTATGCAAAGCGCTTTCCCTATGAGCCATCCATCCGCGATCCACTCTTTATCCGGTATCCGGCGTGGTTCACACCGCACTCGATTATAGATCACCAGATGGCACTCAACATTGATTTACTTCCCACCACACTCGAGGCAGCCGGACTTCACGATACAAGCCTGCATTTTGATGGCATCTCCCTCCATGATCTTTATACGGGCGTCACGAAACGTAAAGAATTTATGTATGAGTCATTAAGGGAATCCTCCGATGGCAGTTTTCCAACAATCCTCTCTGTGCGCTCCTTTCACTACAAATATGTTTACAGCAGTTGCGAAACAACAACTGAAGAATTTTATGATCTTCTAAAAGATTCTGAAGAAAATACCAACCTGATTCACAATTCTGAATACACTGCAATCATTGATACCTACCGTCAAAAACTCGCTTCGCAAAAAGCGTTGTTCAATTATAAATACGAAAGCCCTGTAATGAATTGCTACCTGGTGGACAATATGCGGGAAACGTTACAAGACAATAATGAGGATGATACTTTTAATTCCTTGATAGCGACACCCAATCCGTCATCAGGAGTATTCAACGTGATCAATCCCTTTAATGAAAAATTCACGCTTGATGTATTCAACGACACCGGCGTATCAGTTTACCATGCTAAAGTGTATGCGGGTACTAATGAGATAAACATAAGCCGATGTTTGCCGGGTCTTTATCACCTGCATTTGGTGAGTGGGCAGGGAAGAAAATTTGAATTGCCTCTGGCAATCATTCAATGATCGTGCAGTTGTGCAACACTGAGGAAGCGCCTCAAAATTATTCTGAGTGAGTGCAGCTTGTGTGATAAGCAAACTCAAGCGGTGATTTTTTTTCTGAGAATACATAAGTGCATTCTCATTGCAAATGAAACTTCTTCACTCCATCTTCCATTTTCACTTCATAAAACTCCGCATTCAACCCTGTTTTCATTTTATATTCAGAAAAAACTTTTTCACAAAATCTTTCCTTCACTTCTGCGCGAATCAAATTGATCGTGCATCCGCCAAACCCTGCCCCACTCGGCCTTGAAGCAAGACAGCCATTGACTGAAAGTGCAGCACTCACAATAGTTTCGAGTTCTGAGCATGACGCATCGTAATAGTCGCGTAGCGACGCATGCGATTGATTCATCAGCGCTGCTAACTCGCCTACGTCCCCTCTTGCCAGCGCTGAGGCTGCGCGCTTTACCCGTTCCTGCTCATATACGATGTGATGCGCACGCTTGCGAGTGACTTCATCAGGAAAAAAATGTTCGATTGAATCAAATTGCTGCAGCGTTGCATCCGCTAAAAAATTTACAGGCAACAATCGCTGCATGATCTGCAAAGCTCCTCTGCATTCATTGAAGCGATCATTGAAAGCAGAGTTCTCTAATTGCCGCGGCTTGTTGGTATTGGCGATGATAAATTCATAGTCGCCAATATTCACCGGAATGAATTCATGCTCTTCCGTCACGCAATTTAAAAACATCGCATGATTTTTCCTCCCCAACGCTACTGCATATTGATCAAGGATGCCGCATTGCACGCCGACAAAATCATTCTCTGCACGCTTCGATAACAGTGCAATTTCTTTCAGCGAAAGCTTTGTATTCAACAATTCATTCAATGAAAATGCTGTTACCACTTCTATGGATGCCGATGAAGAAAGACCGGCACTGATGGGCAGATCGCCGTTAAAAAGCATTTCGAATCCCAATGCTCCCGATACAATTTTCTGAAATTCATTCACTACACCAACCGGATAATTCCACCAATCATTTCCAACCTTCGCATCAATTTCGTTTAAAGAAATTTCGAATGAAGAGCTATAATTCAGTGAAGTCAACTTCAGGATGTGATCCTTTCTCTTTCTTACCAGCAAATACGTTCCCATTGAAAGTGCACACGGCAAAACAAATCCTCCATTGTAGTCAAGATGCTCACCGATGAGGCACACCCTGCCCGGAGCGAAGAATGAATGAATCACTTCTCCATTCCTGCCAAAGTGTTGTTCAAAAATTTCTTTCAGTGCCTTCACCATTGTCAGATTTGAAAAGCATTGCAACAAGATAAAATGAAAGCAGCAATTGGTAAATAAGCAAATAATTTCCTTCACCGCGAGACTGCTCAAAAGTCTGCCTGAACTAAAGCAGATGCTGCAACGACTTCAATATACAGTTGGAAAAATAAGACAAATGGCTCCCTAAGGAATCCACCACCAGTATTTTCTGAAAATGTTTTTCATACAGAAAAAAGAAAATTCAAAGATATTTACCACGGAAAGTAATCACTTCATGAAAGTTGTCACGATTGTTGGCGCTCGTCCGCAATTCATAAAAGCCGCTGCTGTAAGCCGCAGCATTCGAAAGAGAAAAAACATTCGGGAAATTCTCCTTCACACCGGTCAGCATTTTGATGCGAACATGTCGGCTGTTTTTTTTGATGAGCTTGAAATTCCAAAACCGGCTTACAACCTTGACATCAACAATTTACATCACGGCGCCATGACGGGAAGAATGCTGGAGGGGATCGAAGAAATTTTACTGAAGGAAAAACCGGATTGGGTCATGGTGTACGGTGATACCAATTCCACGATTGCAGGATCGCTGGCAGCAAAAAAATTACACCTGAAAGTAGCGCACGTAGAAGCAGGTATGCGCAGCTTCAATATGCGCTCACCGGAAGAGATCAATCGCATCCTCACCGACCGCGTTTCTGATTTGCTTCTTTGTTCTACCACTGCCGCAAGAGAAAATCTGCAACGCGAAGGATTTCAAAGTTTCGATTGTAAAATCATTCTTAGCGGTGATGTTATGTATGATGCAGCATTATATTATTCGGAGAAAGCACAACAGGATTTACAAATCCTGAAGGCGATTCCGTTCAAAGAATTTGTGCTGTGCACACTGCATCGTGAAGAGAACACAGATGATCCGGCAACACTCAAGCATATTCTGTCTGCATTAAAAAAAATCCACCGCGAAATCCCGGTGGTATTGCCATTGCATCCCCGCACACGAAGGCGGTTGAAGAGTTTTGATTTGAAATTTCCATTCTGCATTATTGACCCTGTCGGCTATCTCGGTATGCTTGTGCTGCTGAATCGTTGCGAAATGGTAATCACCGACAGTGGTGGTTTACAGAAAGAAGCATTCTTCTTCAAAAAATTCTGTATCACCCTGAGGGAAGAAACAGAGTGGATAGAATTGGTTCATCTCGGTGTGAATCGAATTGCCGGTTCTGATGAGAAAAAAATCCTTTCCGCTTTTCAATTTTTCGGGAGAAAAAAATTTTCAGCGAAAGAAAAACCCTATGGTACTGGTAATGCTTCAGAAAAAATTGTGAACGCGCTAATAAGATATTCTTAACACGGCGGCCAATTGTGGCCGGGATTTTCAACTTGCCATTCTTTCCTTAAAAAAAGCCGCGGCAACTTTTGCACACGGCTTTCAATTTTCTTCTCACAAAAAAAATCATCTCACCAGGGTGACATTTCCCTGCAGCGTAAATCCTTTGCCACTAATGAAATGACCGGTAACGTAATAAATGTAAACGTCGACGGGTTGTAGTTCTCCCTTAACCTTGCCGTCCCATCCTTGTGAGATGTCGCTCGATTTGTTTGCATAAACTTCCTGACCCCAGCGATTGAACACGATGAAATCGTAGTCTACAACGTTAGTAGCCAGGGGATGGAATAAATCATTCTTACCATCACCATTGGGAGAAAATGCGGCAGGTAATAAAATCACGCAGCGATTTCTCAGTCTCACGGTATCGAATCCTTTACATCCGTGATAGTCAACTGATACCCATACGTACACAACCGAATCACCCGGCATTACATAATTGATGTCGGGAGTTGTTTCACCGGTAGTCCACAAATACGCATTACCGGAATCATTGGCAGCAAGATAAATGATTGCGCCTTCACATATCATCGTGTCGTCATGAAGAACAGGATTGGGAATGTGGTACACTGAAATGGACGTTGAATCCTGCGCTGTGCCGCAAAATTGATCTATGGCCGAAAAGTAAATGGTGTAAGTCCCCTCATTGCTATAAGTATGAGTAGGGTTCTGCGCGGAAGAAGAACCTCCATCGCCGAAACTCCAATTCCAGCTTGCAGGATTTCCTATTGAAGCATCAGTGAATTGAATCTCATCTCCAACACAATACGGCGGAGGCTGCATGGTAAATCCACCGGTGATGTTAGGATGAACATCAATGGTTTGCGAATATGTTGCAGTACAGTTAGGCGGAATGGTGATTGTAAGAGTGACGGTGTATGAACCAGTGCCTGAGTATGTATGCGTTGGGTTTTGCAGTGGTGAATTTGCGCCGTCTCCGAACGACCATGAGTAAGATGAAATATTTCCGGAAGAAAAATCAGTGAACGTGACTTCAGCACCATCGCAAATCAATCCCGGTGACACACCAAATGATGCATTATATGATGGCTGAGTCACTGTGTAAATATGCTGTTGCGTACAACCCAGTGAATTAACGAATACCAACACATAAGTTCCGGCAGCCAAATTGGACACTGTATCACCAACACTTCCACTTGTAACTTGTATCGTATCACCATTGGAGGTCCAAACAAATGTGTATGGCGGAGCATTATCTGTTGGCACCACCGACACCGCGCCGTCATTGCTGCCGATGCATGAAAGATTCACAGTGTCATAAGTTGCCGGCACGCTGCCGACAACTATGGTGACTGTATCAGAAGAAAATCCGCAGGATGCCGTGGTGACTACATAGCTCGTGGTGACGGTGGGATTCACTGTGATGTTGTATCCTGATCCAACGAAATTTCCGTCAATAGTATTCCACACGGGCGTGCCCGCAGCAAAAGGAACGGGTGCATAGGGAATTGTCGCGTAGGTATACGTATTTCCTGAAGGTGTAAAACGAATGGCATCATCGAAAGCAGTCCATTGCGTAGGGTAATTTCTTCCTGTTACAACCACGGCTACTGCTCCTGTAGCATCCTGCAAACCCTGAATTGCAGCACCGGCATTCCAGTTAACGCACAATCGCTTCTCTGTGAGATGCATTTCTATGTTGTTGCTTGTTTCATACAAGATAATCTGCCCGGTATAGAGCGTGTCATTGCAGGAATACATTGGAACACTGCAAAAGTTGTAAACGAAAAAGCGATTCGGTGCAACACCAAATGTGCCATAGCTGAGAGCCCCATAAGGCGGAACATAAGGATCAACATCATGCCACGGTCCATAGATTGAATTCAACGGATTAAGTGGCGAAGGCGCCGCATTAGCAATGACCCATGGAGAATATTGCCCTGCATTAATCAGGTCGAAACAAATATAATCGTTGGTGGAAAGAACACATTGAGTGTAGCTGTTTCCAAAATACGTAAAGGAGAACCCGAGATCAATAACGGAAGTGTAAATATCATCAGGATACTGAAGCAAGGTGCCGGTGCTTCCCGAATCAATAGTAACGCTTAGGGAAACTGGTGTGCCCGGTAAACACACAAACGTGTCGCAGCACGCGTGGATAATTTGCTGACCGGAAGAAATTTTGAGTGCGAATAAAAAAAGGAAGACGAGTGTGGTAGTTCTTTTCATTGCAATATAGGTTGAAGGCGATAAAATTAAAGCATTTCATAGAAGCAAAGAAGAATAGTTTTGCTCTCCGACGAAATAAGCGTGGGAATACATACAACGAAGAAAAGCACACTTTACCATCTTTAGGTGCGTTGGGTTTTTCAGTAAGTAGTACTTTTGAAACATTATGAAGCACGGCAGATTCATCATTGCAGCGATTGCCTTTTTTATTTTGGGAAAGGAAGAAACGAGTGCACAGGAACACCGGCTGATTCAATACAGCGGCATCGTGGTTTCAACCGATTCTGCTGTTACGCCGGTACCCTTTGCCACCGTTTACAATCGGGCCATTTGATTAGGTGCTGTGGCAAATTATCAGGGGTTTTTTTCATTCGCTGCCCGCGTGGGAGATACCATTGAAGTTTCGAGCATCGGCTACAGAATGGGATTGACTATTGTTCCTGATATTCCCGAAAATCAGAGTTATACTGCTATTATTTTTCTTCAGCCTGATATAAAAACACTTCCTGAAACACGAGTTTATCCATGGTTTTCAAAACAGCAATTCGCGGATGCTTTTGTTCATCTTAACATTCCTGATGATGACATTGAGCGCGCGAAGAAAAATCTGAATGCAGAAAAAATGAAAGAACTGGGTGAAACCATTCAGGATCCCAATCTGAATGCACGACAAACCCTGAACAACTATGCTTACACTTATTATTACCAGGGACAGTATCAGCCCCAAGCCATCTTAAGTCCCACGGCGTGGATGCAGTTCTTCAATGCTCTGAAGAGCGGAGCGTATAAGCAGTAGGCAGTAGGCAGTAGGCAGTAGGCAATAGGCAGTAGGCAATAGCCAAGGGGCAATTGATAGTTGGCAATGGGTAGTACGCAGGAGGCGTTGGGCAATAAATGAAAATATATTGTGTAATTATTTTGAAATAACTTTTTGCGAAAGCTTTTTCTTGTCCTCAAGAGTCAAATACTTTTCAGGATTTTCAATCATATGATTAATTAGTCGTCCCACTTCCTCCGACTTTGCAATCAAGTTGTCATATTCGATGTTAGAAATATAATTACAGGCCAGGGAGAAATCGAGCCAGATTTGTGTTTCAGTATTTTCAGCGTCGGCATCAGAACACTTGCTGATGAAATGCGCTTGATATAATCTCTTTCGATATGCTTCACCAATACAGGTGCAGACACTTCGCGATGACCTTCTTATTTGATCAGTTAACGAATAAGTTTCTTCTTTCGGAAATTTTTTTGTGATCTCATAAATCTCCATTGCTAAAGAAAATGACCTCTTAAAAACGGTTAGATCACGAAATGATTGGCTCACCATTTTGATGATTGGTTTAATTTTTCTTTTTGCCTATTGCCTACTGCCTATTGCCTATTGCTCACTGCCTATTGCCTATTGCCTATTGCAAATTGCCTACTGCCCACTCATTTCCGGGAGGGAAACTTCATCTTGTAGTCTACATCAACAATCCCCTTTGAAATGTTATCAAGCTTCTTTTTGATTAAGCGCTTCTTCAGTGGCTTGAGATAATCAACAAAGAGAATTCCTTCAATGTGATCGTATTCATGCTGCACTACTCTTCCTGCTAATCCTTTAAACGTTTCAGTAACCGGCTGAAAATTTTCATCGAGATATTCGAGCGTGATCTCTTCCGGTCGCTCAATGTCTTCACGGATTTTGGGAATGCTCAGGCAACCTTCATTGTATTGCCAGGGCGTCCCGTTCTTATGAACCTGTGTCGCATTGATGAACACGCGCTGAATTCCTTCTTCATTCATGAACCGGTTGTCTTTTTTATCGGCATCTTCACGAATGTGCTTGAGGGCAGTAACGGTATCAATGATGAATAGCCGGATGGATTTACCGACCTGGGGTGCGGCCAATCCGATGCCGCTGGCGGAATGCATTGTTTCCTGCATGTCATCAATAAATTCCTTCAACCCGGGATAGTCCGCAGTGATCTCCGCTGCCTTTTTGCGAAGCATTAAATCACCATAAGCTATAATCGGAAGTATCATTGAATAGATGCAAGATAACTCTGCAAAATTACAACAGCACTTATTTTATCAATAAGTGATTTATCGCGACGGGCTTTTTTGTTTAATCCTGAATTAAAAATCGTCTGCTGCGCAATCTTCGAAGTGAAGCGCTCATCCACACGAATAATTTTTTTGTCGGGAAATTTTTTCTTCAATTCTGAAATGAATGATTCTACATCCTTGCTGATTTCAGAAGGTGTGTTATCCATATTCTTTGGCTCACCTACTATCACGCTTTCCACATGCTCCTTCTTAAAATAATCCCCAAGAAAATTCATCAACCCCGCAGTCTGTACAGTTTGCAGTGCGGTAGCAATGATTTGCAACGGATCGGTTACAGCAATGCCTGTTCGCTTCAACCCGTAATCAATTGCTAAGATTCTTGCCATCCTGATTTCTTAAATTACTCCCTACTCATTAATCTTTTGCTCTCGACTGAGTGTCTTCTCCAATCGAAGTGGCATTCTGAATCGAAGTGGGAAGTGAATGAAAAATTCTTCAGAAAAAATCAATTAGAACGAACACTGAAAAAACAATACTTGCAATTCCGTTCGTGGTAGCGAAAGCAAGATTCACTTTACTGAGGTCATTTGGTTTCACGAGGGTGTGCTGGTAAATGAGAAGCAAAAGAAAAATGAGCAACCCCATCCAATACCAAATATGGAATGCACCAATGAATCCAACGCTCACTAAACAAGCGATGCAGAGCAGATGAATGATGGAAGAAAACAGCAACGCATTTTTTTTTCCAAGCCAAACAGGGATGGAAAATAATTTTTGTTCCCGGTCAAATTCTTCATCCTGCAACGCATAGATAATATCGAAGCCGCTCACCCAAAACAAAACTGCAAGCCCGAGTAAAACCGGAAGCATATGAAATTTTCCGGTGACAGCAAGATATGCTCCGACCGGCGCCAGCGCTAACCCTAACCCGAGAAAAAAATGCGAGAGATGCGTGAATCGCTTTGTGTAACTGTAGCCGAGCACCACAGCAAGCGCAACCGGCGAAAGAAAAAAACACAAGCGATTGATGAAGAAAGCACTCACCATAAATCCTGCACAACAGGCAATCACAAAAATGATCGCTGAATTTTTTGCAATAACGCCTGAAGGAATTTCACGATTTGCTGTCCTGGGGTTCTCGCGATCAAATTTTGAATCGGCAACACGATTGAAACCCATGGCTGCACTTCGTGCGCACACCATGCACGCGAGCATGAGCAGGAAAGTTTTCCAGCTGAATGCATATCCTTCCTGCCACACGGCAAGAAAAAATCCGATCATCGCGAAGGGCAATGCAAAAACAGTGTGACTGAACTTAATGAGTGAGAGATATTTCTTCATTGTTTTTCCCGAACATTGGCGTGTATCGTAAGACCGGTTTCGGGCGGGTCCGTATTCGCAGAAACGGTGACATCTTTATTCTGAATATCTTTTTTGCCCGCGCTGTTGAATTGCACTTCAATGTTCGCTTTTGCACCCGGCGCAATTGGTTCCTTGGGGTAGGTAGAGACCGTACATCCGCATGATCCTTTTGCACTGGTAATGATAAGCGGGTTACTTCCGGTATTGGTAAATGTGAATGAGTGATGAACCACTTCGCCCTCGGTAACGTCGCCAAAATCAAAATTCTTTTCGTCAAACTTTATTGAAGTCTTCGGTGCATTGGCAGCAGGATCTTGTTTTGATGAAAGTTTACGATTCGGAAACGAAGAATAATCAGCCTGCTTCTCCATTCTTTCTTCAATCATGTTGAGGATGTCAATCACCGTCATGATGAAGACGCAGATGGTGATCACCACGAGGGAAAATGTTTTGATGTTTTCGTTCATAGAATAGAAAAAATTTGTGAGGCAAAGTTAGGAGGAAAATGTTTTCGTATCAGAATCACTTCCATTCCATCCTCGCTTCGGGTGCCGCATCCATTCCCGCAAATTCACCCGCTAAAAATTTATGATACGCCACTGAAGCAATCATCGCCGCATTATCAGTGCAGTATTCAACCGGCGGAATAAAAAGCTTCCAACCATGTTGCTCACTAAGCTTCTTCGCTTCTTTTCTCAATGATGAATTTGCAGACACGCCGCCGGCAAGTGCAATCGTATTGATTTGAAATTGCTTCGCAGCTTGTTCAAGTTTGTTGAGAAGAATGGTGACGATGCGATGCTGAACAGAAGCACAGATGTCACTCAGATTTTTTTCCGCGAAGTCGGGCTGCTGAGAAATTTTATCTTTCAGGAAATAGAGGATGGAAGTTTTCAATCCTGAAAAACTAAAATCAAGAGCTGGAATATTCGGTTCGGGAAATTCGTATGCATCAGGATTTCCTTTTTGTGCATACACATCAATTAATGGTCCACCAGGATAAGGAATGCCAAGCATCTTCGCTGTTTTATCGAACGCTTCACCGGCAGCATCGTCAATGGTTTCACCGATGATTTCCATTTCTAAAAAACCTTTTACCATCACAATCTGAGTATGCCCGCCGGAAACCGTGAGACATAAAAATGGAAACTGAGGTTGCTCTTCCGCAAGAAAGTGTGCGTGAATGTGCGCCTGCATGTGATGTACTGTGATGAGAGGAATATTGAGCGCCAGCGCCATCGCTTTTGCAAAGGAGCTTCCCACCATCAGCGAACCAATCAAGCCAGGGCCGGCAGTGAAAGCAACCGCACTCAAATCGTTTTTCGAAACACCGGCTTCCTGTAAGGCATCTTCAATAACCGGGATAATTTTTTGTACGTGCTGCCGGCTTGCCAATTCAGGCACAACTCCTCCATATTTCTCATGACCTTGCTGCGAGGCGATCACGTTACTCAAAATTTTTCCTTCACTGATAACAGCAGCAGCAGTTTCATCACATGAAGATTCAATGGCGAGAATAGTGATTGGCATGATGTTCGACTCAAGGCCGCAAAAATATGAAGTAACTTTGTCCATCCCTGAAACCATTAACTGACGAAGGTTTGAGCGCACGTTGGATCATAGGAAACAGCTTTTTTATTCTGCTCGGTATTATTCTGATCGCGGCGGGCTGGTTTATGTACAAAATCCACGATCCGGAATTTCAAACGCGGCTAACGCAGAAGGTCACCCGTTACTTGTCAAAAAAAGTAAATTCAGAAATTTCTATCGGGCATGTTGAGGTGCAGTTCTTTCATTCGCTTGTGCTCAGTAATGTGCTTGTGAAAGATCAAAACCACGATACACTTCTGGCAGCGAAAAAATTAGAAGCACAGTTCAGCATCATCAGCTTGTTGCACAGTAAGTATGCAATTGATCACATCACTCTCAGTGATGGGGATGTATACCTGCATCGTCCGAAGAATGACAGTAACTGGAATTTTCAATTCATTCTCGATGCACTGAAGAGTAAAAACAAAACAAGCAATCCATCGAAGCTTGAATTAGCGCTTGCAAAAGTCCGGTTGAATCAGGTTCATTTCGTGCTGCTTGACGAACCGAATATCATTCGGTTGAATTTCTTTCTTCCGCTCACTTCCATTGATGTCCGCAAGATGGATTTGGATCAGCCGAAGTTTGATCTGAAAAACATTTTGATTGATCACGCCGATTTACAAATCACAAAGCTGCTGCGAACAGAAATTGATACTTCAACCTTTCCTCAGCCCGATACCGCAGTGGTTCACATCAATACACGACCCATTCAACTCGTCGTTGACGATCTCCGGTTTGTTGATTCCAGGTTTTCATTTGATGATATGAACGAAGCTCCCGCAACAACAAGATTTGACCTCGTGCATCAATCATACAGCCATCTCGATCTTCATTTCACCAACGGCTCATTGCTGAATGACACTATTAAGGCGCACATTTCAAATATTTCCGCGAGAGAGAAAAGCGGCTTTGTTTTAAATCATCTTGAGGCGGATGCAAAAGTTACCACGAGCGAAGCAGTTGCAGATCATCTTAAAATCACCACACCGAATTCGACAACCGGAGATTTCTTTTCATTCAGCTACACCAACTTTCATGATTTTCTCAACTTCAATGAAGAAGTAAATCTCAATGCCGATTTTGATCAGTCAACAATCTCGATGAAAGACATTGGTTACTTCATTCCCGGTGCGAAGGGAAATTCAGAGAAACTGATTGCCGATGGTGACGTGAAGGGAACAATAGAAAATCTGAAATCGAAAAATCTGAAACTGCAGACCGGAAGCAACACGCACTTCAGCGGAAACATCGAGCTGAAGGGACTGCCTGAGATTAATGAAACATACATTGATCTCAAGGTGAATGATCTCGTGACTGATGTGAATGACATTCATCGCTGGATTCCCGGTACACAACTTCCGCCTGCTGTCATGCGCCTCGGCAGTACGCACTTCAATGGTTCGTTCTCGGGATTTATCAATGACTTTGTTGCATACGGGGTTTTCAACACGCAACTTGGACAGGTGACTTCTGACCTGAACATGAAATTCAAGAACGGCGTGAAGTCAGCACAATATTCCGGTAACCTGGCCACGAACGATTTTAATTTGGGAAGAATGATTGCGGAAGACAGCGTGGTCGGAAAAATTTCTTTCGCTCTGAATGTGAACGGCAGCGGACTTGATGTGAGCACGATGAATGCAAAGATGAGCGGCACCATACAACAATTTGATTTCCGCAAGTACAATTATCAAAACGCGGCGATCAATGGAACGTTCGACAGCAAGGTGTTTAGTGGTCAGGTGATTTTGCACGACCCCAATGCTCATCTTATCTTCAATGGACTGGTGGATTTCAATAAGGAGTTGCCCGTGTATGATTTTAAAGCGAAGCTTGACAGCGCCAATTTGCTTGCCCTGAAATTCTCTGATGATCCGTACATCCTCTCCGTGAAAATGGATATGAACATGCGCGGCAAAAACATTGATGACTTCCTCGGATATGCAAAAGCAACGGACATTGTCTTTAGTGATGATAAAGCGCGGTTTCGTCTCGACTCGCTCGTGATGGACATTGATCAGAAAGAAAATGGCAACGGGAGAAAATTGATTCTCACCACTTCGATTGCCGCGGCGCGCTTCGATGGGAAATTTGCGCTCACGAAGCTGCCCGCTGCCTTTCTCTCGGTAATTGATCATTACTTCCCTTCCTTGCCCGGCGATTATTCGCAGCTTGATACACTTGAAGATTTTGATTTCAGAATTGCTTTGAATAAAGTTTCCGGCGCTGAGCATTTTTTTCTTCCGGAGCTGCGCGGGATGGACTCAACAAACATCCGCGGACATTTTAATTCAAGACAACATTCAATTTCGTTCACCGGAAAAGTGCCTGCACTCGGTTACAAAAGTTTTGATTTCGGCGATGTGTACGTGGGTGCTGAGACCAAAAATGACTCGTTCCGGGTAACGGCCGGCTCTCATGATATTCAAATCGGCGATTCGCTAGTCATTAATAATCCTGTTTTCATCACCGTGCTTCACCAGGATTCGGCTACAGTATTTCTCCGCGGTTCAAGTCCTGATCGTCGCAATTACATGAACCTGCTGTGTAAGATCACCGGTGATTCGACGGAGTTGCAACTGCATGTGCTCCCATCAGATCTGGTGATGAACGGAAGAGCCTGGCAGATTTCGAGAGACAATCTCATCACGTATGATGATGACCGGTTAATTTTTCATAATTTTTCTTTCAGCAACGAAAGCCGCTTACTCACGGTGAAGAATGTGAACCTCCGCGTACACGCCACGAATCTTGAATTTGATTTCGCAGACATCCCCCTCGCTGACACCCATGAACTTATCAAGTGGAATCATGTGGCGATTGAAGGAAATTTGAATGGCTCCATGCAAGTGCTGAATGTATTTAATGCACCCCGTATTGATGCAGCAACTACCATCAGTGATTTTAGTGCGAATGGAAAAAAAGTCGGGCTTGTGACTGCGAACATCAGCTACGTGCCTGAAGATGATCGAATGACGATGGAGATGCTGCTCAACGATGCACAATATGATGTGAAGGCATCGGGCACGTATTACCCGCGCCGCGTGACCGATCAACTGAACCTCGATGTTGATGTGAAGAAAGCAAATCTTGAAATGCTCGAAGGTGTATTGTTTGATGGGATCATCTCGAACACGCAGGGTTCTGCTTCCGGCAAATTATCAGTGATGGGATCAGCGGCAAAGCCTGTGCTCACAGGACAGGTGAACATCGCTTCTCTTTCCACCAAAATAAATTACCTGCAAACAACTTATCACTGCAGCAACGAGGATGTGATTTTTAAAGATGGCATTATTGATCTCGGAAAGCTCGTGCTCTTCGATGAATACAACAATACGGCAGACGCCAAAGGAGAAATTTTTCACGATCATCTTTCTCACTGGAGCATGAACGTGGCAATCACCACCAACAAATTTCTGGCGATGAAAACAACAGAGAAAGATGATTCAGTATATTACGGAACAGCCGTCGCCTCGGGCATCATTCAATTCGACGGACCTATTGATGAGATGGTGATTCGGGCATCAGTGACTTCGATGAAGGGAACAACCATCAACATTCCCATCAGCAACTCCACATCGGCCGGGCAGCGATCATTCATCCAGTACATCAACAAAAAGCAAGACACAGTAGCGACTGTATATGCGGGCTACGAGCGCATGGCCGGAGTAACACTAAACTTCAACATGGACATCACGCCGGAGGCGGTGATCCAAATCATCTTCGATCAGCAAACGGGTGATATCATCAAGGGGAGCGGCAGCGGTAACATCAGCATGGAGATAAACACGAAGGGTGAGTTCAGCATGTATGGTACGTTCACCATTGATCACGGCAATTATCTTTTCACGCAATTCAACTTCTTTAATAAATATTTTTCGATTGAAAAGGGCGGTACCATTTCGTGGAACGGCGATCCCTATGAAGCTCAGATTGACCTATCGGCTCTCTACACTACCAAGGCATCACTCATTGATCTTTTACCTACGGCCTCGATCGGCAGCATCAGCACCCAGGATCGAAGTGAATTGCAGCGGCGCTACATCACGAATTTATACCTGAAACTTACGGGCTCACTTTTTTCACCTGACATTTCTTTCGACATCAAGCTGCCTGAAGTTTCTTCAGTGAGCAGCACCGCCAACATTGAATTGTTGCGGCTCAAGCAGGATGAAAATGAAATGAACAAGCAGGCCTTTGCCATCCTGGTGTTCGGGCATTTTATCCCGACTGATAATTCAGGCCTGGGCGGACAAAGCATCGGCACAGAAGGCATCAACTCACTCAGCGATTTTATATCGGGTCAAATCAATACACTTGCGTCTTCACTTCGCAGCGACATAGATTTCTCTCTCAACTACCAGAGCTATGAAGCGAATCTCGGTTCCGGTCTCAATGCCTCTGACCCGAATAACCTGGTAAAGAGAAATGAGTTGCAGGTAGCGCTCACAAAACGTTTCTTTAATGATCGCCTTTCTATTGACGTGGGCGGCAACTTCGATTTTGGCGGAACAGCTACCAGCGCCACCACCAATCAAACCACCACCGGAGTAGCAGGAGATTTCGCCGTGGAATATAAGATTACTCCCGATGGCAGAGTGACCGGCAAAGTTTTCAGTACAAGTGATTACAGCGTGGTAGATGAACGGAATAAAACAAAGAATGGCGTGGCAATAAGTTATACACGTGACTTCGACAACCTTAAGGAATTATTTAAGAATCCGGATAAGAAAAAAAAGAAGCGCCTGAAACACAACCCGCAGGAACTGCCGCCGGATGCGCCTATGAATACTCAGCCGCCAGGGACTTCGGCGAAGTGAGATTCGCGTCAAGAAAAAATTTAAAGCTCTTACTTTTGTTATAGTTGTCCGTTGTGAAACACAGATAAGAGCTAAACTTGTAATCGAAATGAAGATTACTCTCCTTGTTTTATTTTTCACTCTTATTCAAGTCCCTGCAATTTGTCAAACAGATTCTTTACGTTCATTCTTTTTTGAAGAGATTAAAGTCAGGTCGGAGGGAGATATCTATGGCAGAGAATTAAATGACTTCTTGTGTAATGACTCACTGAATATAACTTGGATCCTTGCTTTGAAGAATCAGCAAAATAAGGATGGCAAAATTTATATTGAAATAGATTGCGATTGTGATGGACTACCTTCAAAGGTTTGCGGTTTTACCATAGAATATTTTTCCAGTTATCTCGCACCGTGGGATAAATTCTATAAAACTCTTCGCAAGAAGGAAATTCTATCGTTGCAGACTCTTTATTCAGGTGAAAAAGTTAAAGTCATCCAGTTACAATTTATAACCGTGGAGAAGCCAAATGGAAGTTGGAAATATTACCATTTTTATCCGGTCGTAAGTTGGCAGTATGTAATCAATGACCTCTTTGTGCGAGAATGAATACCACACAACTGCAAACACTACTTTTTTTTTCTGCCCCCTAAAAGTCTGCGCATAGGACCTGAATCATCTTTCATTTCGCATTGGCCTTTACTGAGTGTGGTTTAGTCTTCAGCATGATACTTATTAAAGGCTCTAAACAGGCTAATGCAATTTAAATATTGTTTCTTATCAAAATAGTAAGGACCTAATGACGGAAACCAGTCAACTGTCTCTCCGATCAAATCGTAGTTAATACCGAACCCTGTCAAATCTTGCCCGATTTTTTCCCAAATCACAATGTTGTTCTCTAAGAACACTTGAGCTACAATACGAGTACAGTCTAAATCAATATCCTCTGAGCACATTAGAATTGGAACTATCTTTTTGTTTGCTTCAAGTTCAATTCTGTTCCAAACAAGTTGCCGCTCCTGTTCTTTACCGAGCCAATATAAAAGAGTGGGAACTAAATCTACATGGATATCCGGTCTGCAATCATGAATGATTTCATCTAACTCCTTATCATCAATCAATATGATTGGAAAGTCCTCTCCGGTAAATTCATTTCTTCTTGTCTTTGTGCTAATGGTATTCATCACGTCGAGCATAATCTTTCATTTCATTCATGAAAGAGTTTTGAAAAGTTAAGAAGTTTTGGATTGGCAGTTTAAAATCTTCCTGCACAAAAGAAATTTGAATCGTAAGAATTTCTATTTGCGCCAGCGAAAGGCCTGGGTGACAAACGCTTCTTCTCCGTAATTTTGCTGCATGAAAATTCCTTTGGGACCAACTGCATTTTGGGACGTTGATATGAACACGCTGGATGAAGAGCAACACGCCGACTTTATTATCACGCGAATATTCCGCTATGGCATGCTCAGCGATCTGCGGGCCGTGCTCAAACATTATTCCCGCGGGCAGATTCAAAACGCTTTCAAAACTCAGCGTGGAATTGACAGAAGGACCATTGACTTCGCAAGAGCATTGGGATACATTGATGATTGACTATGCTTTATTAAAACTTTTCGAAAGTTGTCAAATATTGTCCGCCATTCAACAACTTACATTGGCGGCAATCCAACTTCCGCTCTCCTCTTATTCAGGTTCACAGGGTCTTCAACTTCCCAAAGCGTCATCTGATTGTTTTTGTCAAGGTGATACTGCGTTCCGTAAAGTTGCTTTTTACCTTCGCGCATCAGGATCCTGTCTTCCAAATAGGCCAAATCCTTTTTTTGCGCTTTGCCATTGTTAACAGCAGCTTGCATCAACGGGAAATATTTTTTCTGTGTTTCAAGGTCTGCATGTTGAATCACCAGCCACAATGCAGAGTTGCCTTCACTTCCAACTTCATTATTGCTCAGCCATCCAAACCGGTCAATAATGGAAGTCACGATTACTAAATCCACAGAATCAAAATACATCGTGCTTTTGATGAGCGACTTATATTGCATTGATTCCTTTCCAAAAGCTGCTTCCACACTATCCCACCTGACCCGGTATTTCTGATCGTTGTCCCGCACCTCGGATAGAATCTTTGCAAGGCTGTCATTATAGATTTCATGTCTTGGATTTACGGTGCTTAGAAGTTTAGTCCATCGTATATCCAGGTGTAATTTTTCAAAATCATTTTCGGTCATGAGTTTATGATACTCCAGGAAATTTGTTTTGTCGGCTAAGCGAAAGAGATTGAAGAATGCTGAATCGTTATTACCGCACAGCGTCCATGCCATTGCAGCGTTGTACCTGTCATCAGCATAACCCTTACCGCCAAATGCGATAAATGCATTGGAATATTCTGATGATGCTTTGCAATATTCTTTGTTAAGGAAAAACCGTTCCGCTGAAACAATAAGAGAGTCGTATTGCTGTCCCTGACAAGAACAAGCCAGAACGGAGGATAGTAAGAGTGATATGCAGAAGCGGGGCCGCAAATGATTACGTTAATAATGTTAGGCTGCTGCGACGGTGGAACTAACTTGAAGATTTAATTCCATTGGAATCCCATTGCCTTTTTGAAAGATAAACTTCTATCCTCTGCCTTCTAACTTCTATCTTCAATTCTTAAATCGGCAACTGATGATTCGCCAGCCTGCTTTCAATAAGATGATGAAAATGAAACGGCTTCACGAGACGCCAGTTTACCTCGGTGAATTGCTCGCCACAGAGGACAAAGTTTTGCAGGCGGATCTGCTGCATCTCTTTTAAAACGTGATCGCGGAAGTTGATGAAGGCGATCCATCCTCCGGCGTCGCGGATGTCTTCATTCCACTCTTCATAATAGCAATCATCGCTGGCGTGAAAGTTTAAAACGTTTTCCCCGATGAGCACAAACTTGTGAATGCCCTCGCTGATGAATGGATCTATCACTTCCCGCTTGAGAAACATAATGTCGTTGTTGATGGCATCATTCCACTCACCGATCAGCTCTATCACTACAAAGTGATGGGCGTAATCAGCGAAAAGAATTTTCAAATAAAGCGTGGGTGATCCGAAGCTATCCCACTGGGGATGGATGTAGAAGTTATAGATGGTATTGGTGAATTCAAACTCACTGTATTCCCTTTTGAAGAATGGCGAAAGCTGGTCTTCTTCAGAAACGTAAACGTCTCTCCAGTTGTAATAAGGTTCTATGTCGTGCATGAGTCAAAATTCCAAATTTCAAATTCCTCCCGACTAATCGGGATCAAATAAAAATCAAACGAAAAAAGAAAACGAAAAACAATATGCAAAGTTATCGTTTTAGAATTTTGCGATGAGCTACCAAAACTTTTCTCACACTTCCATACTTCAGCAAAATTCCTTTCGCACGCTTGTAATCCCAGGCAAACTCGCGCATGAGCATGCGTGCACCGCGATCAATGAGTTTCTCGTTGGTGAGCTGCATGTCCACCATTTTGTTGTCGAGCACTCTTCCCAGCTTAATCATAACGGAAGTGCTGATCATGTTGAGAATGAGTTTTTGTGCGGTGCCTGCTTTCATGCGCGTACTTCCCGTTACAAATTCAGGACCTGCAACTACTTCAACCGGAAAATCTGCGATGGCTGCAAGCTCGCTTCCTTTATTGCATGTGATGCATGCACTTACGATGTTATTCTCTTTACATTTCCTGATTGCTCCAACAACATAAGGTGTGGTTCCTGACGCAGTAATTCCAACCACAACATCCTTCTCTGAAACCTGATGCTCCTGCAAATCCTTCCAACCCTGCTCCGGATCATCTTCTGCAAACTCTTTTGCTTTTCTGATTGCTGCATCCCCTCCTGCAATCAACCCGATCACCCAACCCTGCGGCACGCCAAACGTTGGCGGACATTCTGAGGCATCTACAATTCCCAATCTTCCGCTGGTACCTGAACCGATATAAAACAATCTTCCCCCCTCATTCATCTTCGCAACAATTGCTTCCACCAACTTTTCAATTTGAGGAATCTCCTGCTCAACAGAATCGGCAACTGTTTTGTCTTCACTATTAATATTGACAAGAAGATCGTGGATGCTCATGTTCTCGAGCTGAGAATAGGTTGAAGATTCCTCTGTCGTTTTTTTGAATTGAGAATTCATGGTGCTGCGAAAATACACGACTCCCGATTCTCTCCCGATAAGTCGGGAGCGATTCTCAATTCGCGTATCGCGATACGAGAATCGCGAATCGCGTTCAAAGTCGTTTCTTTGCAACCATTTTTCAAAAGATATGAATCAAAAACTCAGTATCTGGTTGCCGCTTATCATGGCAATCATTCTTGCTCTTGGAATTGAGATCGGCCTGATGTTGAATGGCTCAAAGGAACATGCTATTTTTTCCGGCAATAAATCGAATACACTTGATGAAGTACTCAGGTATGTCCAGGCGAAATATGTAGACACTGTGAATCTTGCAAACCTGGAAGATGGCGCTGTAGCCAATGTGCTCGAGCAACTCGATCCGCATTCTACGTTCATTCCCTCAAAAGATCTGACCGGAGTGAAAGAGGAAATGGAAGGCAACTTTGAAGGCATCGGGATCGAATTTTTTATTGTGGGTGATACCATCATGGTGGTGTCAGTTATTTCAGGCGGACCGGCGGAATCGGTGGGCATTCTCGCCGGTGACAAAATCATCACCATCAACGACACTTCATTTGCAGGTAAGCATATAGAAGATCGCGACGTAGTCAATCATCTCCGGGGAGAAAAAGGCACGAAGGTGAAAGTGGGCATTCAGCGCAAAGGCGATTCTCATCTCATAAGCTTCACCATCACGCGCGATAAAATTCCGATGTACAGCATTGATGCCTCTTACATGATCGACAGGAGCACCGGCTACATCAAGATCAATCGCTTCAGCGAAACTACCTATGGTGAATTCATAGACGCGCTGAAGAAATTAAAGCAACAGGGGATGTCACGTCTTGTGATTGACCTGCGGCAAAACGGTGGCGGCTTGCTGAATTCGGCGACTGACGTTATTGATGAATTGATTGACCAGAAAAAACTCCTGGTGTATACCAAAGGAAGAGTGTATTCACGAATGGATTACAAGGCGCATGTGCTTGGTGAATTTGAAGAAGGTCCCGTGGCTGTTTTGATTGATGAAGGATCGGCATCGGCGAGCGAGATTGTGGCGGGTGCCATTCAGGACTGGGATCGGGGTGTAATTGTAGGAAGAAGAAGCTTTGGAAAAGGATTGGTGCAGGAACAGTATGGCTTGAGTGATGGATCTGCCCTGAGATTAACAGTAGCGAAGTACTATACACCTTCAGGAAGATGCATTCAAAAGCCTTATGACAAAAACCTGAATGACTACTATGATGAAGTAGTGAACCGTTACCACAATGGTGAAGTGATGAACGCTGACAGTATTCATTTGAATGACACCATGAAGTACTTCACCTCAAAAGGCAGAATAGTTTACGGGGGTGGCGGAATTATTCCTGATGTGTTTGTTCCGCTCGATACTTCCAATAACAACAATCCTTTTCTGAATGCCATCCTCAACAAGGGATTGATTCAGCAATTCTCATACAATTATTTTCAGAATCATCCGGGCTTGCTCGACAAGTATTCTAATGTTGATCAATTTCGGCAGCAGTATGAATCAGGAGATGAAGTGTATAATTCCTTTCTTGATTATGCTGCAAAAAATAATGTGAGTGGAAAAGAAAACGATAAGGCGTCGGCACAGCATTTCATTTCTCTTCGAATCAAAGCATTTTTAGCGAGAGAAAAATTTTCACAGGATGCTTTTTATGCTGTCATCAATGATCAGGACGAGGTGGTGCGGAAGGCCGGGGAAGCTATGAGTAAAGATGTGACGGCGCTTTACCGGGAAAAGAAATAACCATCGAACTTGTGCCCAAAGTTTTCAGGTATTGTTCATAAAAAAACCCTCCCGGTTTCCGGAGAGGGTATTTTTCAAAGTTTAACGTTTCTTATTGGCTTGGAAATGATCCTTTTATCCTCCAAGAAAGTTTACTCACTTCGGCATGGTGTCAGCAGGCATTGGATGAATGGAATCTGCAGGTGTTGACTGCATTTGCATCATAGCTGAATCCACATCTTTTTTCAACTCCATGCTGTCTTCCATTTTATCGTTTTTCATTCCTGATTTGCAAGCAACGATTGAAAAAGCAGCCGAAGCGAAAAGCACTAAAAAAACTTTTTTCATTTGATTTGAAATTTTAGGTTAGAAATTGCAGCGGCGAAGATAACCACATTTTTAACAAACACTTAATAATCAATCATTTTTTTCTGAAGATCAATGCAATCGGAACGCCGGTGAACCTGAACAACTTGCGCAATTCATTTTCGAGAAATTGCCGGTAGTTTTCTCTTGCATCATTCGGGAAGTTGGTATAGAAAACAAAGGTGGGAGACCGTGCCGGTACTTGTTCAATCCGTGCGACCTTAAACGAATTTCCCCTTACCAATGGATGGGGGAACTGCTCCATCTTCAGCATAATTTTCTCATTTAATTCTGAAGAATCCACTTTCCTGCTCTTGTTTTCGTAAACTGCAAGTGCTTCTTCAAGAACTTTAAAAACACGTTGCTTTTCTTTTACCGAAGTAAAGATGAGGGGCACGTCAGTAAAAGGGGCAATTTTTCTTCTGATCGCTTCTTCCACACCTTTCATGGTGTTGGTCTCTTTCTTCACCAAATCCCATTTGTTCACTACAAGCACTAATCCTTTTCTTTTTTTCACAATCATGGAAAGAATGCTCAGGTCCTGGCTTTCGATGGGCGATTGTGCGTCAATCATGAGGATGCACACATCGGCTTCATCAATGGCATTCACAGCACGAATCACAGAATAAAACTCCAGATCTTCATGCACCTTGGCTTTTTTGCGAATGCCCGCAGTATCAATGAGAATGAATTCTTTTTTGAAAAGTTTGTAATGAGAATGAATGGAATCGCGTGTGGTTCCCGCAATGTCGGTGACTATGTTTCTTTCTTCACCCAACAATACATTCACCAGGGAAGATTTCCCCACGTTCGGCTGACCGACGATGGCAATTCGAGGGAGATGTTCATGCAAATCCTCCACGGGATTTTCAATTAAGGAGGCTACTTCATCAAGCAGTTCGCCTGTGCCGCTGCCGCTGATGGCGGCAATAAAAAAGACTTTGTCGAAGCCGAGTGAATAAAATTCAGTTCCTGCATACATACGCTTGGCATTGTCTGCTTTGTTCACAACGAGCAATACTTTTTTATTATGCCGGCGAAGCATCTCTGTGATGTCTTGTTCGAGGTCAGTGACGCCTACGGTGGCATCAACAACAAAAAGTAAGACAGCAGCTTCTTCAATGGCCACATGTACTTGCTTTTTGATCTCCTTTTCAAAAATATCTTTCGTGTGGGAAACAAAACCGCCGGTGTCAATCACGTTAAACGTTTTGCCGTTCCATTCCGAAATGCCATAGATGCGATCGCGCGTAACGCCGGATGTATCATTAATAATTGCCTTGCGCTCTCCGATCAGGCGATTGAAGAGTGTGGACTTGCCTACGTTGGGTCTGCCGATGATGGCAACGGTGCTGCTCATGGCTGGTGAATCGTGAATGGTGAATAGTCAATTGTCATTGGTCATTGGTCATTGGTTAATAGTGAAAGCGCAGCATTTTGCGGATATTCTTTTTTGCTGAATTCATTTTTGGTAGCCAAAGTACTTAAGCATTCGATCGCTGTTTCTCCAGCCGGCATTTACTTTCACGGTCAATCCAAGGAAAATTTTTTTCTTCTCACCTGAAGTTCCTTTGGAAAGAAATTCTTCAATTGATTTTCTTGCTTCAATTCCTAAATACTTGATCGCCGCGCCTCCTTTGCCGAGCAAAATTGCTTTTTGCGATTCCCGTTCTACTATAATATCGGCTCTGATTTTTGTGATTTCTTTTTCCTCTTTCCATTCATGAATGATCACTTCGGTAGAATAAGGAACCTCCTGCTGAAATTGTTCAAATATTTTTTCACGAATCAATTCTGAAACGAGAAATCGCTCGGAGCGATCTGTTAATTCTTCTTCACTGAAAAAAGCATTTTGCTCAGGAAGCAATTTCACAATTGCATTCAGCAAAACATCGAGGTTCAGTTTTTTCAGAGCAGAGATTAAAATGATTTCAGCGGTCGGGAAATTTTTTTTTGCCTGCTTTGCAAATGAAGCGAGTGCTTGTTCGTCCGCCACATCGCTCTTGTTGATCGCAATGATTTTTTGCAGCGAATTATTTCCATAACGCGATCCAAGTTCTTCTACTGATGAAATTTCTTTCTTGCCATCAAAAAGAAACAGCAACACATCAGCATCTTCAATGGAATCATCAATTGCCTTCATCATGCTCTTATGCAAGTCATATTTCGGATCAATGACGCCGGGCGTATCGGAGAAAACAATTTGAAAATCTTTTGTGGTAAGAATTCCTTTGATGCGGTGGCGGGTGGTTTGCACCTTGGGTGTGATGATGGAGATCTTCTCACCGATGAGTGCATTCAAGAGGGTGGACTTGCCCGCGTTGGGTTTTCCGATGATGGTAACAAATCCTGACTTGAATGGCATATTGAAAAAATTTGTCTCGCAGATCACGCAGATTTAGCATATAAAAATTCTGTGCATGATTTCTAGGAAACAAAAATCCTCCGGCGAAATTACCGAAGGATTTTACTTGTTGCGGAGGTAGGACTCGAACCTACGACCTTTGGGTTATGCCTGCCGCTACGGCTTTCGCCGCTCCCGATAACTATCGGAATTTGTGGTCTGGACTGTCTCTTTACCTTTTCAGTAAATACTGAATTAAGGTATCTGCCATTCAGTCTCTACACCTTCTCCGAATTTCTTCGGAGCTTGGCTCGGGATTACTACACTCGAAAGCTTCCCCGAATTTGACAGATGTTCATCCCGAAATTTCTTCCGGAAGAGCCCCTTGCAAAATCAACTCCCATGCATTCCTGAATTTTTCCGACTTCGGTTTGCGCTGACGTTTTTCGGTTTCGACTAAGTGAACTTCGGAACCGTAACTGATGAATTCACTGACAGGAATTACGTAAAATACCTCCAGTTCCTGAATGTAAATGATGGCGAAATCAAAATCAGCTTCACAATATTTCGCTCGCACCATTCGCCTCCTGTTAGTTTTGGTTCTTCGATTATCAACCACATAATTCTTTCTCTTTGAATCGAACCATGCGCCCTTAACCTGAACCTTAAGTAACTTTCCATCTACATCCAAAACCAAATCGTAGGGTAATCTATCGCCAAGTGGCTTCAACACTCCCCAACCTCTTTTGAGAGCATGAAAAATAACCGCATGTTCGGCAATATCACCTTTCGCTTTGGTATTCATCGGTTGTTGATCTTGCAGCTAATTGAGCCCAACGAGCTACCGCTGCTCCACTCCGCGATGTGGCGCGAAAGTATATCGAAACTTCCACTTTGTTATTAATGCAATTTAATTTGTGGCCCGAAGTATCACTTCAACACCTCGCGAGCTATCACCATCTTTTGAATTTCAGAAGTGCCTTCGCCTATTGTGCAGAGCTTTGAATCGCGATAATATTTTTCTACCGGGAAATCTTTTGTGTAACCATAGCCGCCGAAAATCTGTACCGCATCCGTAGCAATCTTCACTGAAATTTCTGAAGCATAATACTTTGCCATAGCTGCTTCCTTGGTCATTTTCTCGCCACGGTTTTTTAAATCTGCTGCATTGTGTGTGAGTAACTCTGCTGCGGCAATCTGTGTTGCCATGTCAGCGAGTTTGAAACTAATGCCTTGAAAGTTTGCAATCGGCTGGTCGAATTGGTGGCGCTCTTTGGAATATTTTATGGAAGCTTCGAAGGCACCTTTCGCAATGCCAAGTGCTAATGCAGCGATAGAAATTCTTCCGCCATCCAGCACCTTCATCGCCTGTGTAAATCCTTCACCCACTTCACCGATGACGTTTTCTTTCTGAATCCTCACGTTATCGAGTATCACTTCAGTAGTTTCTGATGCACGCATGCCGAGCTTGTTTTCTTTTTTGCCGGCAGATAATCCTTTCGTTCCCCTTTCAACAATGAAAGCAGTACTGTTTTCTTTTGTTCTCGGCTCGCCAGTTCTCGCAATCACCACGAGCACATCACTTGAATTGCCATGAGTGATCCAGCTCTTGGTTCCGTTGATGATCCAGTCTTCACCATCCTGAGTGGCTGTGCATTTCATATTGCCTGCATCGCTGCCGGTGTTTGGTTCTGTGAGAGCCCATGCGCCAAGCCATTCGCAGCTTGCGAGCTTAGGCAGGTAGGTTGCTTTCTGTCCTTCATTGCCGAACTGAAGAATGTGACCGGTACAAAGTGAGTTGTGCGCTGCAACAGATAAACCAATGGAGCCGCAAACTTTTGAGATCTCTGAGATCACAAGAATATATTCATGGTAGCCAAGACCGGCACCTCCGTATTCTTCAGGAACCAACACCCCCATAAATCCCTGTGCTCCCATTTTCCGAAAAAGTTCTTTGGGAAATATTTGCGATTCATCCCACTCCATCACGTACGGGCGAATATTTTTTTCACAGAAGTCACGAACACTCTGTGCAATCAAGCTCATGCTTTCGGTGATTTCAAAACTCATAGACGATTCGAGCGTGGTGACAGACATTGATTGAGAGGTTTTTTTACAAAGATAATGAATCAGAAAAAGAGAAAATGGTTCACGCTTGGTTCACGCAAAGTCGCAAAGAAAAAAATAAGCAGGGTTCTTGATTTACCGATTGCTATATCATGATTCAGAAATCAGGGCGTATTCATCAATGCTGCACGACAACTTTTTTTGTGTAAACATCTGAATCGGCAACAATCTGCAGCGTGTAAATTCCTGATTCAAGATTTCTAACAGGGATCACCAACTGATTTATGCTCTTGCTGACTGAGGACGTGTACACAACTTTTCCATAAGCATTGAATATCTGAACCGTTGCATCTTTCGAAAGTGACTGCATGAGTTTCACATTGAAATTATTTGCAGCTGGATTCGGAGAAATCATTAATGCATTTAAGGAAGAAACGTTATTTACTCCAACATTATCTGCTTCATTCCACAAATACAGATCATCCACCGCCGCTTCAACAATACTTCCTCCGTCAAGATTAGCACCTGCTATTACACTGTCTTCGGCAACAAACTTTAATTGCACTGTGCTGTTTGGAGCTACATAGTCGCTCACGTGAAACACAAAATTCCTCCAGGCGCGCTGCGGATGATTATTCCATTCCACCTTCTCCCAATTCACATTGTCATTGGTGATGAAAACCTTCCAATGATCATTGCGGGGGTTAGCACTGGCCTCATTGGTGTACCAGCGATAATATGAAATGGCAGGGTTAGTGTAGGATGAAAGGTCAAAGACAGGTGAGAACAGTGTGGTGGCACCGTTATCAACGTCCTGCGCATTGTAGGGATCACCGGCAGAAAAATTATTTCCGGTGAAGGCGCACAAATTTGTATTGACTCCCTCGGTGGTATGATCAGTTCCGGTCTGTACAAGGGAACTTGGGTCCCCGTCTACCTGGTACGTTGCTTCGGGCTGATCAATCTGCCACATGCCTGTAGTGGCTTGATCACCGGGGCCGCCGGCAATCCAATAACCCTCGTAGTTGTCGAAGTCTTCTGTGAATGACCTGGTAAAACCGCAGAGTAAAAAATAGGGAATGTTCTGATCAGGAGTTATGTCAATAATGCCCGGAGGATCAGCATACGCAA
>DASRAJ010000091.1:0-8861 GCA_035638255.1 Chitinophagales bacterium
CTACAGAACCCGTCTCAGGATGCGGATCCGTTCTGATGTCAAGTTTTTCGGGATCGAAAAATCCGAGCGTGGCAATTTCCCGCTGCGAGCGAATTACATCCGCGCGGCTGAACTTACTTCCCGGTAATGTTCTGATCACCCGCCGAACAACATGCTCGTGAGTTTTAGAATTGCCCACAATATTCACCCGGTTGATGATTGCCTGTGCTCCTTCATGCAAGCGAATTTCAAGGTCAATCGAATCATTCTCCACGTTCACTTCAACGGGTGTAACCTGGAAGAATAAGTATCCATCATCCATATAGAGCGAACCAACGTCGTCGCCCCGCTGATCGCCGTTTAATCGCTTCTCTAAAAATGCTTCATCATACACATCCCCTTTTTTGATTCGAAGCGCTGAATCCAATTTGGCATCAGAGTATTTTGTGTTGCCCGTCCAATCAATATTTCGGAAGTAATACTTATTTCCTTCCGTAAGACTGATATCAATGTTCAGGTAGCCACGATCATTTTTGTAAACGGAATCGGAGACGATGCGCGCATCACGATAGCCGTGTGCGGCATAGTATGAGAGTATCTTGGTTTTGTCAGCATCGTACTCTTTCTTCTTAAATCGTGAAATGGTGAAGACGCTCCACGGATACCAGGTGTTTTCTTTTGTCTTCTTCATCAGGCGGTGCAACTTCCCTTTACTCACCGCTGAGTTACCATTGAATGTGATCTCATCAATCTTCACGCGCCGGCCACGATCAACATAAATGTAGTAGAGCATACTGTTCGGCTGTGTGGTGTCTTTCATTTCCGTCACTGTTACTTTCGTGTTGAGATAACCCTTCTCAGTATAGAAATTTTTTATGGTGTTGATGGTATTCACCTTGACGTTATCAGTAAGCACCTTGCTCCGGTTGAGTCCGATCCTCTGGCGAATGTCATCCTCTTCTCCTTTCTTCGTTCCTCTGAAAGTGAAACCGGAAAGTCGCGGACGCTCGTCGAGCACATAAGCAAGAAATGCCTTGTCGCCTTCAGTGTGATCAACATAAATCCTCACGTTGGCAAATAAATCCTGCTTCCACAAATTTTGAATTGCCTTCGTGATTTCCTGTCCGGGAATTTCAATGCGATCACCGGTTTTTATTCCGGCAATTGCGATCAGAATATCTTTATCCAGGTACAGGGTTCCTGAAACAGCAATGCCGGCAATCGTGTATTCCAGCGGCTTGCCGTAGTCCACGATTACGGAATCATAGGTGGGGTAAGTGGTTTGTGCCGTTACGAACTCAGACAGCATCAGCACTGCAATAAACAGGAGCGAAAAAAATTTCATCATGATACTTTCAGTTGTTCGCTGGTTTTACCGAACCTGCGTTCGCGTTTTTGATATTCGATAATTGCTTCGTACAAATCTTCCTTTGTGAAATCGGGCCATAGTACCGGCGTGAAATACAATTCTGCATAGGCGAGTTGCCAAAGCAAATAGTTACTCAGCCTTTGTTCACCACTCGTGCGTATCATGAGTTCAGGATCAGGATATTCGCTTGTTTCAAGATAGTCAGCAACCGTTTTCTCACTTATGTCATTCGGATTCAAATCACCGGCAGTCACATCATGCGCAATTTTTCTCATCGCTTCAGTCAATTCACTGCGTGAGCTGTAGTTGACGGCGATGATTAACGTAAGTCCTGTATTGTTTCGTGTTTGATCCATGGCTTCATTCAATTCACGAAAACAAGTTGAAGGCAATCTTGAAATTTCCCCGATGGTGCGGAGGCGAATGTTGTTCTTCATGAGTGTCTGCAATTCACCGTGGATAGTTTCTACCATCAATTCCATTAACGCATCTACCTCTTCTTTCGGCCTCGACCAGTTTTCAGTAGAGAAAGCGTAGAGGGTGAGAAAAGAGATGCCAAGCTCGGCACAACCCTCTGTTGCCGCTCTTACAGCAGATACTGCACTGCGATGGCCGAACGTTCGGGCTTCGCCTTGCTTACGCGCCCATCGCCCGTTACCATCCATGATGATAGCAACGTGTTTCGGCAACCGGCTTTTATCTATGTCTTCGGGCAAGGGCATGGTTTTGAAAAACGGCGCAAGTTAGTTAGAAGTGGGAAGTTAGAAGGAAGAAGTTATGAAGTTGAAGTTAGAAAGTAGAAGATAGAAGTTAGAAATCTCAAGCGTTGTTAACTTTTTTCATTTCATATTTCAGATTCACGTCTGACCTCTCACGTTTCACGTCTCACGATTCACTCCCTCACCTCTGAAACGGACACTTATATGGTTTGAGCGTGTAAATAATTCCTAACCCGAAAAAAAAGTAATCATCGCTCTTATGATTGTCTCCGCGCATTTTTCCTGTAACACCCACCGGCTCTCCCGTAACTTCCACTGACGGATCACTGAGAAAGGCTACCTCCTCCCCCCCTTCATGCAGCAGTATGATGGGATCAGCGTATACACCACTCACATCATCGAGATAATCCGTTGAAGTTTTTCGCACGCCGCCTTCTAACTGCATTCCGATATTTTTTTTGAATCGCCACTTAATTCCCCCACCGAAAATAATCGCTGAACTCGTGCGGTGGTATTTTTTCAGATCAGGATATTCGGGAAAACCCTGTCCTTCTGTACCGACAGGTTGCAAGTCAACCTTAGTTCCATTATAATGGGCAGTAGGATTGAAAAGAAAAGTACCGAAGCCCACGAACACAAAAGGTGAGTAGCGATGTTTTTCTGTGTATGCGTTCGTCGAGAAATTGGTGAAGGGAATGAAATTAAATTCAAATTGCCCGCTAAGCTCAAAGATGTTGGAACCGAAGCCGAGATTTCGTGTGCGCTCGTAATAATAGTGGGAGAAGGCATCATCGGCCCACACGTGTGCACTTGAGAAATTTACCCTGAAGGAAATGCGATCATCAAAATTGATTCTCGAAAAGACACCCCCGGCAGGATTGGTGAATTGAAAATTTGTGCTCGTGTTCAGGTCACCGAAATATGTAGCGCCGCCCAGCCACGCACCGAAGTCATATCGTTGTGCATAACCGAAAGTAATTCCGAAGAACAACAAACTCAGGATGAAAAATGCTTTTTTCAAAGCGAAAGCGATTCAATTTTTCAAATCGTGTATTCGTGCTTCGATAAACGCGGGGGTTGGTTAGTTATTTCTTTTGCGAAGGTATGAAAGAGTGAGCAGTTGGCAATTTGCACTTGGGAAGACGGGAAATGTGAGAGGTGAAACGTGAATCGTAAACCGTTAGGACGTGAAACTTGAGAAGTGAATCCTGAGATCTCGATTACGAAAACAAAATATGTTGTAAAAAAATATTCCGGGACTATGAATGATACCTCAAGATGCTGCACCGGAAATTTATTCCGCTATCTGAACCGTAAGAATGCAATAATTTTTTAGAGGAGATTCACTTGTTAACATTCCCGACCCCTCGACGCAGTGAGAAATATTTCCTTGTTTCGAAAAAGACAACGTTTGAATAGTCGCTCCCGTCTTTCTTCCATAGTCCGGATTTTGCAAAACAAAATTTTTCTTTCAGAATAGTCACTCTCTTTTTCATTTTCCTTTATATTCACTCTCTCAAATTTTTTCAGGAGGAAGCTGAAAATCCTTAAAACAGAGTAAGCATCCTAAAGCGGAAAATGAAATTAAGTAGGCGAAAAAAAATTTTCACCAATGAAATCCTGGACACTTTTTACTTTCATAAGTATAATCCTGTTCATCGTTGCCTGCACCAACTCAAATAAAAATGGCACATCAGACGAGCAAGGAACCGGAACAACCAAAGTTCAATATTGCTCCTATGTGGTAGGAAGTTGTGATTGTGATACTCCAAAAATAAATGACGGCGACGTCATTTGCATCAAATGTGATTCAACGCAAACAGACTGTAAAGCTACTGTTCGATTCACCATAAAATGTAAAAATGGAAAAACCTGCGATATCGTTGGCACAAGAAGCAGCACTACGTGCAGCAGTTGTCCAACTAAAGGCAAAATTCTGAGCGCTGACGTTTTAACAGTAACAGAGTAACTTCCCGCAATCGGATACATTCATCAGGAAGTTACTCCAGCCTAATCGTCAGGGTTTATGGATAGTTCTGCAAAGCAGAAATATAAAAATAATATTATGAAAACCGGGTCTGGCAAGTTGCAGCGTATTACGGATTTATTAATTGTAATTGCCATGATCGCAGGTTCTAAAATTCCGGTATCGGGGCAAGTAATTGCTCCCACTGATTGCCTGCCTCCTCTCGATACCATGGATGCCTACACATCCGAATATCATGTGCAGGCACTCGCAGGTCTAATTGAATTGACTGATGTGGTACACTATGGCTTCGGTAACTGCAGTAATCCGCCCTATTCATTCGGAGACACAATAAATGAATTCTTTTCATCAAAAGTGGCCGGAAATCTTTCTGTGGATGGGGGTCAAACGTTCATCCACGTCTGTGCACCGGCAAGCGTATGGGTGTGGATGCAAAATGCAGGTGTGGTTTATGGCACCCGTTACTTCAATACTGAAATGATTCAACTCAATATGAGTGGCGGCGACCTTCCTCCGGGATATATGATAAGGGAAAGCCCAACTTTAACTTCAACCGGCTTAACAACCATTAAAGGCGTACCCGGCGCTTATACAATTACCAGCTACTTCAATATCTATATTGAATTCTCTAATAACAATGGTGCCATCTGGGTACCTGCCGATAGCATAGCTCACGTAGAGCTAAAGACGGTAAATTTTGATTCATGCTTTACAACGGAGACGAGTGAGATCGTTGTCAAGGATGAAAGAATAGAATCAATGCCGAATCCTTTCACTTATCAAACAACGTTCACTTTTAATATCGCTCACCCGGGCAAAGTACTGCTTGAAATCTACAATGCTCACGGAATAAAAGCAGCCACACTTTTTGACGGCTATGCTGAAGTGCAAAAAAATTATTCCACAACCTTGGAAGGCAATAACCTTCAGGCAGGTATTTATATATATAAGCTCATTACTTCTACAGGCGTACAGGCAGGTAAGGTGGTGTTGACGAGATAAGATTCAAGCCAACAGATACCAACCTTTACCATTTCCGCTCAATTGTTAAGGGATCATGAACAACATTACCTGTAGCGTCTGCCTGCCTCAAAGAAAAATCTTAAGCCCGCATTGCTATACCGGAAGGGGGAGTTCATAAAACTCGCGGGTCTTTAATAATGTGTGAATTATGTAACTTTTTTCAAGAATTATGTAACATTTCCAAATTGGACACAGATATATATTTGCTGGTTTTCAGAAAAATTTTCTTTACCGTTCCACAATAACAACCCGGTAGAAAAAAAGATAATCCAGTCTTTCAGCAATAAAGCAATGTGCAAGAGCCACTGCATCAACTGAAGAAAGATTTTTTCCAGGAGGACGCTGAAAATCCTGTCCCGCCATTTCGGGCGGTACTAAAACAGAGTAGGCAACCGTAAGCCGAAAAGGTTTTAGAGTAGGCAAATAAAAATCACAGAAATCTTATGAAAGAAAATTTCATGTTAGCCAACGGCTGGGGCGTCGTTCATGACGAAACCGGAACACACTGGGTTTACATTCCACTGTGGGATCCCCCCAAATTTAATGAAGTAGGGCGTGCCCTCTTCACCACTTTGGTAATCAAGCAACACTTGAGCGCTATTACCAATACCAAGGCAGTCGAACTCCTGAAAAGTGTAGTAAAAGAACAGGCGCAAATTGTAGCCAAAGGATTTGCCGGAGCTATGGATGATGATGGTTGGTGTGGCACTCCATATCCGCATCATCATGTTCATGCAGGCAGCGGCGGCACCCTTGATCCTGTAAATCCGGTTTATAGGGAAGCGCTTGGCAAAAACTTTATTCATCAGATTGATGCTAAGGCAGCGCTTACTCTTTTAGGAAAGGTATTAGGAAACAAACGCATTATCGAAGCCGCTGAAATCATCGAACAAACTCCGGCTACCGGCAGTACCAGCAGGAGCAGTTAATTTTTAGAGCCAATACCATTAGCTGTGCTACCACAGCAAAAAGCCCGAACCGTGTTCTTCCGATTCGGGCTTTTGTTTTCTGTTTTAGTGACCTCGCCGACTAATCAACTCGAATCGCTTTCCAAAAGATTCGATCTTTTTTCTCTTCAAAGTAAAAAAATTTTTACATTTATCTCCATTAATCTTAGAACACGAAGATTTAGAAGGAAGCTGAAAATCCCTGACCACCGAAGCATTAGCAAGGGCGGGCTTAAAACAGAGTAAATATCCTTAAGCAATAAAAAGCAATCTCATGAAATGCAAACTGATTTTTCTTTTCCTAACTGTTATTAGTTTAGCCTCTTGTGATGAAATATATTTTGATAGAATACCCGGGCAATTGCTCTCATCAATTCCCGACAAATTCGTCGGTGAATATGATGTCTATGACCATAAATCACAAAATGGAAAAGAAACCGCAGAGCGCAACGATAGCTTTCTTACTGTAACTAAAACTTCGCTGAATTTTCATGATAAAGAAATTCCATTATTAAATTTGAATGATACGTTTACCGTTTCCGAATATAAAGGTTATCATTTTATATCATTAAGGCGACAGCCTGAATATTGGACCTGTTTTATTCTTCAGGAAACAAAGAGGGGATTTATCGGCACTGCTGTTTTGTTTACCGATGACTCACCTGACAAAGGTCAAAGTTCGATTAACGAAATAAAAAAATACTTTCCCGATGTGAAGGTAATATTGATGAAGAAAAAGGATGGAAGTGCTGAAGAAGAATTTTATACTCAAATGAACGAAGAGCAAGTCATAGCTTTCTTTATAGATGCAGTTAAGAAACCTGAGTATTCGGAATTTGTAAAGAAGTAAAATCTGAACTTGCACTCGTCGAAAACCGAGCCCGCATGCGTGTCATCATGTGTCACACTTAAAATAAAAAGGAATTAATAAAAGGAGGAAGCTGAAAATCCTTAAAACAGAGTAAGCCATACCATTAGCCAAACAAAACTTTATGAAAACAATTTTACGATTATTCAGTTGTCTTCTGTTTGCCCTCAGTGTCCATCATTTTGCAAAGGCACAAGTCATAGTAAGTTCCAATTGCGTTCCGCCGCTCGATACCAATACTGCTTATACGTCACAATTTCATGTGCAGGCATTAGCAGGCCTTATTGATCTGAATAATGTAGTTCATTATGGCTTCAGCCAGTGCACTACTCCGCCCGACAGTTTTTATCAAAGTGAAACGGACTCATTTAGTTCAACCATTGCAGGAGATTTATCAGTGAATAGCGGACAAACTTTTACTCATATAGTATCTCCGTGCCAGACCCAGGTTTTTATGCAATACGGAGGCACCAACGGCGACACGACCTATTACAACACTTACATGATGCAACTCGATATTAGCGGCGGCACACTCCCCGCAGGATATATGGTAAGAGAAAGCCCTACCCTAAATTCCACAGGTGTCACAAAGATCACCCCGGTAGGAAATCAATATTTGATATCAAGCTACTTCAATATCTACATCGAGCTCACAAATGACAATGGCATCATTTGGATTCCTGCTGATAGCGTAGCTCACGTTGAATTGCATGCTATTAATACCGGTGTCAGTGAAACTCCGCTTTTTCAGGAAAGCATACAAGTATCGCCCAATCCCTTTGCAGAGAAGTCATTCATTCAATTCAATGTTGCCGATGCCGGAAAAGCAACACTTAAAATTTATAACACTTCCGGAATTGAAATAGCAACGCTCTTTGCAAGCTACGCTGAACCGTACAAAACCTATTCGGCCGTTTTTGACGGTAAAAATTTAGTACCGGGGGTTTATATTTATGAATTAAGAAGTGAGAGAAAAATGAGGGTAGGGAAAATGGTATTGATAAGATGACGTGCCACATTAATCGGGACGCGTATGAGTTTGGCTTCAGATTATCCAACATGATTCCAACTGATTGAAGCTCTTGTTTTATATTCGTTATTCGAACAATCGAATAGCGAACTTCCCAAAACAGGCCAGAACTACATTCATGATTCAGGCTTCACAGTAAGAGCATAATGAAATCATCACCTTATGGGCAATAGTAGATGGAGATCTTTCAATGCTTATTATAAAGAAGAAGGTATAGCGAAAACCATTCATCTTCTAACCAAAATCTTTCTATTAAAGGTTGGCATATTAAGAAAAATAAATTTTGGCCGGAATAAGGATCTCCATTTTCGCCCCGGATCTTCTGATCTGCCTGTATTCAGGCAAATTTTTGTGGACAAGCAATATGATTTTCCGGTTCGGTTTGAACCAAAAATAATCTTCGACCTTGGTGCAAATGTGGGATTTGCCAGTATTTATTTTTCAAACAAATTCCCGCAAGCGAAAATCATAGCTCTGGAGCCCGAGATCGCGAACTATCACCAACTGGTAAAAAATGCGGCACTCCATCCTAATATTGAGTTGCTTCAAGCCGCAGTATGGAGTAACTCAGGAGAGTTAGATATAGCAGTCAATAGCACCTATGGCGAATGGGGCGCAAGCATGTTTATAGAAGGTAAGTCTTCAAAAGTAAAATCAGTTACCATCCCGGAATTAATGGATCGGTTCCATGTAAGTTGCATTGATATCCTGAAAATAGATATTGAGGGCAGCGAAAAAGAGATTTTCTCAGCATGCAATGAATGGATTGAAAAAGTGAAAGTGACTGTGATTGAGCTGCATGATCACCTGGTGCCCGGCTGCACAGATAGTTTTATGAATGCAATAAGACATTTGAAGAATTACTCTTTAGAACAGAAGGGGGAGAGTTTCATCCTTCGCAACCTTAATTTAATAAATTGATGAATCAAAACCGAGCCA
>DASRAJ010000092.1:0-49499 GCA_035638255.1 Chitinophagales bacterium
TCATTCTTCAGGGCGAGGGAATGTAGCCCTCCTCCCGCAATTGCGGTGATACCTGAAAGAGCACTAACCTGCACCGGAACATTGCTGTCGGTGGTGGTTCCGTTTCCAAGTTGACCAAAATTATTGCGTCCCCAAGCCCAAACCGTTCCGTCATTCTTCAGGGCGAGGGAATGTTCATTTCCTCTCGCAATGGCTGTTATACCTGAAAGAGCGCTTACCTGCACCGGAACATTGCTGCCGGTGTTGGTTCCGTTTCCAAGCTGACCATAATTATTGTCTCCCCAAGCCCAGACCGTTCCGTCATTCTTCAGGGCGAGGGAATGAAAACCACCTCCCGCAATTGCTATTATACCTGAAAGAGCGCTTACCTGCACCGGAGCATTGCTGCCGGTGTTGTTTCCGTTTCCAAGCTGACCATAATTATTGTCTCCCCAAGCCCAAACCGTTCCGTCATTCTTCAGGGCGAGGGAATGAGAATTTCCTCCCGCAATTGCCGTTATGCCTGAAAGAGCGCTCACCTGCACAGGAACATTGCTGTCGGTGTTGTTTCCGTTTCCAAGCTGACCAGCAATATTCCATCCCCAAGTCCGGACCGTTCCGTCATTCAGCAGGGCGAGGGAATGAGAACTTCCTCCCGCAATTGCTGTTATACCTGTAAGAGAGCTCACCTGCACCGGGACATTGCTGTCTGTGTAGGTTCCGTTTCCAAGCTGACCAATATTATTGCGTCCCCAAGCCCGGACCGTTCCGTCATTTTTCAAAGCAAGAGAATGTGCGTATCCAGTCGCAAGGGCAGCATCACCCGTTAAGCCGCTCACCTGCACGGGAACATTGCTGTCGGTATTATTCCCATTGCCTAACTCACCAAAATAATTGCTTCCCCAAGCCCGGGCAGTACTGTCACAGCAAATAGCCAGGGAATGATAATATCCTCCTGCAATGGTTTGGGCAAAAGAATTTTGAATTAGAAACTGACAATTAAGAATGAGGAAGAGTAATGTTTTTTTCATTTTATTTTTTGGTTTTTTAGTTGTGCTTACTCTATTCGGTTTTTCAGCTACACCGTTTATAATATTTAGTTTGTCAAAGTTAATTACTTGCACAATGTTCCAGGTTAGCAGTGCAGCCCAAGCATGACGCATAACGAAGAAGGGATTAAAGAAGTTTTTTTAAAAAGGGATTACTTGCACACACTTCTGTACTCCCTCCGTGTCCTTTTCGAGGACACGGAGGCGGGCTTGTGCGTTCATTTCCGCCGTGTCCCCTCCGCCAGGAGTCGCGGAGTCCCGACGGACAAGCTGCGCAAGGGAGACACGGCGAGGGTAAACCTTCTTTTTAAGTTGTCTTTTCATTCTGCGTTTAGGCATTACCATATCAACTTCTTGGTCTGATAATTTATGAACAGTGCTACCAATCTGGATAATCATTGTATCAATCCTTATATACTGTTAGAGATCATGTCGGCATCATTTCCATGAAAGATGCAAACAGCTTGTTGAGCTTGTGTTGCCATAGGATTTTTTTGTTTTAGTTGTGAAAAAAATTTTGGGGCAACTAATGTAGCAGAAAAAAAATAAAATGAAGAATATTTTTTCTCCTGCGGTTCTACCCCTGCCGTGTCTTCCGCCCGCCGTGTTGTACTCCCTCCGCGTCCTCAAGCTGCGCAAGGGAGACACGATGGCGGTACAATGTGCGTGTTTCTTCACTATGTGGCCAACGGGTTGCAGATAACACTTCATTCCTCCGCCGTGTCTCCGCCAAGAGATTTGTGCGTGGGCGCGGGACACGGTGGGCGGAAGACACGGCGGGGGTACAAAGACAGCTTCTGAAAAACCATGGTTTCATGATTTGTTGAAAGATGTACTAAAGGAAACACGCGCTGAAAAACAAAGATGAAAGTGCTTTTGAAAAAATCGCTTCGATGATAAGCGAGCTTAGACCCAACTAAACAAAATGGCACAAGTCCTCTTTGCTTATTGCTCTACTTCAGGCTTGCGCCAAACGCTTTTGCTCCAGTAGGGGAATCCTTCCGGCTAAATCACGGCTGCATTCGCGGGTGAGTTGGGAGAAATTAATTTTTTACCAACTTGTTTACAGCAGGTCCTTTGGCAGATTTTATTTTCACAAGATAAATTCCATTTTCCAGCGAAGAAATATTTATTGTTTCTCCTCTGTAATTTTCGTTTGAAATAATTTCTCTTCCCTCCATATCAAAAACAGAAACAGAAGTTTTTCCAAAGAAGGAAAATCCTTTTATAAAAATTTCATCTGTTGCCGGGTTTGGAAAAATAATTATTTCATCATTTACCACGGATAGATTTGTAACACCTGTTGTAAATGCAGAAGAAAGTTTTACATCGTTTGCATTCAAAAGAAATTTCTGTGCTTTGGTTGCTCCGTTAGCTGACACAAACGCAACAAGCGAAAGATGATTGTCATGATAAGCGGTGTCAACTGTAATAGTTGCATGAGCCGAATAATCTGTTCCAACAACCGGAACTGAAGGAATAATGTAAGCTGCACCCCATGAACCAAGCAGCGCATCACGCATAACATGACGATGAGGATAGCCAATTATTGATGTGCCGTCAAACATCCCCGGGTAATTGGTGTTTGCCCATGTTGCATCGTAACAATGCTGGTCCCATCCATCAAAAGGTCCAAGGTTAGGATAACCGACAACACTGTCTTCAACCAAAAATAAACTGATGCTCCATGGTCCGCTGCTTATAGTGTCAACAAAAACACAATGAACAGTTGCATCCAAATATCTTGTAGCAGAATTATAAGTGCCGGCAATATTTACTCCTGCAAGAGCAGGTTCAGTAATTAATCGCGACGCAATGGAATCAACCCCCGGACCGGCTCCGCTTCCCCAGCTTTGGTAACAGCTTAAATACGCTTCGCCACCGGTGCTATCATAAATTCCTCTGTTAATCATCATTGCCGGTGCAAACCATCCACCGGTTGGGTGCATCAAATTAAAAATAGTTGCCGTTGTGGTGTTGCTCATGGCGTCAACGCCGCTTCCTTCATGAATGGAAATTAATATGGTGTTCGCTTCGTTTGCAAGATGCCATTCATTTACATATTTCGACATCATGGGGCAATTGCCACATGAGGCTGTTGTAAATTCTTCAAGCAAAACTTTTTTTACAGGTGCCTGTGCATCCGAACGCTTCGATAAACCCAACATGACACAAATAATAAAAAAGGTAAAGAATATTTTTTTCATTGGAACTATTTTTCTCAAAGATAAAAATGTTCTGAGAAGAGTTTCAAGCGTTGGCTCAAGTTGCTTGCAAGAGTGTGTTTTTCCTATGGGCGTAAAGCTGAAGCGGTTCTTGAAATTCACCATATCTTTTCAAGCCATTGTTGGTCTTTGCGTGGCTTGTGTGAAGGTAGACCAAAGATGATTCTTCGTTAGTCCCTATATTTGCCCTACTCCGATTTTGCCTTTTGAGGAAAAACAATATTTAGCAATTCCTCTAACGGAAATACTAAACTTGCTGCCATAGATTCTATTTCTGCTGATTTATTTTTATTGAATGGCTCACTCAGTAATTCAATTTCAAGTGTGTCCTTATCTATTTCAAAGTTTTCAAATGCAACATTGTTTCCGTCAAATTCTTGCAGATAGTTGTCATTAGTTAAAACTTTTCTGTGTCCGACAATATTTCGTATCTCTTGTAACTTTTTAACTTTGTTTAGGAGGTCTGGATATTTGTCTTTGAAGTCTGTATAATGAGTGTTAATAATCGCGCGTAATAATTTCCACTTGGTTTCAAATGTCATTAAGCGCCCATCACAAATCAGCCGATGTCTGAGTTCATTTGCTTTCTCTAAGTCAGCGCAGAAATGATGTGATATTATCATCTCAATTAAGAATTCTATCTCTGTGTATCTATTCAAAACAAGTCCGCGATAAAATGCAACTAAGTTCCATCGTTCAAGATAAATCTTTGATTGTTCTGGTGTCAATTTAGTTTTACTCATGCTTTTATTAATTATATTTTTTGTTCTATCTCCTCTGAAAAAGTCCCAATGGAAAACCACAACTATCGTCTTGCAGGCGAAGCAAGGTTGATGCTAACACTTAAATATCGGAACTTTCATTCTGAAAAGTTCCGAATTCATACACGAAAGTAGCATTATTCGGAACTTTGTATATAGAAAAATTTTCAAGACTGGGAGATAGAAGCAATACAGCAACCAGCAATCTTCACATTCCCCTCACTACCTCTTTCAACAACTCCACCTGCCCCCGCAGCATCTCATTCTCCTTCTCCAGCGTAGCAATCTTTTGTTGCGGTACGGTAGCAGCACTTCCAAATTCCGGCGGAAGCATAGCAGCGAGGTCAGCAAAAAAATTATACTTCACCACATAGCAAATATTAAAGATGGTGGTCGTCTGCGACGCTTAATGCCGTTGTTGGACCATGCACAAGGTAAACCCCAAAACTGAAGTGCGGATTCTTACCCGAGGTTAATTTCCCTGCCAACACAGCAAATCTCAATAATATTTTCTTACCTTCATGCCTGAAAAAATTGCTCGAGCTTCGGTTGTTGGTCAGCGACACAATAACGGCGGGCGCACCAACCGTGGCAGAAAGGACTAAATTCTTAATGATATGACACCAAAAGAATTTATTAATGCTGTAATAATATACGACCTAAAAAATGTATCTACCGCATCTGCTTATCTTTCATTTCCATTGATGGCAATTTCTATTGAATTTCTTGGCAAGTGTTTAGACCAAGGACAAAAAGGATGGCATAAGGGGAAAATGCGTGACGATTTTAATAAAGCCATCGATGAATTGGAGGCATTGAAAAAATACAGGAAGATATCTAAAATAGTAGTCCGTGATTTTCTCTACAATAGCTTACGAAATGGAATGTGTCATTCTTTAATTCCAAAAAGAGGTAAAGACGGGTGGTCAATCGGACTTTCTCATACCGATCATCCTCATGTAGTTTTTCCAGGACATAAACGAATCCAACTTCATGCTCCTGTTTTGTATGAAGATATTAAAAATGCCGCCTTAGAAGTTATTGAAAAAATTGATACTAACTACTTTGTTAAGGGAAGCAAAATGTATAAGGATATATTATCGGTATCTTAATCCGGTTGATGAGAATAAATAATGATGTACCCTCACTGCTGTAGCGTCTTCTTGTGCCTATTCTTTCACAAACTTGTACTTCATCGCTTTCCCTCCGCGAATCTTTATGTCAATAAAATATAGTCCGCTTGAAAGAACAGAGATATTGATGAAGTTATTCTCCAAAACAACATTTGTACTCCCTCCGTGTCCTCTTTTCGAGGACACTAAGGCGGACTTGCACGCTCATTTCCGCTGTGGTCCCCAAACTGCGCAAGGGAGACACAGCGAGGGTATAATGGGGGTTTGAGAAGTAGCAAGCAGTAATCATCAGCGTTCAAATTTCTTTTCGAAATAAATATTACTTTGCATCGAGACAAAAACAAATTTTACCTATGAACTTAACCAGAAATTTAAAGCTAGGCGATAATGGTGCTGATGTAAGTGAATTGCAACGGCTGCTTCATGTAAACGGATTTACAATTGGATTGGATGGTTCGTTTGGTCCCGCAACTGATATTGCTGTTAAACAATTTCAGACGAACAATCACTTAACTTCTGATGGGATTGTTGGACCGCATACGTGGGAAATATTAAATGCGCATGCTGCTCCTTTGCCGGTCTCTCCTGTTAAAACAGCAGCACAACTTTTTGTAGAAAAGTATGCGCCATTCGCGGTGGAAGCAATGAAGAAAACAAAAGTGCCCGCAAGTGTTTCAATGGCGCAGGCAATATTGGAAACAGGTTGGGGAAAGGCGGCTATTGGAAATAATTTGTTCGGCATAAAAGCAAATGCAGGATGGGCGGGCAAAAAACAATTGGTTGCAACAACTGAAGTGCACAGCGATGCGAATCAAAAATATCCCGAAATAATTTCTATAACTCCGCGCACCGACGGAAAATTTTTGTATCACGTGAAAGACTGGTTTCGTGACTACGACAGCGTTGCCGAAAGTTTTGAAGACCACGCAAAATTTTTAACCGACAACAGTCGTTACAAAAACTGTTTCAACTTTAGCAACGACGGACCAAAATTCGCTGAGGAAGTTGCGAAAGCAGGATATGCAACCGGAGATAATTACGCTGGACTTTTGAAGCAACTAATGGCGCAAAACAAATTGACCGATTACGATAAAGTGTAAATGAAAATCATCGTCTTCTTGTGCCTATTCTTTCACAAACTTGTCCCTCATCGCTTTCCCTCCGCGAGTCTTTATGTCAATAAAATATAGTCCGCTTGAAAGAGCAGATATATTGATGAAGTTATTATCCAAAACAACATTCACCGTTTGTCCGAGATAATTTAAGCACTGCATGTGGTCTATGATTTCACTGCATTCAATAAATAAAATGTCCTTCGAGGGGTTTGGATACAGCGTTATATGAAGTTTCTCTGGAGCTGCATTTTCAGCCCCATCAGCAATCGGGCGGTACACTCTTAATTCAGTACCTGCACCCGCTACGGCCATTACATGATTAGGACCCAGGGCACAGCCGCTTTCGTTTAAGTTAGGAACGGTCTCACTAAATATAGTAGTGAGGTCAGGCTCCGTACAGAGTACAGTGCTTCCGGCAGCGATATAAACTTTTCCATCGGCTCCTACAGAAACCATTGGGCTATAAAAGAAGTCAGGGTCTCCGAGAAAGTCTGTAGAATCAATGATCGCTCCCGTTGTTTTTAAGAACCGCATGATCTTGCCGTTTGAAGGGGCATAAATGGTACTATCCGGACTTTCCGCCATATAATAAAACACAGTGTAACCGGTAACAGGAGTTGTCCATAAGACGTGTAATGAATCTCCTGTATCTTCCAGTGCGGTAAGGTGCTGTCCTGCATCATAGCTTTCAACATAAATGGTCCCGTCAGCTCCCACCATAATTTCACCCTGGGCATTGGGGGAAACTGCTTTTGTATATTTTATATCACCTGTGGCAATATCCAAAGCCACCAACGGCTCAGAACTGTTTTGCTGCGCGTAGACAGTGTTTCCAAAAATAGTGGGGCAAAGCCAGCCCAACACTCCTGGGAATATTGGTGCTGACCAAACCGTACTGCCGTCAGTTGCATCTATTCTCAGCAGGCATAAATATCCTTCCACGATCAGATCACCATTGTCAGCAAAAGTGCATCCTACTACATAATTAGTACTTGTTGTCTGCTCCGCTGTCCAAAGATGATCACCGGTGGAAGCATCTAATGCTACCAATGAATCCCCGCCAACTGCCTCGAGTGTTCGCAGAACATACACGCGACCGTCCCTTATTCCTATGGGCCACGATCTTCCGGTCCCGTCAGTAACATCGGCAGTCCATAATAGCTGCCCTGTTGTTAAATCATAACAGAACACCGGGGAATTAGTCCCGGAAATATAACGTGATGTCACGAGTATATTTCCTTCGATGAGAACGGGAAGTCCAAAGAGGCTTATTTCGGACCCCTGCCATAAAATCAGAGGTGCATCCGGGCCGGTGATGGGAGAGAGCCCGTTCCTCATGGAATTGCCTCCGCAATTATTCCAGTCCTGAGAATGTACCTGAAGCGACATCAAACTCATTGCGCAGGCAATAAGAAAAGTAGTGAGGGGATCATGAAACGGGGAAAGTAGTTTGGTTTTCATTGGAGTTAAATTTATTACATTCTTACTGTCTTGCTCCGTAGGAGTCCTTCGGACAATTTCACAGATGCCTATTCTTTCACAAACTTGTCCCTCATCGCTTTCCCTCCGCGGGTCTTTATGTCAATAAAATATAGTCCGCTTGAAAGAACAGAGATATTGATGAAGTTATATCTGTAGCCGTGGTCTCGCGCCTACGCACTGGCCCCGGGCGAAGGACACGGCGAAGATCGAAATCACAATAAACTATTGTACAATCAATTTCTGATTTTCAATTCCGGAATCAGAAATCATTTTCACCATGTAGATTCCTTTTGAAAACTGATTGGTGTTAATCAGCACTGAATGTTCACCTTGCTCCATATCATCATTCAGCAATATCACAATAGCTTTTCCGCTCAATTCGTACACCCCTATGTATACACGCGATCGCTGTATGAGAGTGAATTGAATAGTTGCACCATTTTCAGCAGGATTAGGATATATATTCATCATTTGCTTTGTTGCTGCAAAACCAGAGCCTATTCGCATGGTAGTGGTGAATGTTTGAATAGCGGTGTATCCGGAATTTGCTGAACCGCTTTCCGAGCAATAAGTTTCTATACGATATTCATATATGGTGTTTGCCGTTAAGCCTGTTATTGTATATGAATTGGTGGTGGAATATACAGAAGTCCAATGCGTTGTGCCTTGTACACGATATTGAATTTTATATTTGTTAGTGCAGGAAACGCCGGTCCAGTTCAGCGTCGCAGAAGCAGAGGAGACAGATGATACAGACAAAGCTGTCACTTTAGCACAGGTAAGCACTTGCAGGTTCGAGCCGTTGTTAGTGCCCGTCACTGCAGGGATACTGCTGATTACCCGAACACGATACTTAGTTCCGGCTTTAGGCTTAGAGGGAATGGATAATGTAAGAGTTCCTGAATTGGCAGTATTGATGAAAGTATCAGTAGCGGTTGGCGTATTGAAATTCCCTTTATAATTCGAAAGTTGAGCCGTGTACACATTACCACTGACAAACGTTCCCGTTGAGGTGAATGATACATTGATGATTTCTTCCGGGCAAAATGGTGAACCTGAAACAGCATTGGTTGTGATTGTGTTGCCGCAACTTTCATCGATAACTCCATTGCAGTTATCGTCAATACTATTACAGATATCAACCGCTCCGGGATGAATGGAAGCATTTCCATCGTTACAATCCGTATTATTATAAGCGTAACCATTCGGTGCAATACAATCTCCTGCAGATATGCTGGTAGAAGCATTGCCATAACCATCGCCATCGGCGTCTGCATAAACGGTCAGGCCGTTGCATACAGGAGTATATTCCCAGAAATCATTGTAATAGCTGCCATTTACAACCGAACCGGTACCAATATAGCCTTTATTGCCAACAGAAATTCCGGTTGCACCAAGCCTTGCTGCTCCACCGAAGTTCGCTCTCTGGGTCCAGGTATTACCGGAGGGATCGTACTCCCATAAGTCATTATAATAATGATAGCTCCCATCAAAATTATACCCTGTACCAATATAACCTTTACTACCAATAGAAAATCCAACTGCGATCGATCTCGCCGTTCCTCCAAAATCAGCTTTTTGTGTCCAGCCATCGGTCGCAGGATCATACTCCCAGAAATCATTTTTGGCGACGCCATGATCGCCGGTGCCTATATAACCTTTGCTGCCGATGGAAAATCCTACTGCTCCGAATCTTGCTGTTCCTAAAATGTCCCCTTTCTTTGTCCACGAATTTGCAATAGGATCAAATTCCCAGAAATCATTTTCATAGCTGTAGCCATCAGTACCTGTCCCGATATAACCTTTACCACCGATGGAAAATCCCGTTGCAGCAAATCTTGCAACACCACCGACAGGAGCTTTTTGAGTCCATGTGTTGGCTGAAGGATCGTATTCCCAGAAATCGTTTGTACCAATATGTTGCTGATAAGTGTTCCCGCCGGTACCAACATACCCCTTGCTGCCAATCGAAAATCCGACTGCCCAATCTCTTGCTGTTCCCCCGAAGTCGGCAACCTGGGTCCAAACGTCAGTTGCAGGATCATACTTCCAGAAATCAGAATAAACTGTATAAGGGTTGTTGCTTGAGCCGGTTCCTACATACCCTTTGCTCCCGATAGAAAATCCAGCTGCGTACGATCTTGCTATTCCTCCAAAGTCAGCTTTCTGTGTCCACGTATTTTGCGCCCCGGATGAATTGAAATAAACAGATGCTGTGTAACCGGAAGAATCGGTTCTTAAAGAATCACAATAGGTTTGCACTTGTACTTCATAGGTAGTGTTAGGTATGTTGTTCACTATTTTTTTCGAAGTGGCAGGGGCATTTACACTGGATTTAATCCAATTATAGGTACCCAGAGGACGTTTGCGAACCTTATAACTGTATGCACAACTATTACCGGTCCAATGTACTATTGCAGTTGAGGTGGTAATATCAGATATATAAACAGACTGTGGCAGAGGACATGAGTCGCAAATGTTGCTAATATCAGGGCTATATTCCCAAAAATCTTTTAATTCAGCCTGATCCCAGCCAGTTCCAATATATCCTTTGCTGCCAATCGAAAATCCAATATCTTCAAATCTCCCTATTCCTCCAAAATTTGTTTTTTGTGTCCATGTATTCGCTATTGGGTCATATTCCCAGAAGTCATTATAATGCACATTACTGTTCAAACCCGTTCCTATATATCCCTTGTCTGCAATGCTAAAGCCAACGGCTTCAGATCGGGCCACACCAGCGAAATCCGCCTTCTGACTCCAGGTATTAGTAGTTGGATCATATTCCCAGAAATCATTTTGCAAAACTCCAAAATTATTGCCTGTTCCTATATATCCTTTGCTGTTGATAGCGAAGCCTATTGCAGTTGTTCTTATACCACCACCAAAATCAGCTTTCTGAGTCCATGTATTGGTTGATGGATCGAATTCCCAAAAATCATCTTTAGAATCTCCATAGGCGCCACCTGTTCCTATATACCCCTTGTTACCGATACTAAAGCCAGTGGCAATGTCACGAGGACCACCTCCAAAGTCAGCCTTCTGTGACCAAATATTAGAAACCGGATCATATTCCCAGAAATCTCCGCAATAACCCAAACTTGATATGCCAATTCCTATATATCCTTTTTCGCCAATGCTAAAACCTGTTGCAAAAGCTCGCGGGCCTCCTCCGAAATTAGCTTTCTGTGTCCAGGTATTTGCACCAGGATCATATTCCCAGAAATCTTTCCTGCTAACTCCATTCCTCCCACCAAGCCCAACATATCCTTTATTACCTATGTTGAAACCTGTAGCTGCCGTTCGGGTCCCACCGCCGAAATCGGTCCGCTGTGTCCATGTATTTTGTGCCTGGATGGTGTTTAAACCCGTTGCAAACAAGGTTGTGAAAAGTCCAACCATGCTGTAACTTCTTTGAAAGAGAATGATTGAGTTCAACATTCTTAGAATGACCGTTTTCATTGTTAGTTGTTTTAGGGGATAAAAGTTTGTCAGATTTGTTAAGTAACATCTCTGTTACTGTTTAGGCACTCAGGATCTTGGCTGGATTACAATGCAATCAAAAATTTCAGGCAACAAAATATGGTTTGTTTTCCTGCTTAAAAAGACATTTTTTTCCTGATTCCTTACTTGCTGAGTTTAATAACTTTTTCCCTTACAATTTTCCCGATACCAAATTCAGAATGCTTATGCGCTGGAAGACAACAACTCAGGTTAGGCTGGTCTCCCCTCTGTTGTTGGTCTGGCTCCACTTGAGCTGTGCAAAGACTAACAACGGCACTCAAGCGGGTCTCTCCTGCTGTTGGTCTGGTCCACTTGGGCTGCGCAAAGACCAACAACGGCACCCAAAGACTTTTTCTCCAAATGAAGTAAGTTGTCAATATTGGAAAAATGATAAACCCTATATTTCTCTGGTAAAAAGATTCAGGCTCGGTATTAAGTAAGAAGGGAAGCTTTGCAATAACGCCCGCTACTAAAGAAGCAATTATTACAAAGATCAACTCTTTGCTGCTTCCCCAGGATATTTCGGAGCTTTCGTAATTCAGTCTTTCATTCCAATAGTCTGCAAGTTTCTTGTTCCAGTAGTTCAGGGTAAAGTAAATTGAACTCCTTTTTAAAAGCCGCCTTATTGTCCCGGTACAATTTTTCAAACTCCCTGGGATTGTCAATGTTAGCTAGTATGTTCATTTCTTGCGGTCAGTTTTTCGTGTAAGTTTGATTTGGAAAGTACTTTGAAACGAAAAGTAAAAACAAATTTTTGAACTGTACAAGAAAAATTTTAAAAAAAATTACACCAGGATGGGTGCAGGCGGGAAAAACAAAAAAACCGGCTGTTCCGCAGGATTTGTAACCCTGCGGAATAAAGCAAGGAATAGGAGCAAGCATGACCGGACTATTTAGTATACCTAATCCGGACTACGATAATAGTCCGTGCAGGAGACATTTTTGTGCTGTTATTTAATAACTGCAAACAAAGTGGAAACAATTTCCCGGGTCGCACTTGCATTTATTATTTTATTAAATGTTAATGGACAAGCGCAACAATCTGTTAATTCCTGGACGGCAAATCCGTTTGAGCAAAGAGTATTTGTAGAGAACAAAGGACAGTTCGATGCTTCAACAGGAGTTTCGCAGCCCATATTATTTCAGGCACAATCGGGAGGCATCAATATTTATTTCAGCCGTCAGGGAATTGTTTACCGTTATGATGAAGTAACGGAGAATTCAGAAGAGGATAGTGAAGAAAAGGAGGCAAGAAAAATAAACATGAAACCCCTGTCGCTTACCATGCAGTGGGTGGGCAGCAATCCATCGGTTGAAGTGATTGCTCAGGAGCAGGTTTCATTTTACTATACCTATTCGTATGATTCTAAAAACCAGCAGCAAGGTGTAACAGCCAATGCTTACAAAAAGATTATTTACCAAAATCTATATCCGGGCATTGATGTGGAATACATCATGCCCGAGGATAAGGAGGGAATAGAATATTCTCTCATCATTCATCCGGGTGCTGATGTACGCGCGGTTAAAATGTTGTGGGACGGAAAAGATTTATCGCAGGATGCTTCGGGGAATGTCATTATCGGAAGTGCGATGGGAAATTTCACAGACCATTCTCCGGACAGTTTTTATTCTGATGGTGACCCGATAGCATCTTCTTTTGCGATACGGGAAAACACCATATCATTTTCTCTTGGGAAATATGACAAGAGCAGAGAAATAATTATTGACCCGTGGGTAATCAATCCGAACCTAACTGATGATAATAAAGCATACGATATAAATTATGACTTCAATGGAAATGTATATGTGTACGGAGGAAGCAACCCGTTAAAGCTTGCAAAGTTTAATTCGTCAGGTTCGCTTCAATGGATATTTAATACGAGCATCTTTTTCTTTTTAGATTATTATGGTGATTTTACCGTTGACGCTGTCACCGGAACCTGCTATATCGGAGAGGCCATTTTTTTTCCGGCTGCAAGAGTTCTTAAGGTGAATTCCAGCGGAGTCCAATCGGGTATCTGGTCCGGCTCTACCACCATGACTGAAATATGGAGAATGGATTACAACTATTGCAACGGCACTATTATTTGCGGAGGCGGCGGAACGGTATTCCCCTTGAGCCAGGCATTTATTCTTGATACGACCATGACTAATATCACGCTGGTTGATGTTGCCAATGCTACGTCATGCTGTGTTGATGTTGCCTTACTGTCAACCGACCCATATACCCATAATTGTTTTATGCTTTTTTCCGAAGTGCAGGCAACCAATCTTCCGTCAAATAATCTTTTAGTGAAATGTCCTATGCCGTCTTTGATTCCAACAGCATGGGGCACGCAGACAAACCATTTGTTCAGGGAAGGATTGAACGCTAATTACATTGGTTTAACGGGCGGACTTACTAATGGCTTCAACGGAATAGCCGTGAGCCCAAATTTTGTTTACACTTACGATGGAAGACGAATAAAAAAATGGAGCAAAAGCAATGGCGCTTTTGTTGACAGCAGTCTAAGTGTTTCAAATTCTTTGTTCGACTTTGGCGGACTGGCAGTTGATGAGTGTGAAAATTTATATGTAGGTGTTCAGTCGTCTGTTCAGGTGTTCGATTCTCTGCACGCGCTTATAAATACATTCACGCTTCCTGATACGGTTTACGATTTACGGATTTCAGGAGACAAACTGTATGCATGCGGAAATACATTTGTTACATCCATTGATCTTGCAGGCACACCCATGTTGCAGATGACGTTGTCTTCAACACCCGCAACATGCTCCGGATGCAACGGAACAACAACGGTAAATGTCGCATCATGCAGCAGCAATACCAATTTCACTTATTTGTGGACACCGGGAAATCAAACCACTCAGACAGCAACGGGATTATGTCCGGGAACTTATACTGTAAGAATATTTGCAAACTGCAAACCGACCATTGATGACACCATCACGGTTCATTCTACTGATAGCATGGCTGCACTCTTTTCCGCAAGCAGTGCATGCGCCGGAAGTACGACCATATTTACAGACCAAACCACTTATGCTCCCGGTGATACCATTTCATGGCTGTGGAACTTTGGTGACGGTTCTATAGATACCATGCATAACCCTCAGCATACTTATAGCACAGCAGGTAATTATAATGTTACGCTGACAATTACTTCTACTGCAGGATGCACAGGAAGCATTACAAAAAGCGTTATTGTCAATCCGGGATTTAATATTTCATTCAGCACTGTCTCATCATCTTGTTTTGCGCCCACAGGGCAAGTGTCAGTAACTACAATGGGTGGTTCGGCACCATTTAATTTTCAGTGGAGTCCCGTTTCTTCGATGGCATCATCCATCAGTTCCCTTTCTCCCGGCACTTACACGGTTACCGTGACAGATACCAATGGATGCACTGTTATAGATTCAGTTTCCGTTGGCGTTTCTAATAGTCTTGCGCTTAACATAGGAAATGATACAGTGCTTTGCCAATCTTCAGCATTACAACTTTCAGCAAATATTTCTGCCACTTCTTTTCTCTGGTCAACCGGTGAGACAACGCAATCAATTTCCGTTACTCAACCTGGTATGTATTGGCTCATAGCACTATCTCTTTTATGCAGCGATACAGATTCCATTGTAATTACTATTCCTGCGGAAATTCAACTTGGGAATAATTATTCTTTGTGTGATGGAGAAGAAATAATTCTTTCAGCAGGAAATTATCCCGGTGCTTCTTACAACTGGTCAACAGGTGAATTATCACAGTCAATAACAATTAATCAACCGGGGACTTATTGGGTAAATGTATTCTTCAAAAGTTGCTTGTTAGCTGATACGGTTGAAATCTTAGGTGATGGGGGTTCCACCGTCTATATTCCGAATGCATTTTCACCGAATGGTGACGGAGTAAATGAAAAGTTACTTCCCATATCACAAAATATATCTGCTTACCATTTTTCAATTTTCAGCCGCTGGGGCGAATTGATTTTTGAAACAACCGACTCCTCAAAGGGATGGGACGGAACTAACAAAGGCATAGCTGCAGCAATGGGTGTTTATGTGTATGTGGTATCATACATCAGCGATTGTAACAACATAAAAAAAGAGAAAGTCAAATGCGGGAATGTTTCATTAATCAGATAGCTTACATAAATTTCCCCGAGAGAATGTTGCTAAGGATGTGGATACGTTAACGAATGCGAGATTGACTGTGAAATTGGTAGCGATATAAAAAATTACACTTGAACTGCCGCCCTGTCCCCAACCTTCGGAAGAGAGAAGGGGCGGGGCATAAACTTTATTTAGTGACAATGAGTCTTACCGACCTTACAAAATCCGAAGTTTGAATTCTCACTACATAAACTCCCTCTGTAAAATCCTTTAGGTTCACTTCGAGCATTTCTGTTTCACTTGCAGTGGTTGTGTAAATTATTTTTCCGGTAATGTCAGTAATGGTGACTTCGACTTTTTTATTGCTGCTTGCAAAAGCGATGGAGAAATGATTGGTTGCAGGATTGGGAAAAACAGAAATGCTTAATGGTTCTGCAATTTCATTTACTGAAGTTGCACCCTGGCACAATCCTGTTACCTCTACGGGAATATTGCTTGCGGTGTTGTTTCCGTTTCCAAGCTGACCATACAAATTCCATCCCCACGTCCAGACCGTGCCGTCACTCTTCAGTGCAAGGGAATGTTGATCGCCTCCTGCAATTTCAATTACGCCTGTGAGAGAATATACCTGCCAGGGAACATTGCTGCTGATGTTGTTTCCATTTCCAAGTTGACCGGAAGAATTGAACCCCCAAGCCCAGACCGTGCCATCATTTTTCAACGCAAGGCAATGATAGGAACCTCCTCCGATGGCAATCATATCTGTGAGAGAATTTACCTGCACGGGAACATTGCTGTCGGTGTTGTTTCCATTTCCAAGTGTACCATATTGATTGGTTCCCCAAGCCCAGACCGTGCCGTCATTTTTCAGAGCAAGGGAAAGATCATTTCCTGCTGCAATGTCAATGATTCCTGTGAGCGAACTTACCTGAACGGGAATATTGACATCGATGTTGGTTCCGTTCCCAAGTTGACCGGCGGAACCGGCTCCCCACGCCCAGACCGTGCCGTCATCCTTCAGGGCAAGAGAATTAAGGTATGCTGCTGCGATGGCGGTGATGCCTGTAAGCCCACTTACCTGCACGGGAACATTGCTATTAGTGTTATTTCCATTTCCAAGTTCACCCGAGAAATTTTCTCCCCAAGCCCAGACCGTGCCGTCATTCTTCAGAGCAAGGGAATGCTCATTTCCTCCTGCAATGGCTGTGATTCCTGTAAGCCCACTTACTTCCACGGGAACATTGCTGGCGGTATTGGTTCCATTTCCAAGTTGACCAACAGCATTGTATCCCCAAGCCCAGGCAGTCCCGTCATTCTTCACTGCAAGGGCATGATATTGCCCCCCTGCAACGGCTGTGGCGCCTGTGAGAGAACTTACCTGCACGGGAACATTGCTGTCAGTGTTGTTTCCATTTCCAAGCACACCATTATAGTTATCTCCCCAAGACATTGCAGTACTATCGATGCAAATGGAGAATGAATGCTGACCGCCTCCTGAAATTTTTTGAGCGCAGGAAATAGTGGGTGGCAGAAGCAGTGCAGAAGCTGCAAAAAGAACTGTTGCAATGAGAGTCCAACTGCTTAGAAGTTTCATTGGAGGAAGAATTAAAAAGGATGCGGTGATGAGTTTGTGAAGTGTTTTCATAATCTTTTTTTTTACTGGTAAAAAAAAACAGGAGTCAATGCCCCTAACTGGTGCAAGCCTTATCGCAAGCCCTGTGCGCAAGGCAGACTTGTACCAATACTATCTATACATAGCCATTCTTTCTGCCTTAGCATTATTTAGCTACCACCAATTTTACTGTCTCCGAATTTTCTTCCGTCAGTAGTTGAAGGAAATAAATTCCTGCATTCACATCAGCGGCATTCCATACAATCTCATGGTTGCCTTGTTCAAAGGGAGCGTTAGCAAGAGTTGTTATTAACCTTCCGTTCATATCAAAAATCCTGAGAGAAACTTTTTGGGATTCGGAAAGAGAAATGGAAATGGTTGTTGATCCTGATTGATCAGGGGAAACAGGATTGGGGTAAATGGATATTTCTCTGGTTTGATTACCGGACTCGTTTATTCCGGTAGCGATCGAATTATTATACCTTACTATAGCAAAATCAGTGCTGCTGCCATTCCAGCTATCTCCCACCATCACAATTTTACCATCACTTTGTATGGCAACACCATATCCTGTATCAGAGTCAGGCCCAAATAGTGTAGTCACTTTTCCATCGGCATCAAAGGTGGCATCTAAGCTGCCATTGTCGTTGTAACGGACTAATGCAAAATAATAATTCGTGCCACCAACGACACTGTATCCTGCCACCACAATTTTGCCATCACTTTGTATGGCTACAGAGTTTCCCGTATCAGCAAAAGGCCCAAAAGGGGTGGAAACTTTTCCATCGTTATCAAGAGTGGTATCTAAGCTACCATCATTGTTGTAACGGACTAAAGCAAAATCATCATCAGAGCCATCGGGGCTGGAACTATATCCGGCAGCCACAATTTTGCCATCACTTTGTATGGCTATAGCGTATCCCCCATCATAATTAACTCCGACAGCAGTTGTAACTTTTCCATCGGCATCAAAGCTGCTATCCAAACTGCCATCAGTGTTATAGCGTACTAAAGCAAAATGAGAATTAAAAAAATTGCCAGCAAGCCCTACCACTACAATTTTTCCATCATTCTGTATGGCGACTGCATAGCCCCAATTAATAATACTTCCAAAAGCTGTAGTCACTTTTCCATCAGTATCAAAGGTGCTATCTAAGCTGCCATTGGTATTGTAACGGACTACAGCAAAATAACCATCAGCGCCATTGTAGCTATATCCTGCCACCACAATTTTGCCATCATTTTGTATGGCCATGGAGTTTGCCCTGTCATCGTGAGTTCCAATATTTGTAATAACAATTCCATCGGTATCGAAGGAGGTATCCAAGACGCCATTGGTGTTGTAACGCACTACAGCAAAATCAAGATAATAGTTGCTATTATAGCTCGACCCGGCCACTACAATTTTGCCATCACTTTGTATGGCTACGGAATTCCCGTAATCTTCATAGGTTCCAATAGGTGTAGTCACTTTTCCATCAGTGCTAAAAGTGTTATCCAAGCTGCCGTCGGTGTTGTAACGAACTAAAGCAAAATCATCCTGTGGACCATTTTCACTGGAACCAGCCACTACAATTTTGCCATTAGGTTGTATGGCTATTGAATGTGCTGATTCATCAGTAAACCCAATAGGTGTAGTAACAACTCCGTTGGTACCAAAGGTTGGATCTAAAGAACCGTCCTGAGCCAATGAAGTAAGAGGTAATGCGAAAAAGATGCTTATAACCAGCACTGTTGCAATAAGAGTAATGTTCTGTTTCATTTTTATTTATTCTTGAATTATGATTTTTTCATTGGGTGATACGTTTGTGAAGTGTTTTCATAATCTTTTTAACTGGTAAAAATTGTAGTAAGCCGCCCTCTCTTTTCGTGCTATCGCCGGAAAATAATCTGATGTAACGTGATGAATGGGGCCTCAGAAAGTTTTCCTTTGGTCAGGTCGCCTCAGGGAATCGGTGGTAAAATTTACAGAGAGGAAATCAAAATCCTAATCAAAGATAGACTTAAGTTTCATGTACTATGAGAACATGACTGTAACCTCGCCGTGTTTGCCTTGCGAAGCTTGTCCATCGGACTCCTTCAGAGGCGACACAGCGAGGATCAGTTGCTCAGTTGACATTAGTAAGTTATTGTACCCACTCCTGTACCGCTAAACGTGCTGGTTATAAAATCAACAGTACCGTTCATACTAAGTGATCCCGTTGCTCCAGCAAATTTTCCGGTGCCACCTGTGATAGTCCAGACACCGGTGATGGTTCCTGTTGACCCTGCGCCTGTCAATAAATTGAACACATTTATTTCATCGTTGCCGGTATAAAATATCAGGTCTCCGTCGGCTGCAGCTATCTGACCTGCGATACTGGTGGTGAGCAGAGCGGTAGCGAAGCTGAGATCGCAGCCTACATGTTGCAGCGTGCTTTGTGATGGGTTAATTAGCCCCAGGTGAGTTGCAGTACCATGCAGAAAAAGACCTCCTATTGCAAAGCCCGGCAAATCCCCTGTACAGGGTGTTGGGGTAGAGTTTATATCCGCTGTAGTATAAAGGTTAATTTCAAAAGGACGGGTCTGCGTTTGTTTTTCCGCATAGGTAGTTGCCTTTGAACCCGGGTTGATTTCATTCGCGCTTTTGTTGCATGCAGAGATGACGATGATTGCTAAAGCAATGGTTAAAATTTTTTTCATGTTGGTTTAGTTTTAGTTGTTAGTTAATTGATGAGTTAGTTAATTGATGAGTTACAAAAAGCTTTATTGTTTCTGAATGATCTTGTGACTGAAATTGAAGAAAATGAATTGGACAGCAACTATCACTTTATAACTGATACCTTTTTAGTTTCACTATACGATCCTGTTTCCATTTTCAGGAAGTAAAATCCTGCATTTATATCTGAAGTATTCAAGACAAATTCATTTTCTCCGTCTTCAAAAACTTCTTCTTCGAGAGTCATTACTAATCTTCCTGTCATGTCAAAAAGCTTGAAAGAAACTTCCTGAGTTTGCGACAGGGAGAAGAAAACAGTTGCTGAACCGGAAACAGGGTTAGGATAAATATCTCTGAGCGAGTTTTCACTGGCAGGAAGATCTTCTCCTGTACGAACCCAGCAGCAGTTACCAATACATTCGCCATAATGATAGCCGTTGTCAAGGTATGTTTGAACCTGGCTGGGCGCTACGCATTTTGATTGACAATGGCATCCACATCCATAAACACCTTTAGACATCCGGACTTTGTTACCCTGACAGGGGTTTTGTGCTTCTGCGAAATGATACATCACGCTTAGTGAAAGTATCATAACGATGATTGTAATTGTTTTCATTTTTGTTTGTTTTGTTTGTTAGAGTATTTAGTTTTAGTTAGTCACAGCAAGTCTTACTGTTTCTGAATTTTCTGCTGATTGAAACCGGAGGAAATAGATTCCCGGGTTAAGGTTCTCAGTGTTCCATACAATCTCATGGTCGCCTTCTTCAAAGTAAGCATCGGCAAGCGTGGTTACCAATCTTCCGTTCATATCAAAAATCCTGAGAGAAACATTTTGTGATTGCTCAAGAGAAAATGAAATGGTAGTTGAACCTGAAAATGGATTTGGAAAAATACCTGTTGTGCTGCGCGAAGCCGGAATATCATTAATTCCTGTTGATAGTATCGTACCTAATTTGGCAACAAACATATCGTAACCACCGGCATTGGTCAGTGTGGTGGAGCCAAAGGTGAGTGTGGAACTGGCAAAGTCCCCTGCGGCAATAATATTCCCTGATGCATCGGCAGTAATGGAAGATGGAGAATCATAGCCAATGCCACCGGCTGAATTCGCCCAGGTTACATTTCCTGCCGTATCATATTTTACAATAAATATATCCGCTTCACCGGCACTGGACAAAGTAGTAGAGCCGAAAGTGATGGTACCATAAAAGGAGCCCGTTGCAATAATATTTCCAGAAGCATCGGTAGTAATGGCAATTGCCCCATCATTAGAAGTTCCACCTGCTGATTTAGCCCAAAGCACATTTCCCGCAGTATCATATTTTACAATAAACATATCAGAACCACCGGCATTAAGAAAAGTGGAGGAGTCGAACGTAATGCTGGCACTTAGAAAATATCCTGCTGCAATAATATTTCCCGAAGGATCCGTTGTAACTGCATAAGCCACATCATTAGCAATTCCACCGGCTGATTTCGCCCAGAGCACATTTCCTGCTGAATCGTATTTTACAATAAAAATATCATCGTAATTACCGGCATTAGCATTTGTCAAAGTGGTAGAGCCGAAGGTGAGGGTGGTACTGTAAAAAATTCCGGCTGCAATAATATTTCCTGCAGCATCAGCAGTAACAGAATATGCAGCGTCACCATAATTTCCACCGGCTGATTTTGCCCAGAGCACATTTCCTGCCGCATCGTATTTTACAATAAATATATCTTCCAGATTATTATTGCTGACATTGAGCAAAGTAGTGGAGCCAAAAGTGATGTCAGCACTTTTAAAATATCCCACTGCAATTATATTTCCCAATGAATCGGTAGTAACTGATCTTGCATGATCATAATCATCTGCTCCACCTGCTGATTTGGCCCAGAGCACATTTCCCGCAGCATCATATTTTACAATAAACATATCACCAGAACCGACACTTGTCAATGTTGTGGAACCGAAAGTGATCGTAGGGCTGTCAAAATCTCCCGCTACAATTATATTTCCTGAGGCATCGGCAGTAACACAAAATGGATAATCATAGTAACTTCCTCCATAAGTTTTCGCCCAAAGCACATTTCCTGCTGAATCGTATTTTAAAATAAACATATCAGCAAAACCGTTAGTATTGAGCAAAGTGATGGAGCCGAAGGTGATAGTCGGACTGAGATAAGAACCCACTGCAATAATATCTCCCGAAGCATCGGAAGTTACTGATGATGCCCAATCAAAAGGAGTTCCACCGGCTGATTTTGCCCAGGACCAGGTTTGCCCGAATGAATTGGCAGTCGTTGTTAATGTCAGCAAAATGAGTAAGCTTAATTTTTTTTTCATGATGAGATGTTTTTTAAAAGTGAACGGTAAGAAAGCAGCCATCGGTCATATCCTCTCTTGCAAATTTGCTTTCATTTATGAATCTGGTTGTTAAAGGAATTTTATAGTAACTATCACTTTATTATAGATATTCTTTTCACTGCACTGTAACTGCCCGCATTCAATTTGAGAAAATAAATTCCCTGGTTTATATCGCTTGCATCCCAGGTTAATTCATTATTTCCATCTTCAAAAAATTCATTAGCAACGGTGGCGACATATCTGCCTGCAATATCAAAAATCATCAGGGAAACATTTTCTGATTGCTCAAGAGAAAATGAAAGGATGGCTGAACTGGAAACAGGATTCGGATACACTTGCAATGAAGTATTGACTCCCATGCCTGATTCATTTTGATTGATGCGAAAGAAGCAGTGGGGGCAGTGCCACTTCCAACTACATTTTGGAACTGTTGCCGTCCAGCTCGCAACCTGGTTTGCACTGATGCATTTACATTCCTGGATACCGCATGAATCATAGCGGCAAGCCCATACCTTGTTACCAGAACAGTTTTGTGCATTTAAGAATGAAGTGGAAAACAGCCCACTCAGGAGCAGAATGAAGGCGCAAAGTTTTTTTGTTGTTTGATTTTTCATGTGCTTTTGTTTTTGGTTAGAATGATTTTTGTTTTTTTTGAACGGGACAAAGGTGAAACGATTGATCACCTCCGGCAATCGCCTAAACATGTGAGATTGGAGACTGTTTTTGGAAAATATCACCTGAACAGGTGAGAGGCAATAAGGAAAGCGGATGGTAGGACACTGCAGGCAGAAATAAAAATCCGTGAGACTACAGTACGGGGATTTTTTTGAGATTTAGCAACAACAGCGGTAGAAAAACATTCTTTCCAACGAGAGAGAAATGGTATATTACACTCTGAAATTAAAACGTTATGAAAAAACTTTTACTTGTTGTGATCTTCATTTTAATAGTTACAGATATTTCTGCTCAGGCGAATGACTGGATTTGGGCGGAAGGCGCAGGTGATATAAGTAATGATTACAGCAATGCCGTTTGCACAGATGCCAGCGGCAATGTTTATGCTACAGGCACGTTTCAGGCCTCATCAATCACTTTTGGAAACTACACTTTATATAATGCCGGCACAGGACATCTTGATATTTTTGTAGTTAAGTATGATGCAAGCGGAAATGTCCTTTGGGCTAAAAGTGGTGGTGGGACAGGTGATGATTATGCTTATGGCATTTGCGCAGATGCAAACGAGAATGTTTTTATAACAGGTTTTTTTCGCCCTCCCTCCCTTACCTTAGGAACAATCACTTTAACCAATGCAGATAGTACGGGATTCAACTTTGATATTTTTACGGCGAAATATGACTCCGCTGGCAATCTGCTTTGGGCTAAGAGCGAGCCCAATCCAGGATCGGAATTGTGCTATGGCATTTGCACAGATTCGAACGGTGATGTTTATATAACGGGTGCGTTTGGCTATCAAACAAACTTTATATTCGGAAACTATACTTTAATCACCCGAGGGTATTATGATTTGTTTATAGCAAAATATGATTCAGATGGCAATGTTCTCTGGGCGAAAAACGCGGGCGGAACCCAGGCTGATGGTGGTCAAGCCATCTGTGCCGACGCAAGTGGGAATGTTTATGTCACAGGTTATTTTCAGTATCAGGCTATCTTTGGAAGTGATACCATACATGGTAATGGCAATGTCAATGTATTCTTAGCAAAATATGATACCCATGGCAATAATCTTTGGGCAAAAAGCGCGACCGGACCAGCTTATAGTATCGGAATTGGCTACGGTATTACAGCAGATCAAGGTGGTAAGGTTTATATAACGGGTTATTTTGCATACTCTGTAATTTTCGGAAGCGATACTTTGGGCAATAGCGGCTATTCCATTTTTACAGCGAAATATGATACCAGCGGCAATGCCCTATGGGGAAGAAGCCCCGGAGGAACAAACTTGGATTATGGCACTAGCATTTCTGCCGATGCCTACGGTAATGTTTTTGTGACGGGTTATTTTGCAAGTTCCTTTCTCAACTTCGGAGGCATTCCTGTACTTAATGCTAATGTTGGTTACAATGATATTTTCGTAGCGGAATATGACGGAAGCGGCAATGCGCTTTGGGCCACCGGTGTAGGCGGGCCGGATTATGATTATGGAATGGGCATTTGCGCCAGTACAAGCGGAGATGTTTATGTAACGGGCTACTTTGGAAGCTACTCCGTCAACTTCGGAAATATAACGCTTATCAATAACGGAAGTTATGATATCTTTTTAGCAAAATTAGGTAGCTATACAGGCATAGAAGAAAATTACTCACAGGCATCCTGCAGCGTTTTTCCAAACCCATCCACCGGTCAGTTTACGGTTTATAGTTCATCGCTTAAAGTTGGCTGCACGATGGCCATTTATAATGTGACAGGAGAAAAAATTTATTCACAGAATATCTCCAATTATAACAATAATCAGATGCCGATAAACTTAAAACTGAATAAAGGGGTTTATTTTATACAATTAATAAACGGACAGCAAACTATCACGAAGCAAATAGTAGTTGAATAAAACTCTACGGATTTTTTTTTCGACGTCAAATGGGAACCCCCAAATTTTTATCGACAGCCATCCTTCACCTAAACACGTGAGATTTGAAACCGATTTTGGAAAATATCACCTGAACAGGTGATATGCAATAAGGAAAAGGTACATTTACCTTTGTCGCGGCTTATTCAGAAACAGTCTAGCTTTCAAAACATCAGTAATAATTCAAAACATGAAAAGAAGAACTTTATTCTTCTTGTTGATTGCTTCCATCGGCATTAATCAGGTGTGCAATGCACAGAGCCAAGCCAACATTGATTCATTGCTCCATGTTCTGAAAACGTCAAAGGAAGACACCAACAAGGTGAAGGTGCTGAACGAACTGAGCAATGGATACTGTTTTATAGGTGAGTACGACTCAGCAAGAAAATATAGCGCAGAGGCGCTCCAACTCGCTGAAAAGACAAATTTCACGATGGGTAAAGTGAGGGCATATCTCCTTACAGGAATCCCTTATTTTTATGAGGATAATTATCCAAAGGCGCTTGAAAATTACAATGCCGCACTGGCCCTCTGTAAAAAAATAAATTTCAAAAAGGGAGTCCTTGCTTGTTACAGCAATATCGGGCTGCTTTATTCTTACCAGCGTAAATATTCAGAAGCGATTAAGCTGCACCAGGAAGCGTTGAAATACGAGCAGGAAACTTTTGATTCGTCAGGAATGGCAATGTCTTATAACAACCTCGGTATTATTTATGAAGACCAGGGCAATTATACGGAAGCGCTTAAATCCTATATGAGCATGTTGAGAATAGCAGATGCAACAGGAGATAAAAGAGCGATTGCCGATGCCTACGTCAACATCGGGAATGTGTATGGATTACAGGAGAATTTTGCTGATGCATTAAAAAATTATGCACCTGCTTTAAAGGTTTACCAGGAAGTGGGCTACAAACAAGGAATTGCAATTTGTTACCTGACCATGGGAGATATGTACCATTCACTCGACAGCCAGAAGCTCGCTATGAATTACAGCCGGCAGGCTTTTGAATTGTTTGAAGAGGTCGGCAACAGGGTGAATGCGGCACAGGCAAAATGTTTAATTGCTCAAATTAATTCAGAGCTCGGTAATTATTCGCAGGCGCTTCATGATTTTTCTGAATCCTTAAATCTGTTTATTGAACTCGGTGACACGATCAACATCTCCTCTGCTTACAAGGGGATTGGAGATATGTACTACAAGAAAGGACAATATGACGAAGCACTGAAAAATTTCAACACCGGCCTTGAAATGGCAAAAGCTGTTAATGCTAAATCCAATGTTGCGTACCTATATGGCGCTATATCGAGGACTTATGCGGAGAAGCATGATTATAAAAATGCCTACTTAAATCACACGCTTTACTTCGCGCTTAACGATTCGATACTCAATGAAACAAAAAGCAAGCAAACAGCAGAAATGAAAACCAAGTATGAAAGTGAAAAGAAAGACAATGATATTGCCCTGCTCAACAAAGACAAAGAGGTCCGGGATGTAGAAATCAAAAAGCAAAAGCTGCTGAAGTTTTCTTTCATAGGCGGTTTGGGGTTGGTGATTATATTGTTGCTATTCGGATACCGCGCTTACCGGGCACAGCAGGTGCTGCGCCTGCAAAGCATACGTAACAAAATTTCCGGTGACCTGCATGATGACATTGGTTCTACGCTCAACAGCATTTCTATTTACAGCGAGGTGGCAAGGAAAAAAGATGAGCAGCAGGATGAAGCGCTTGAAATGATTGGTGAGGCATCCAGAAAAATTATTGATGCCATGAGCGATATTGTCTGGACAATTAACCCGGAGAATGACAGCTTTGCCAAAATAATTTTCAGGATGAAGTCGCTTGCTTATAATTTGTTCCGCGCAAAAAAGATTGAATTCACTTTTCATTCCGATGAAATCCTGAATGAGAAAAAGCTTTCATTGGAGGAGCGCAGAAATTTTTATCTCATTTTTAAAGAAGCAGTGAACAATCTTGTGAAATATTCCAACGCAACGCGTGTTGCAATTACCCTGGTAAATCAGAATGAGTTTATAAAGCTCCGCATCCAGGATGATGGTGTTGGCTTCGACACATCGCAGGATAACATAGGAAACGGGCTCAAAAACATGAAGCGAAGGGCGGATGAGATGAAAGCACAATTCAAAATAGAATCAACTAAAGGAAACGGAACTCAAATAGAATTAATCCTGAAAGCATGAATAATATAAAAGATTGTCCGAGGTTGGCGTCTGCCCAAACTCAATTGGTGATCGGTGATGATGCTGCCCACGGACTGGATACGCTCACTTGGATGTTAAGAAACGCGACCGTCAAGTATTTGGTCGAAGTCACATTAACCGCATTAACCTTGCTAATACTAAACTCATGTGGCTTGGGAAATAAGAAAAATGAAGGATTTTATGATTATTCGAAGGAATTCGATTCATATCGTATTCCACTAATAGAACCAATAGAAATATATTCAAGTGATAAGGTTACATGGATAGGTAAACTACCATATAACCAAATCAATGGAATGGAAGAAATCGGAGGTGAGATAGAAAAAGTTGGAATTAATAAATCAATCATAGTTATTTATACACCCAGTACTTACATTTTTGATTCAATGAATCAAGCCTGGTTTGTAATTGATGTCAATAAAAAAACTGAGAAAGCCTTTATAGAAGAAAGTGAATATTTGAAATATTTGAGACAGGAAGGAACCGACCAAATAAATTTGTATGAAGTTAATGAAGTCTATAGGATGTTTGATACTGAAAATAAATTACCATCTGAATGGGGCCATCAACCAACAACTAATTAGCATTATTTCTCTTTTTTCCGAGGTTGGCCTCTTTCCAAACTTAATTGGTGATCGGCGAGGCCGCCGACCACGGACAGAAAGCAGAATTTAAAATAGAATCAACTAAAGGAAACGGAACTCAAATAGAATTAAACCTGAAAGCATGAACAATATAAAAGTTGTAATCTTTGAAGACAACACCAATCTCAGGCGAGGTCTCACCACATTGATCAATGGTAGCGATGGTTTTGAATGCGCCGGGGCATTCGGCAACTGCGACAACCTCATTAAAAATATTCTTGACACCAAGCCGGATGTGGTGTTGATGGACATTGAAATGCCCGGTATGGATGGCATTGAAGCGGTAAAATTATTGAAGCTTCAATTCCCGGAAATAAAAATCCTGATGGAAACAATTTTTGAAGATGATGACAAAGTGTTTCATTCAATATGCAGCGGAGCTGAAGGATATATTTTGAAAAATACCCCGCCTTCACTAATTCTTGAATCCATCAAAGAAATTTATGAAGGAGGAGCACCCATGACACCAAGTATTGCAAGCAAAGTATTGGCTATGTTTAAATCAGGAACCTCCTATTCTAAAGATGAATCCTACAATCTTACTGACCGTGAATTAGAAGTCTTAAAATTACTGGTGGATGGAATGAGTTACAAGCTGATTGCTGACAGATGCTTTGTTAGTATAGATACCATCAGTACTCACGTAAAAAACATTTACAGAAAGCTGCAGGTGCACTCAAAAGGGGAGGCCGTGGCGAAGGCGCTTAAAGGGAGGATAGTCTGACATGTCCGAGGTTGACGCACTCGCCAACTTCAATTGGTGATCGGCGAGACACCGACGACGGACAGAAAGCAAAATGCGGGAGGGAGGCCAGCAAATTTTTATCTTGCGCAAAACGAAACAATATGAAAACACTCTCCAGAATTTTGAACCGGATTGAAATCATTCTACTCATAATTATCCCTTTTTGTGAAATTGCAAATGCGCAAGCTCCCAACTGGCTCTGGGCCGACGGCGCGGGAGGAAGTAATTTTGATATTGATACCGGTAGCGGTATAGCAGTGGATGGTAGCGGTAACAGTTATATAACAGGCCATTTTGGAACCGGCAGTATCGAATTCGACCCTTACTACTTATCAAACAACGGAAGCTTCGATATTTTTATAGCCAAATATACCTCATCAGGCAATGTGGTATGGGCACAAAGCGCCGGCGGAAACGCGAGTGAGGCGGGACACAGTGTTGCATTGGATGCCTACGGCAATTGTTATGCAACAGGATATTTTGGGAGCAGTACTATTACGTTCGGCTCTATCACTTTAACCAACAACGGCAGTAATAATATTTTCATTGTCAAATATGATCCTTCAGGCAATGTTCTCTGGGCAAAGAACTCAGTTGGAACCGGTGATGATGGGGGCGCCCTTGGCATTGCAGCGGATGGCCTCGGAAACTGTTATGTAACTGGTTACTTCAGTAGTAACAGCGTCACATTCGGCTCTTTCACTTTAACCAATGGTGGTGTTGATAATATTTTCGTAGTCAAATATGACCCTTTAGGCAATGTGCTTTGGGCAAGGAGAGCTGGCGGAAGCAGCAGCGATTGGGGTCACGCTATCGCAGCAGACGCTACGGGCAACAGTTACTTAACAGGTCACTTCAGCAGCAACAGCATTATTTTCGGCACTGATACTTTAACCAATAGTAGCGGTAATCATCTTTTCGTAGTCAAGTATGACGCACCCGGTAACGTAGTATGGGCAAGGAGTACGCAAGGAGGCCTTTATGATGAGGGCAACGGCATCGCAGCCGATGATAGCGGCAATTGTTATGTATCAGGCGATTTTAACGGCGACAGCACCACTTTCGGCGCTATCACTTTAACCAGTGATAGCAGTGCTGATATTTTCGTAGTCAAATTTGACACATCGGGCACCGTGGTTTGGGCAAAGAGAGCAGGAGGAAACTCCACTGAATACGGGACAGGTATAGCAATGGATGGCAGCAGCAATATTTATGTGACAGGTTATTTTGCCAGTGATATCATCACTTTCGACTCTTCCAGCTTAACCAACTATGGCAGCACTAATATTTTCGTGGCCAAATATGACTTGGCGGGCACTGTGATATGGGCCAAAAGCGCAACAGGAAGCTTTGGTGACAGGTGCTTTGGCATTGCCGCCGATGGCGACGGCAACAGCTATGTGACAGGTGATTTTTCAAACGGCATCACTTTCGGTTCCACTACATTAACCAACAATAGCTTTGCTGATATTTTTATTGCGAAGTTGAGCGGGCTTGCTACAGGCATCGAAGAAATGCAGACTGACAAAGAGACACTGCAAATTTTCCCCAATCCCTTTTCTTCGCAAACTGTATTGCAAAGCACCGGAGTGTTGCATAACGCCTCACTAATTATAGAAGACATTTTCGGGCAAAGGATTAAAGAAGCCAACAACCTCAACGGACAAAGATTCATCCTGCAAAGAGAAGGTTTGCCTTGCGGAATTTATTTCATCCTCCTGACGGAGGAGAGTAAAATAATTGCCGTAAAAAAATTGATAATCACCGGTTGAATAATATAAAAGTTTATCCGGGGTTGGCGTCTGCCAACCTCAATTGGGACAAGGAAAAAAAATGACAAGACAACTTTTCATATTGACCCTGTTGCTCGCTTCAACAGTATTGCCCGATTATGGACAAACTTGTACTCATTCAGAACTTTCGAAAACGTATAATTTCGTGACAACTATTAAGAAAATTAAAACTATAGGTGAGTTGGATTCTAGTGCAGTTGTTATTAAGGTCAAAGATAAGATCAATTCAAAAACAGTTTGCACAATTCGCTTCAGCACACGATTTCTTTTTGACAGTTCTTATATTCATTGCGGGAATGCGCGTTCTTATACAACTGAAATAAACAGGAATATGCAAGTTTTAGATTGGGACTACGGAGACATAATTGTAGCTGACTTCAATTTTGATGATAGAGAAGACTTTGCAATAAAAAAGGCAGAGGGTGGCAATGGCGGACCCGTTTACGATTATTACATCCAAAATTCTGACAGTACATTTATTATTGATAAATTCCTTAGCAATACATTGAGTTGTTTTCCCAATCACTTTAATAAAACTAAAAAAACGCTGACAACAATTTGCCGGGCAACGACCATAACAGTTACTGAAACAGTTTATAGATGTGATTCATTGACTGGCAAATGGTCCATGATAAGTAATAGATACATTGATATCAGGAATAAATAAAGGACCCTCACCGGCGCAAATTGGTGACCGGCGAGGACGCCGACCACCGACAGAAATAAAAATTCTTTGATGGCAAAAACTATAGTTCTGATATTAACCTTCGTGACCTTCATAGTGAAATTATTTTCGCAAGACTTGACTATGAAATGCGGTGACTCAGAAATTGGTTGCAACAACGGCAACTTAGACCACTTTGAGATGGTTGAACATTGTCCATACGAAGAGACCGATACCACCAAACTTCCTTCCGTAGTTCGTGATAATGCAAGAAGATATTTAACCACAAGGGTTGGTCAACAATTTTATCTGAAATTAAACTATTACCAATGCCAAATTGTGGACTTTCAAAGGTTTGATGAGATTAAGCAAGAGAAAGGTTGGATAGATGAAAATTTATCGGACAAAAGAGTGAAATATGCGATTCAATATTATTTCGTAATTCAAGATAGCTTGAGATACTACCTTTCTCTTGTCTTTGATAAAGATGGAAGAATAATTTCCAAAGATCAATTACCAAGTGTCAGAAAGAACAAGCGCTTCAATGAAATAATAAGCGTTTGTGATGCAAATAAAATTGCTGAACATGGAAAAGCATTCAACGCTGAGTATGAAAGTACTTCTTTGGAATATATGGACAGAAGGAATTGCTTTGTTTGGAGAATTGAGGTTGAGGAAGCCCCTGTTCCGAGAGGTAAACCAAATAAAATAATACATAGGATTTTACTTCTCAACGCTAACAACGGAAAGGTGATGAAGAGAGAAAAAGAAACGTGGATAAGCGTTGGTCATAATGATCATTTTTGATTCTAATAATAAAATAGAATCGACTAAAGGAACGGAACTCAAATAGAATTAATACTGAAAGCATGAATAATATAAGAGTTCGTCAGAGGTTGACGCCTCGCCAAAGCAACCTTATACAAAAGAAGAAATAATCGAAAGGGTAAATAGAATACACAAATGAAATTAACCTTATTGATACTTTGCTTTTCTCTGGCGGAATTAGCGACTGCCCAGAAAAACCTTGGCTTTAATGTTGGTTTAATTTATTATCCATGCAATAGTTCCAAACCAAGTCAAAGATGTATAGATAGTTTGGATAAATTTATTGAAGCATTCTATACCGAAAGTGAAAGTCAAAAGGTTGTATTGGCTATTTCAATTCAGCAAAATAGTTGTGAACAGAATAAAAGCAAAATTGGGTTTAAAAGAGCGGAAAAAATTATATTTTATTTACGAAAAAAATTTCCGCAATTTAAGGATAAAGAAATTTACATAATACAAGAAGATAAAATGGGCGATTTAAAACTTCCCCGGATGAAGTCTGATGAAGTGGTTGGAATAATGTTTACGACAGTTTTTCCAATAAAGACATTTGAATGACCCTCGGTTTTTTTGTCCGGGGTTGGCCTTCTCGCCTACCTCAATTAAAATAGAATCAAATAAAGCAAACGCAAATAGAATTAAACCAGAAAGCATGAATAATATAAAAGTTGTAATCTTTGAAGACAACACCAATCTCAGGCGCGGTCTCACCACATTAATCAATGGAAGTGATGGTTTTGAATGTGCCGGAGCATTCGGCAACTGCGACAACCTCATTAAAAATATCCTCGACACAAAGCCCGATGTGGTATTGATGGACATTGAAATGCCCGGCATGGATGGAATTGAAGCAGTAAAATTATTGAAGCTTCAATTCCCGGAAATAAAAATTCTGATGGAAACAATTTTTGAAGACGATGATAAAGTGTTTCATTCAATATGCAACGGAGCTGAAGGATATATTTTGAAAAATACCCCGCCTTCACAAATCCTTGAATCCATCAAAGAAATTCATGAGGGAGGAGCACCCATGACACCAAGCATTGCAAGCAAAGTGCTGGCGATGTTTAAATCAGGGGCCTCCTATTCTAAAGACGAATCCTACAATCTTACCGACCGTGAATTAGAAGTCTTAAAATTATTAGTGGATGGAATGAGTTACAAGCTGATTGCTGACAGATGCTTTGTTAGTATAGATACCATCAGTACGCACGTAAAAAATATCTACAGGAAACTGCAGGTGCATTCCAAAGGCGAGGCAGTAGCGAAGGCGATTAAAGGAAAAATTGTGTGAGTATAATTTGGAATTGAATTTTCATTCTTTGATGATTTTCCTCACGGGGATTCCTTCATCAGATATCAATTGCAAAAAATAAATTCCTTTCGCTAAATCAGCAAGTGAAATGGTCATTTCTTTTTGAAAATAAGGCGAAGAAAATTGCCTCACCGCCTTCCCCAAGAGATCACTGATCATGATTTGAGTGAAATGATTTTTCGAAAGTGAAATCGTGACTTCGCCGGAAGAAGGATTGGGGAAAATTAGGATTGAATCCGAATTGATAACTGTTTTATTTATTCCGGTTGCAAGACAAAGTGTTGTCTCCGCTGCACCGCTTCCAATACTTAAATCAGGATCTGACTCAGTATTGCTACCTGACGAAACAGCAGGGACAACAGATATTACAATCACCGCAGGGCTATCAACGGTAAGTATAACATCATTTTCATAGCAACCACTGTTTCCGTAACTGTCAGTTTTTATCAAATATAAATCGGACATGGTTGAGTCATAACCGTATCGGTATCCTGAAAGTAAGAAGCCACCGTCTGTAGAATAAAGTACTCTGCCGCCACGATCTGCCTGGTTACTCCCAAAGGTTTTTGCCCAGAGCAATTCACCACCGTCCGAAATTTTTACCAGGTACATGTTGTAATCATTTGCAGGATAACAACCTTTTTCTCCGCTAATGATATATCCATCGCCCGTGTAAGCAATTCCCCATGCCTCGTCGCAGCTGGTGTCGCCATAAGTCTTTGCCCAAAGTACATTCCCATCACTGTCTGTCCGTAAAACAAAAATGTCATCTTCTCCTGCTGTTGACGAGTTTGTTCCTCCTCCGGCAATGATAAAACCACCGTCTGTAGTTTGAAGAAATGATTGAGCCCACTCTAATCCATATCCGTACTTTTTCGACCAAATAAGTTCACCATTCTCGTCAATTTTCGTCAGCCAGATATCTTTCTGTTCAAAATAAAACGAGTCGAAGCTGTAAGTCCATCCGCAAAAAACGAATCCTCCATTTGCCGTTTCTGTAAGTGAATAAGGAATGTCATCTTTTGTTCCTCCATACACTTTTGACCAAATCACTGTTCCGTTTGAATCTGTTTTTATGATATGAACATCAGCACCTGTGCCGGGCAAATAACTGTAGGCTGTTATCACGTAACCCCCATCCGAAGACAGAAATACGTCCATACTGCCCTCCGAATGAGAAGCGTAACCGTAACAATGTGACCACTCAACATCGCCGCTGCTGTCAAGCTTAACCAATAGAATATCATCTCCATTTGATCCCGGGAGACAGACGTAACTTCTTCCCAGTAGGATGTAGCCGCCATCAGAAGTTTGACGCGCGACCTCACCAACTTCATACTCGCTTTGCAGTACATTAATTGTCTCACTCCAAATCACATCTCCATGCAAATCCAACTTAATTACGTAGACGTTCCAATCACCGGAACCTAAGCTGGTGGTAGATCCCGTAACAAAGTATCCACCATTAGTCGTTGAACAAATAAGCGTCCCCCATTCATCTCCTTCTCCATCATAGGTTTTTTGAAATGTAATTTGAGCATTCGTTATACAGGAAGAGAATAGGATAAGAGACAGAATTTGTAATTGTTTTTTCATGACATTACGTTTAAAAGGTTTAGCAACATCTTTTCAAACCATCCTTTCCTGTACCATTATCTTACTATTGAGATGAGTTCTGTCTTTGAAAAACTTCCTACTTCAATTCTTAATAAATAAACACCTGCAAGTACGTCGTTACCTGCTGTCCATTCAATTTCGTGGTCACCTTTGTCGAGAGAAGCATTCGCAACGACTGCTATGCATCTTCCTGCCATATCCAAAATTCTGATGGAGATATTTTCCTGCTGCAGCAGATAGAATGAAATAGTAGCAGAACCTGAAACAGGGTTGGGAGCAATTTCTAAACCGGTTGCCTCATCTTCTTCATTTGCGATTCGGCCCGCACAGCCACAACCGCAAGAATGGTTTCCGCAACCCTTCTTTCTCCATTGCTTCACCTGATGCTCGTTCACACAAGCGCATTCAACCTGGCATCCTTCAATCCATCGTGAGGCCCATACCTCACCTGAAGGGCAGGTTGGGGTGGGCCATGACGGCACGCATATAGAGCATTGTGCACGCGCAACAGAAAAAGAAAACATTCCGACAGCGATCAGAATGAAAGTGTAGATCTTTTTTGTCAATGTCGTTTTCCCCGACTGTGTCGGGATTTCACTCCCGGGTACCCGGGATGATTTTTTAGTTGAGTTCAACATTTTGTTGATGATTTAGTGAGGAGAAAAATTTCTTACCGCAAAGGTGCAGTCAGCAATACCCCATCGTCAATACCACAATGATGTGTTTCTTCTCTTCATCTACGACATGTTTATGGGGTTGCATTCAAAATTCGAGAGAGATACTTTTGTATTAGCATGAGAGGGTTTCTTTCATCAAGAATCTTTAAGCTGACTTTGAGTTTCATTTCGCTAACACTTTTCAGTGAGAGCGACACTGCTCAGAACTCATTTCCATTTCACAACGTGCAATTCATCAACTCAGAACAAGGGCTCAATGGACGAGAGGTCGACATGATCATGCAGGACAGTCATGGCTTCATGTGGTTTATGACTGACAATGCACTGAATCGCTATGATGGATATACTTTCCGTTCATGGTCTTACGATCCGAAAGACCCCGATGCTCTCGTGCCAGGATCTTACTGGGGAATGAAAGAAGGCAAGAATGGAACATTGTGGATTGGCAGCGCAGTGAAAGGGTTGTATTCATTCGATTTGTTGCGTGAAAAATTTACGCATTACCTGCACCAACCAGGTAATTCCAACTCTCTCACTAATGACTACACCTGGGCACTTGCTTCAGAAAGTGACGGCACTATCTGGATAGGAACTGTCGGTGGGCTTGACAAATATGGGCCCGGTGCAAAAACGTTTACACACTTTGTACATCGAGATGGCGACTCTGTAACACTGAGTGATGATGAAATCTTTTGCATAGTGCTGGATGAAAAAAATAATAGCGCAGAGAAGGCAAACTTATTTCTCATCAACAAGAAGCTCGGCATAGATTGTTTCAGCACAAAATCAGGAAAAGTGCTGAAACATTTTGACTTTCCATTTCCGAAATCTGAATACCGCTGGGGTGGCAATCCGTCATTGAATGTGACTCGCATCAACGGAAATGTTATATGGATTGGAAGCAATGACAATGGCATCTACGGTTTCAATATTCTCACTGAACAATTCATCCATATCAAAACCGAATTTGATTGCAATAATTCTCTTCACGTAAATGGCTTTTATCCCGTCCTCGAAGATCACAACGGTAATCTGTGGACGATGAATGATCTCAACGATCTGATCTATTATGACCGCGCTGTTGAAAAATTTTATTATTACAGAATAGACAGGCAGATGGCATCGTTCGTGAATTACACTTCTGACTTTTTTGAAGATAAAGGCGGCACCATTTGGCTTGGCACACAAAACGGATTGCTTACGATTGATACAAAGCAGAAGCAGTTCTACCATCACAACGAGTACTACAATGTGTCATTTTCGCTTCCTGAAAATTGTGTTATGGATATTCAGAAGCTGAATCGCGAGCCATCATCCTTTTATGATAATGCCGTAAATATATTCACAGGAAACACAGCCAAAATATTTCCGTCACTGCCAACTACAATTTATGGACAACATGTTCCTCCTGAATCAATTTACAAAGACAGCAAAGGGAACTTTTGGCTGACAGGAGATTTCGGCATCGTCTCTTACAATCCATCAACACGAAGAACTCAGCAATATGAATTTCATCATCCGGATCCGGTCACTGAAGAATGGTTCTCAGGAGTTGTCGAGGATTTGAAAGGAAGATATTGGGCCGCCAATATTCTCAATGGTCTATATGAAATTGACACCTTGAAAAAAAGCCTGAACAAATTCAAGATAGAAGACGAGGCATTGTTCAGTAGCAATGATTATTTTGAAACCATCTTCAGAGATTCAAAAGGTATTATCTATTTGAGCCGGCGGGAAAATGGTTTCATTACTTTCAATCCCGACAGTGAGACTTTCACGATATATCATCATGACGCAAAAAACCCATCTACTGTCAGTTCTGAAACGGCAACAGTTTTTCATGATGGGAAAAATGAACTTATCTGGTTTGGTACTCTGAATGCCGGACTTGGTGTCTTCAATCCAGCTACCGGTAAGTTCAGATCATTCACCACTGCTGATGGATTGCCGCAGAACTTTGTTGCAAGTATTACCGAAGATAAAAGAGGCAATTATTGGTTGGGAACTCATGGAGGAATCAGTGAGTTTCGCCCGCCGGATAATCCTTTTGCTGACTCTTTCAAAATAGATTTCCGCAATTATAATGTAAGTGATGGTTTATCTTCTAATATCTGCAGCAACAACTCGGCTGTGTGTGGTCCGGATGGAACGCTGTACTTCGGAACCCAAGGAGGCGGATTAATTTATTTTAATCCGGATGATTTAAAAGACAATGATTTTATTCCGCCGGTTTATATCACTGACCTTAGTTTGATGAACAAGATTGTAAGTGTGAATGATTCGAACAGCATTCTGAAATCAACCATTGAATTCACCAGGGAACTTTTGCTCAACTACAAACAGAACACGTTTTCACTCACATTCGCTTCGCTGAATTTTATTCATCCTGAGAAAAATCAGTACGCATACAAGCTCGAAGGATTGGATCATGATTGGATTTATACTGATGCCTCAAAACGATTTGCAACCTACACCAACCTTAATCCCGGCGAATATGTTTTCAAAGTGAAAGCTAGTAACAACGATGGAGTGTGGAATGAAACTCCAACTGAATTGAAGATCACGATTACTCCTCCGTTCTGGCAAACCACATGGTTCAAAATTCTTGTTGGGCTTGCATTACTCTCTGCTGTGTATGGTTTCTATCGTTACCGCATCGGACAAATTCTTCTGCTGCAAAGAATCAGAAACAAGATCGCCGCTGACTTACACGATGACATTGGTTCTACATTGAACAGCATTTCAGTTTACAGCGAAGTGGCGCGAGATCCTTCCAAGCAAGATCGCGCATTGAACATGATCGGAGAAAGCTCCAGAAAAATTATCGAATCAATGAGTGATATTGTATGGACGATCAATCCTGAGAATGATACTTTCGACAAGATCATTTTTCGAATGAGCTCACTCGCACACAATCTGCTTTCTGCAAAAAAGATCGAGTGCTCTTTCAAGTCAGACGAAAGCTTAAATGAGATCACTCTTCCAATGGAGAAAAGAAGAAACTTTTACCTGATCTTTAAGGAAGCACTGAACAACCTGGTGAAGTATTCCAATGCAACGCGCGCATCAGTTCTCGTCTCGCAGGGAAATCAAAATGTGACTTTCATTGTCCGCGATAATGGTGTCGGCTTTGATAGTTCATTGTCTTATAATGGAAACGGTTTGATCAACATGAAAAGAAGGGCACAGGAAATCAACGCGAGTTTGTTCATTGAATCTTCTCCAGGAAACGGTACGAGCATCGAACTAAGCCTGAAGTTATGAAGAGCATCAGAGTCGTGATCTTCGAGGACAATACGCAACTGCGGCAAAGCCTTTTCGACCTTGTTGACAGCGGTGAAGGATTTACATGTGCCGGTGCATTTGCTAATTGCGAAAATGTCCTTCAGAATATTGAAGACACCCAACCTGATGTAATCCTGATGGACATTGAAATGCCGGTAATGAGTGGCATTGATGCGGTCGGGCTGATCAAGAAAAAATTTCCTGAAATAAAAATTCTGATGGAAACAATTTTTGAAGACGATGACAAAGTGTTTGCTTCAATCTGCAACGGCGCAGAAGGATACATTCTCAAAAGCACACCCCCGAAAGAAATTCTGCACGCGATAACAGAAGTGTTTGAGGGAGGCGCTCCCATGACGCCGGCTATCGCCAGAAAAGTCTTGCGAATATTTAAAAATGAACTCGCAACGAAAGACGAATCATTCAACCTTTCAACGCGCGAGAAAGAAGTTCTGAAATTGTTGGTTGAAGGGATGAGCTACAAGATGATCGCCGATACTTGCTTCATCAGTATTGAAACGGTGCGCGGGCACATAAAAAAAATTTATGAGAAGCTGCAGGTGCACTCGAAAGGTGAAGCAGTGGCGAAGGCGATCAAAGGGAGGATAGTGTGACTATTTATAGCTGTACACTTCAACCGGAGTGTTTATTTCGTAAAAGGCATACGCGACACGAGTGCGCCAACAGAGGATTTGTAATCTCGATCCGTTAAGAAATCAGATTAAAATTTGATGACTCAAAAGTCCGGGTTACAAATCCGAACTGACTCGACTTCACCGGGATACTATTACTTCTGATAACTAATCTGACTGGTATATACCTGACCGGCGACTATCACCTCGACTACATACGTTCCATCTGCGGGCGAAGGAACACTCATTCAATTAACGCTTCTGAAAAATTTTTCGTCATGAACATTCGCGTTTCCATTTTCGAAGACAACAAAAATCTTCGCGACAGTTTGTTTCAACTGATCAATGGTTCGTCCGGGTTTATTTGTGTCGGCGCTTTTCCCAATTGCAATGAGCTGCTCGATGATATCCGCAAATCAAAACCGGATGTTGCGCTCATGGACATTGAAATGCCTGCATGAGCGGCATCGACGCCGTACTCGAGATCAAAGAAAATTTTCCTGAAGTAAAAATTCTGATGGAAACCATTTTCGAAGAAGATGAAAAAGTTTTTGCCTCCATCTGTAATGGGGCTGAAGGCTACATTTTGAAGAACACATCTCCCTCACGAATTCTCGAAGCCATCCAGGAAGTACACGAAGGCGGCGCCCCAATGACACCGAGCATTGCAAGTAAGGTTTTGAAGATGTTCAAGTCACAAAACACTTCCGTAAAGAGTCAGTCGGAAGAACTTACATCGCGCGAAAAAGAAATCCTTTCTTGCCTGGTTGAAGGAATGAGTTACAAGATGATTGCAGAGAATTGCTTCATTAGTATTGAGACTGTGAATAATCATATTCGAAGCATCTATAAAAAACTTCAGGTGCATTCTAAAGGTGAAGCAGTGGCGAAGGCGATTAAAGGGAGGATTGTTTAGAGTGGAGGGAAATGAATGATAAAGTTGTGCATGGCACGTGAAGGCTACACATTTATCTCTCTGACATTCGCCATCAGGTGAGACCGGCGATTTCGATCAGTGAGTCAACGACCGATAAATGATTATGTTAGCGCTCTCTAACGCTACACTTAAAGGCTAACGGTATTCGCGCGAACGTTGTCCTGCCGCAGACTTTGCGCCTGCAAAATCAAAATATTTCAATCACTAAAATCACCAAACATGGTGGTTTTTTTCATGGGTTCTTGTTTAATCATAGTAAAAGAAATAAGAAATCAGAAACCGGAAGTCATCCCAATAGTTATCGGGATGACTTCCGACTTCAATTATTATTTCATTAAAGATACCTTCATTGTTTCCGAATGACTTTCCGTCTCCATTTTCAAAAAATAGATTCCAGCATTTTCATCCGTTGCTTTCCATTCAATTTTATTTTCTCCTTCTTCAAATATTCCATCTATAAGGGTCTTTACTAATCTTCCCGTCACATCATAAATTTTCAGAGATACATTTTGTACTTGAGAAAGAGAAAATGAAATGGTAGTGGAATTTGAAAAAGGATTTGGAAAAATTGAGACATCATTATTGGGTGTATTTGCACGTACCTCATCCGTTCCTGTAGCAATGCAAAGAGTTGTTTCAATACCTCCGCCACCAATTGTTGTAATAACAGGAATGTCCGTTGGGACATGAGCACTGACAGAATCCGGCTGTTGTGTTACAGATATAAAAGATGAATAGATGAGTGTTGCCGGATTGCTTTCGTTGCAGGCGCTGTTGCCAAGCGAATCAGTTTTAACCAAATAAATATCTTCATTTCCCGCTGATGTCAGATTATATATGTCGGTACCCATGTATTTAATTATTACTGTATGATTAGTTTGTGGAGATATTGCTTTTTACCTTCCGTAATTTGCAGCAAATAAAATCCTGAGGGTAGTGTAAGATTAACTGTTTCTTCCGTTACGTTTATTTTTTTAGAAAAAATAGTTTCTCCAAGCATATTTCTTATTTCAATTTTATCTATTACCGATGAACTGCGAATATTAAAATGTCCAGAAGAAGGATTGGGATAAATGGTAAAGGGCGTACTATTGGTAAAGGACTCAACACTGACAGTGGAAGATGATAATAGCTTGGCGAGAAAAATATCGTCACAAACGTGATTACCACACCAACCACCACTGTTAATCAATACGGAGGATGCGAATTTGATGGTACCTGCAAATTCTCCGGTTGCATAAACAGAGCCTGAAGCAGCTACGGCTACATGGGCGAATTGGCCCCAATAAGGAGTATAAGAACTATCGACTGCGTTAATTGCCCACAAAGCGTTCCCGTTTGCATCATACTTTACGATGAACAAGTTTCCTTCATATGTATCTAAATATAGCCAGACATTACCAAAGAGTATTGAATCTCCTTCACAATCACCGGATACATAGACATTGCCTGCCATATCTGTAGCTGCCGAGTAAGCCTGTGCATAACTTTCCATTGTACCTTGAGCCCAAAGTTCATTTCCCATGCTATCATATTTTGCAATGAACACTGACCCCCCAACCCCAATAGTGTCCGTTAAAGTATCCTGACCCCATACAATAAAAGAGTCAAAAAATTGTCCCACTATATATGCATTACCATTCGTGTCTGTTGTAACACTGTTTCCATACACATCAGAGCTTCCCGCTAATGCTTTACCCCATAATGCAGTTCCGCTGCTATCCAGCTTTACTATAAATGCCGCGTAGCCATTAACATTACTATTTATCAAAACTAAAGGGCCAAATGAAAGGGAATTACTATAGAAATCACCCGCCAGGTATATATTACCGGAGCCATCGGCTGCAATTGAAGTGGCATAATCCCAACTATTGCCTGTGCCGCTTTTAGACCATAACTGGTTTCCCGCTGAATCATATTTCAGAATAAATATGTCATAACCACCCTGAGCGCTTCCCGTCCAGCCTCCAACATAAATATTGCCGAAAGCATCTATGCAAACAGAACTTCCTTGGTCCTCATCAACGCTTGCCTGACTTACAGCCCAAATTACATTTCCGGTGCTGTCATATTTTACCAGGAAAGCATTTGAGCTTCCCTGATTCACCAAGGTAAAAGAACCAAAGGTGATCGAAGGGCTTGCAAATGTTCCCGCGGCATAAATATTTCCCAAACCGTCGCAAGCCAGGGAACTTATAAAATCATAATACCATCCTCCGGCACTTTTTGCCCACAATGCGTTGCCCATGCTATCATATTTTGCAATAAACATGTCAGGACCTCCCTGATTTGTTAAGATGGTGGAACCAATAACCATTGTAGCACTCTTAAATTCTCCGGCCATGTAAACATTTCCGGAAGCATCGGTTGCTATTGCATCGGGGAAGTCGTCACCATTTCCACCAATGCCTTTTGCCCATGACCAACCGGGGCTTTGTGCAAAATTTTTTTCAGAAATTAAACAGGCAGATAAACTGAGAACGAACAGAATTTTTGTTTTCATTTTTATTAAATTTTGATTTGATTTAAATTTCTAAAACGATCGAAAACCATTTCGCGACAATTAATTTTTTATTTAAAGAATTTTCTGCTGATTGAAATTGCAGGCGTGGTGTTTTTTTTCATGGTTTCTTGTTTAATCATTGAAGAAATCAGAAATCAGAAATCAGAAACCGGAAATCATCCCCATAGTTATCGGGACAACCTCCGGACATCATTTATTTTACCACCAATAATTTTTTGGTTTCCGAATAATTTCCAATATCAAGCTTCAAAAAATAAATTCCCGCATCAACTGCATTTCCTTTTTCATCCGTTGCATTCCAATTTATTTGCTGTGCGCCTTCCTGCATTTCCACATCAGCGAGTGTTTTCACAATTCGTCCTGTCATATCAAAAATCTTAACAGAAACTTTTTCAGATTGAGGAAGAGAAAATGAAATGGTTGCACTGTTGTAAAAGGGATTTGGAAAAATGGAAATCTCTTTGCCGAAAATTTCAAATGAATTAATACTCGTAAATGAAGCAGTATCCAATTTAGCAATGAAAACATCATTCCATCCATGATTAATTAAAGTATCAGTATCAAATATTATTTCAGGACCATCAAAGTTTCCTCCCACATAAATATTTCCGGAAACATCTGCAGTCACGATCATCCCATCATGATAAAGTGCCCCTGCGGACTTTGCCCAAAGAACATTTCCTGCTGAATCGTATTTTGCAAGAAACCCATCAGTATATAAGGCTCCAAATGCAGATGAACTTACATTCATCAGAGTGTCTGAGCCAAATATGATGGTAGAGTCGCCAAAGCTTCCTGCCATATAAATATTCGAAGAAGCATCTGAAATGATAGAACCGGCACTGCCGCCACCGCTTCCTCCGTCACTTTTTACCCAAATCACATTACCGTTAGAATCAAATTTGGTAAGAAACAGATCATAATAGCCATCATTTAACAAGGTCACAGAGTTAAAAGAAATTGAATCGCTATAAAATTGTCCAGCCATATAAATATTGCCAGATACATCAGTGATAACAGAATAAGCCTCTTCCCAATCCCCACCGCCTGCTCCTAAAGCCCAAACAGGATTTCCGGAGGCATCGTATTTCACAAGAAATATGTCCTTCCAGGAAGTGTTAACACTGAAAAGAGTCGTAGCTCCAAAAGTGATACTATAATTGAACCAACCCGATACATAAATATTTCCATTAAGATCAGTGGCAACAGAGTTTGTTCCATCATCAGAAATTCCTCCGGCGCTGGTTGCCCATAACACATTACCTGTTTGGTCGTATTTAACAAGAAACATATCTGATGAGAAACCAAAGCCGTTAGGATTGTTCAACGTTATTGAACCAAAAGTGATGAAGCTGCCATTATAAAATCCAGCCACATAAACAAATCCTGCCGCATCGGTCGTAATTGAATTCGCACCGTTTATATAACTATCACTCCCATCTGAACTTTTCGCCCAAAGAACATTACCATTGCTATCATATTTCGCAATGAACATTCCCTCATTAGTTAAGGTAAAAGATCCGAAAATAATAGTATCATTAAAATATCCTGCTATATAAATATTTCCGATAAGATCAGTAGTAACCGAAGTTACCCCTACATTATCAAATGCCACGGCATCGGCAGCCCAAAGCACATTGCCGCTTCCGTCATATTTCACAAGAAATATCCCCAGATAATTTGACGAAAACAAAGTTGTGGAACCAAAAGTTATAGAGTCACTTTGAAAATTTCCAACCAGGTAAACATTTCCGGATGGGTCGGTGGTCATTGTAGTTGCCCATTCCGGATTTGTTCCCCCCGCACTTTTTGCCCATACCCAATTAGGTGATTGTGCTATGGTTTGTAGGGTGCTTACCAGCATAAGCATAATAATAAGGGACAGTTGTTTTTTCATAATAGTATGAGTTACAGAATTGTTTTTTATTAATAAGATGCCAGAAGTCATCCTGAAATTTCGGGATGACTTCTAACTTCAAATTATTATTTCACCAAAGATAACTTTATCGTTTCCGAATAATTTTCGGATTCCATTTTCAGAAAATATAATCCTGCATTTACATCAGCAGCATTCCACACCAATTCATTTTCTCCTGCATTAAAAACTTTATTGGCAAGAGTTGAAACCAATCTTCCGCTTGCATCAAAAACATTCAGTGAAACATTTTCTGATTGAATGATCTTTTTCATGTCGATTCATTTTTATGTACAAGAACAAAAACAATGGAAGAGAAAATCAAATAACTCTATGCATTGATTTCTCATTTCCGTTTTTTAATTCTCTTTCAAATAATTTTCAAAAACATATTGACCTACTTTGTTTCCCTGATCCACACCCTTCATACATGCATTACGAAAATGATAACCCACATACACCCGTGATAAAGCATTTTCCAAAGCTGCCTGTGAAAAACTGTTGAGGTTTCTTGTAACACCAGGCAACGAACTGCTCGTTTGAGAATAATTGATATTATCTGTACCAAAAAAATCTCTCAGGATTTCTGCACCAGCGCCACCATTGGTAGAATGATTGGACGGATAATCAGGGACAGGCGGTGTAGGCGGTGCAAGCACATCCCATGAAGCATCTCCAACTGTATTAGCATTGCCATCTGCATCCCCTAAACTAATGGCAGTGATCGGGCGCCAGTAGTTATAATAAAATTTTGCTTCAAAGCAGGCGATGTTTGCATCAGCTTCTGCAAGTTGAAGCAGCGCCAGCAATCTTGCACTCTTCCATGCATCGAGATTGTGCGTTGCAATCATTGTACGGGCAATGCGGTTAAATGACAACGGTGCATTTTCAAGCCAGAATATGGCGATCTCAGTTTGATCTGCTGTTCTTGTACTGCCAACTGCTGCGCCTAAATTTTTTACATCATTATAATCATTGGTATATTCAGGACTGTTAATGGCATAAGGAGGAACGGGGCGAAATTGTGAGCCGCTTGTCAGGCAAAACGGTGTTATATTTCCCCATCCAGGCACAGCGACAAAGCCATTGAACGGAGGTCCATCAAATGGCGGTGTTGATCTATATTCTCCCGGCAAAGTTCCCTGCGTGTACGGGATTTGTGCATTGTCCGATCCGTCATTTGTTCTTTTAAGCAGGATTGCTGCTGCCGCTGCTTTACCTAAGGCAATACCTTTTGTTTTTGCTTCACCATCAGCAATGGATGCAAGAGAAGTGTTTAATAAACTATCAGCAAATCCCTGTTGCGGTGGCAACTGCGCAACAATAACATCATGTGCCGCCTGTGCCACTGCTGCATCCGGATCGGCATCTTTATCTCTCGCATTATTCAATGCATAGGTTTGGTACTTCGGCACAATATTATTTAATGCATCGTGCATGGCCACATTGATCATAGCATATATTCTTGATTCGGGCATGGGTGGAAGAGGACCACTGCCGGTAAGAGGCGTCATATTAGCAATAACTTGCGTACCTGCTTCATTCCAGATCAAGACCATTTCGGAACTAACTTTTCCATTTTTAGCGAATGCTGCAGAAGATAATTCTTCCTGCTTTTGCGGAGTGTTTGAAATTTCTTTCTGACAGGAAGTTGCCATTAAATTAAAAATGATAGCGATCATTAACCATTTTGGTGATGAGGCAAAAATTACTTTTTTCATGTTAATTTTGTCAGTGATTATAGTGCTGACACCGCACTTTTTTGTTGTTTGATTTTTCATTTTTTTTTGTTTTTAAATTATTTGATTATTGAAATTTTTTCTGTGGCAGAATATTCTCCTGCTTCCATTTTCAAAAAATAAATGCCTGAGTTTACATCGGCTGCATTCCATTGCAGATTATGATCACCTGCGCTCATGGCTTCATCAGCAAGTGTTGCAATCAATCTTCCACTCACATCAAAAATTTGCAGTAGTACATTCTCCTCCGCTGCCAGGTCAAAATTGATCACCGACAACTCACTCATTGGATTCGGAGAAACTGTCATCGCATTTCCTTCCTGAGTTTGTGAAACCTTTTCTCCATCGCAATCTCCGAGAGTACCTCCATGATTCAGGAGACTCTTGATTGCACCGTGAGCAACACATAGTGATTGACCGTGGTAGCAAATTTTTGTCTTGTTATTTTCACATGCATAACCGAGTGCCGGTCCGTTGTACACATAAATTCCGCCTATCGAACTATTGGTATTTATACCACCCGTAAAGCCGGTGAATGAATTTACCATTGCAAGCGAAAGATGCTCAACACCTGTATCTAAAGTAATCCATGTATCACCATCATCAAGACTATATGAGGAACCGGTTCCATGAAGCACGCCATAACCCGTAAAATCATTTCCGCCTGTGCTTACGAATGTAGCTGCTGTTCCGGGAACATAAGCAAGGTCATCAGTAAACCAATTGCCTGTTGGAGTTATTTCATTCCAGGTAATACCTCCATCATTTGTTCTGTACAATTCATCATGCACTCCCCATAAGCCATGCTGGGCATCACGCATTTTCAAATTGCTGAAATCTATTGATGTTTCGGAAGATTGATAGGCATTCCAATGCAATCCTTTGTCGGTGGTTTTCCAAATTCGTCCGGCTGTACTTACTGTCCAGAACGTATTGCCTATTCCCTCCGCAGATAAAGTATAACTTGCTTCATCAGGAGCAATTGAAGCAGGCATGTTTGCTTGGGGTACTCTCGTCCAATTATTGCCGCCATCGCTGGTAGTAAAAATGGTAAAGTAACCATCGCTCTGGTCACCATAGGCGAGTCCTTCATTTGCATTGAAGAAATAAATGTCAGAGAAGAAGTTGAAATTTCCTGGCAGGAAATCATAATTCAGTTGTGCCGTCCAGGTTGCTCCTCCATCGCTTGTCTTCACAACTTTTGCGTTGCCGTTGTCTAAATTCGAGATGCTCGCATAACAAAGTGTGGCACTCAAAGGTGCAATACCTAACAAATAATAATCAGGAAATTCACTGATACTTCCTGCCATCCAGTGTTTGCCGCCATCTGTTGTTATTGTAAATTCAGTGATGGGCGCACTTATTGGATTAACTGCATCATAATCCGCTGCCCAAGCAACATTGCTGTTGACTGCAATCAATTCGTTAATTCCTCTTTGAGGTGTTGAAAAGCCGCTGGCTTTGCTCACCCATTGTGCTTGTAATGACGTGCTGCAAATTGCAAGCAAGGTCATTAGTGTAAAAAAGTTTTTCATTTTGATTTTTGTTTTTAGATGCGAGAAAATTTTTTTGACGGGACAAAGGTGATCCGAATAGCAAGTCGCGTCAATAGCTGAAACAGGGTGATTTTATTTTTGCAAAACCCCTTATTTAAGGGGGCTGTTGAAAACACTTATTCTGTTTTCCTTTGCAGTATGAAAAGCAGGGATGCCGTCTTCATTCTGTTTCCGATATTTCTTTTTTCCGTCGTGTTCCTCAGAGCACAGGAGTTTCCCTTTCATCAAAAATATATTCAGCAAATCACCACCGGGGAGGGGCTTTCAAACAATAGTGTTTACGGAATTCTGCAGGACCAAAAAGGGTTTATGTGGTTTCTCACCTGGACCGGACTGGACAGGTATGACGGAAACACTTTTAAAACCTACCGTTACAGTCCTGAGCACACAGATTACATCCGTCCGGGTTGGTTCACTCCAATGACGCAGGACAGTAGCGGCACCATCTGGATTAACAACAGTGGCGCGGGAGTTTATTCTTTCAATCCCGTTACTGAAAAATTTATTTTTTACAATCACATTCCTTCCGATACTAATTCTTTGAGCGATGACCAGAATTTCGGGACGGTTACCGGCACCAATGGTGTGGTATGGATTCCAACATACAATGGGTTGGATAAGCTCGATACGCGCTCCGGGAAATTTTCTCATTTCAAACATCGCAACGGAGACTCAACTACCATCAGCAATAATTTTGTTATAAGCGCTTGCAGCGATGAAGATGGAAATCTCTGGATAGCCACTGCATCTCCGGGTGTTGATTATTTTAATCCTGCTACCGGAAAAGTAATGAGGCATTTTGATTATGGCACAAAGAAAGCCATGACAAGCGATGCCAGCTCCGGAATTTACGGAGTGAGCCGTGGGCGCAACGGCAATATATGGATTAACAGCAGCGACAACGGAATAATGTGCTACAATACGAGAGCAAAAAAAATTACTGAGCATCTGCATCCGCAACAACTGCCTTTTGCAAATGGAGGCAACGCACTACTTTACGTATTTGAGGACAGCAAAAATAATCTTTGGGCTGCATCGAATGATGGCGGCATTGATTATTACGACAAGGAGCAGGAAAAATTTTTTCATTTCAATTCTTTTGGCGCGGAAAACATCTTAGGCTTAACATCATTTTGCGAAGATAAAAGCGGTGCGCTCTGGTTCGGAACTGATAAGGGTGTGTTCATGGCAGATACGAAGTCCAAAAAGTTTCAGCATTATCAACATGACCCTGCCGACAAAAATTCTGTTGGCGACAATTATGTATTTTCATTTTTTCGCGACAGCCGCGGAGTGTTTTATGTAGGTTCAACCGGAGTTGATATAGTGGATAATAATTTTGAAAAGTTTAGTCATCTGCGCCTAATGGTTAATGGAAAGAATATTTTAGAAAATAACCGGGTGTGGCAGATACGTGAGGACAGTAAGAAAAATATATGGTTTTCGACCATCAAAGGTTTGGCATGTTATAATCCTGTTATGCAAGAAACAAAGTGGTATCAGTATGACCCGCGTGATTCATCAACAATAAGCGCACAATCGGTAAATGGAATTATTGAGGATAGTAGAGGAAGGTTCTGGTGTACTACATGGGGAGGTGGATTCAATTCATTTAATCCTGAGAGCGGCAAATTCCATTCATTCAAAAAAAACGAGAGTGAAAACTCTATCAGCACCAACACCCTTACAAGTTTATTTGAGGACTCACACGGAACTATTTACATGGGAAGCTGGGATGGAGGAATGATTACCTTTAATCCTGACAGCGAAACATTTAGAGTTTACAAACATGATGATAAAAATATTTTTTCCATCAGTGA
>DASRAJ010000093.1:0-3960 GCA_035638255.1 Chitinophagales bacterium
AATTACAATGCCGGGGTTAGTGATCGCATATACCTGCATTGGCAGCTTCACATTTTTCAATTCAAAGTAGCCAAGAGATTTTGTTGAGATGCCCTCGTTGTTTTTTACCTCATCAAACAGTTTTTCGGAAATGAAAACGCCGCCGGGAGCTGCAAGTGATTCAATGCGTGAAGCAACATTCACGCTGTCACCATAAATTCCGTTGTCATCGAACATTACGTCGCCGATGTGTAATCCGATGCGAACGTCCACTTTCGGTTCCGTAAGAAAAAGTGTTTGCATTTCTATCGCGCTGAGAACGGCATTCACGGCACTGGAGAAAATACTCATGGTTCCATCTCCGTAGTATTGAAGAAGTTTCCCATCGTGCTTCGCTAAGGCATCTTCGAAAATTTTTTTTGAGCGGTCTCTTTTCTGAATGGCGAGCTGTTCGTTCTGCTGCATCAACGCTGTATATCCCACCATATCGGTGAACATGATGGCAGCGAGTTGGCGTTGCGATTGCGAAGGCACGGAGTAAATTTAATAAAGGCTTGGCACGGTTTGAAAGGTTTGAAACCGTGGCGCGTCTGCGGGGTCTATCGCTGAATCAAAAACTTCCCTGCAAAAAGTTTCTCATCATTCAATTTCAGTGTGTAGAAATACAAACCATCAGCGCCGAGTTGTGATGCTGGAATTTTGAGTTGAGAAGAATGAAGATTGCTGTAGTGATTCCTACTCCTTCACCAACTTCTCCCTCCACCACTTGCCTTTACTCTCCACAGCCACCAAATAAACTCCTGCCGGAAGTTCTGCCACTGAAAGCTTAAAAGTGCTTTGATTGGAAGTAAGCGTAGATGATTTTACTTTTCTGCCGAGGGCATCAAACATCATTAACTCACCGGGTTGGGTGAGGGTGTAGTGAAGTTGGAGTGTAGATGTGGTGGGATTGGGAGAAATGAGGAATGATAGTTCCTCACCCGAATTTATTTGTGTTGCGACACAGTAAACTGTATCCAAGGTTGTGACCTGAAATGAATCGAGACAAATTAACGAATCTGTAAGATCGAAATCTGAAACATGAAGGAATAGATTTTTGATAGGTATGCCGGTACTAACTACACCTACGTCGGAAACTGTACAGGTCTTATTGAAACTGATTGGATAAACTAAAGTATCGGTACATGGAATTTCACCGATATTATTTGCCTTGTACAATCTTAAAGGAACACCAGTTTGATTAAGTGCACCAAATGCAGTGTATCCGTTGTCTGTTGTCTGAAGCATATTAAAGCCATTACCATATTCATTATTTCCATACAGATGCGTCCATTGCGCAGTTCCCGAGAAATCAATCTTAGTTAAACCTGCAGACGTGCTGAGTCCAGTTTGAACCCAAGTTGTGAATACAGCTCCTCCATCACAAGTTTCATGAGCAGCGAGAGCTTGACCGCTAAACCAGCTTGCATATTCTTTTGCCCACAGGAAGTTTCCGTCCTCATCAATTTTCATTACTAAAGGGTTACCATGCGGACAACAAGTTGAGTCAGTGTTTCCAACAATAAAGTATCCGCAAAGTGTAGGAACGATCGACCAAGATTGAAATGTCACATCAAATGAATAACTCTTACTCCAAAGTAGAATTCCATTTGCATCTATTTTGCAGACAAGGTTAGCCAGATGCGGGTCATAGTACCCATAGTAATAGTCTAAGTATTGACCCTGACAGAAAATGTCTCCGCTCGAGGTAAGTACGGGACTAATGAGATCAAAATATTCGCCAGCATCCAGATTTGTGCACCACTGCAGATTTCCATTCTGATCCAACTTGAAGACGCAAGAATATAAATTGTCACTTGTATCACGTCTTGCTGCTACCATTATTAAGCCGCCATCATCAACTACAACTGATCGATTGGGAAATTCATTCAATGAATCAATGCCAATTTTTTTAGCCCAAATTAGATTACCGCTCTTGTCTGCCTTCATGCAAAAAACTTGGTACTGGCAGCACCAACCATTAGATTTTAATTCTTCGGCGCCACCAGAAATCAAATAGCTACTATCATCAGTAAGATTCATTGAAATCGGATACAAGTGAATTGATGTGTCACTCCAGAATTTTCTTGACCAGACTATCGAACCTTTTTGATCTATCCTAAAGAGGACGAGTTGTGTGTTATTCGAAGTATCTTGTTGTGCGCCAATAACACAAAAACCATTATCCAATTCAACAATGCCGGTACCTCCATAGGAAGGTATATTATACTGCCTCTCAAAACTATACTGGGCATTCACTTGCGCCGAAAAAAATTGTATCAATACTCCAATGAAAAATATTGCGATTGCTTTTGTTCTCATCAGATTTTTTTAACACAAAAATTCTTTTCCAAGTTAAGATTTTTCTCTCACGACTCACGTTTCACGACTCACGACTCATTACCGGCAACCCCAACTTCTTCCTCGATTCAATCACATGCTCATCATACCAAACAGGTTTCATCAATTCAGTTCCATAACACTGAATAAGCAACAGCGTTTTCTTTTTCAAACCCTGATCGTACGCCTCGTAAAATTTTTCTAAATTCAAATTGAAGAGAGAAACAAAGGCAATGGCGAAATCAAGGTTAGCATTCGGATTATCCTGCATCATCTTTTCAAACTTTGCGATGATCTCGCTTGCCTTTTCCTGTTGGCCCAGCTTGCTGTAAGCTATGCCTATCACCATTAGTACAAAAGGATAATCGCCGGCGACTCTATGAATCTCAAGAAGACGCTCCAGTGTTTCTTGCCAATCACCAAGGAAACCAATAGAGGATGCATTGATGGTTCTCGAAACCATGCTCTGCGGATCCAATGCAAGTGCTTCTTGCGAATAAGCAATTGCCTCATCGAACCTGCCAAGAAACATGGAGTAGCGGGCCGAATGACCCACCATGGTTGCCGAAAGCGGATCGAGTTCACGCATGAGTTTTGCATTCTCAAGCGCTTCATCAAGCTGCAAAAAGATAAAGTTGAATTCGACATTCATCTGTCGTGCAAGTGCATTGTTGGGATTGATCTCGATCGCTTTTTGAAACAGCCGCTTGCATTCTTCCCATTCCCATGCATGGAGTTTCAGGAAACTCATTGCCACAAGCGCGGTAGAATTTTCAGGATCAATCTTAATCGCCTGTGAGGCATACCCGCTTGCCAACTCTGCAGCTTTGATGGCATCCATCTGCCCTGATTGTGACATGAAAGTATAAGCGAAGGACAGGTAAGCATAAGCATCAGCCATGTTTGGATCGAGCCGGATTACTTCCTTCAACAATTCAAGAGCGCGGTTTCTGTTTTCCGCCGAAGCACTGTTGTAAAAGTGAAGCGCCTGCAAATATTTTCTGTACGCTTCAAGATTCTGAGTTGGTGCTTTGGCAAGTTGAGATTGATGCTGTTCTGTAGTCAGGTTCTCGCGCATCTTATTCGCAATGGCGCGTGCAATGTCATCCTGTATTTCAAAAATGTCTTCAAGATTGCGGTCATACGTTTCACTCCAGAAATGATTGCCGTCTGCTGCGTTGATCAATTGAACCGTGACCCGGATTTTATTTCCTGCTTTGCGTACGCTGCCTTCGATAATTTTCTGCACGTTGAGCTTCGCAGCGATCTCCCGCACGTCTTCATGCTTTCCTTTGAAAGCAAATGCCGAAGTGCGGGATGTTACCTGCAAGCCATCCACTTTTGCAAGCACATTGATCAACTCTTCCGTCATGCCATCGCAGAAGAATTCATTCTCGGGATCAGAACTCAATGATGCAAATGGAAGAACAGCAATTCCGTTCAGCACTGATTTCGTTTTTCCTCTCAATTCATCTCTCGATGGAATTACAATGCCGGGGTTAGTGATCGCATATACCTGCATTGGCAGCTTCACATTTTTCAATTCAAAGTAGCCAAGAGATTTTGTTGAGATGCCCTCGTTGTTTTTTACCTCATCAAAAA
>DASRAJ010000094.1:0-31187 GCA_035638255.1 Chitinophagales bacterium
CACCCTCACAAAAAATGAATCACTCACCATCGCATTGTATGATGTGAATGGAAAGCTTGTCAGGAATTTTATTTCGAATGAACAGCGTACCGCAGGAGCTCACAAAGAAACACTCAGCATCGTTGAACTAACTTCAGGAAATTATTTTCTCACGCTCAGCAATGGCGAGCAAAAGATGAGTGTGAAAATGGTGAAGCAATAAATTTCAAAACTCTTTCAAATGAAATCGCTCTCCGCAATTATCATCATCACATTTTTTTTTGCTTCTGCATTTGCGCAGGTAGCAGGTGATCTGGATAATTCTTTTGGTGTAGGTGGGAAAGTAATTGATTGGTTTCCTGGCGGGTCAACTTGGTGGGGTGAAATAACTGCTACTGCAATTCAACCGGATGGAAAAATCTTGATTGGGGGAGTTATAAGAATTTCCGCACTTTACTCTGACTGTATCGTTTCAAGATATAATGTAGATGGTTCAATTGACAGCAGCTTCAATGGTTCGGGTTGGATTATTGTCGGTGGTGAAACCAGTTGCGTAGTTTTTTCTTTGTCAGTTCAAGAGGATTGGAAAATTGTTGTTTGCGAATTTTCGGACCCGGAATATAGTATTAAGAGATTTAGTTCAGATGGCTCTATTGATACCAGCTTTACCATAAATTCATATTCCAACTCTTTTGCTCCAACATCAGTTGGATTACAATCTGATTATAAAATTGTAGCGGGTGGTAGCATTGGGCCTAATAGTGTGTTTGAGATTGCACGATATGATTCAAATGGAATAATTGACACCAGTTTCAACTCTACAGGGTTTGTTACAACCGTAATTGGTTCAGCAAGCGCTATTAACTCTTTAGCGATTCAATCTGATGGAAAAATTGTGGCTGCGGGTGCTTCTTATTTGGGAGCAAATGCTGACTTTGCACTTGCCCGTTACAATCCAAATGGAAGTCTTGATAGTAGCTTCGATCAAGATGGAATTGTTACTACATCTGTAATTGCGACTTATGGAATAAATTCAATGTCCATTCAACCGGATGGAAAAATTTTGGTAAGCAATGCTAAATTTAATTATTCTAACGATGATCTCTATCTGGTTAGATACAATTCCAACGGAACTTTAGACACGACTTTCGGAACTGATGGCATTTTGGATATTAATTCCTTTGGGTACACAGCTTCATTTGCTCTTCAGGCAGATGGAAAAATTATTGCAGCGGGTACAACACCTACTTATCTTTTCGCTTTAATTGGTCTCAACAATAATGGAACAATTGATACTTCATTCGGATCAAATGGAATAACAACCACAGACTTTGACGGGGCCAATAGTGTCGCAAAATGTATGAGCATTGAACCGGATGGAAAAATTGTAGTTGCTGGTGATAATGGTTTGATTGAATTAGCCCGCTACCTATCCAGCTTAAACGTCGGCATCATAAATTTCTCCTCCCCGCAATCTTCCACTCTAATCTACCCCAACCCCATCCACCAAACCGAAACCCTCGAATACACCCTCACAAAAAATGAATCACTCACCATCGCATTGTATGATGTGAATGGAAAGCTGATCAGGAATTTTATTTCGAATGAACAACGAACATCGGGTGAGCACAAAGAAACACTCAACATCGGCGAACTGACTTCAGGAAATTATTTTCTTACGCTTAGCAATGGCGGGGAGAAGATGAGTGTGAAAATTGTGAAGCAATAAACTTCAAAAGTTTTACAAATGAAATCACTCTCTGCAATTATCATCCTCACATTTTTTTCTGCTGCTGTATTTGCGCAGGCGGGCGACCTCGACAACACTTTTGATGCAGACGGCAAAATCACGACGGATATTAATTCGGGCGATGATGGGGCAATATCCGTAGCAATACAACCCGATGGTAAGATTGTAACTACAGGATATGCGTACAACGCTACCGGCGGCGAGTTCGCATTGGTTCGATACAACACTGATGGTACTCTTGATAGCAATTTTAGTGAAGATGGTAAAGTAACTACTCCAATTGGGTCCGGGGCGGGAGCAACTTCAGTGATTATACAAGCGGATGGGAAAATTGTTGCCGGGGGAGCTTCATTCAACGGCCCTGATGATGACTTCACTATGGTTCGTTACAATACTGATGGCGAGCTTGATAGTAGTTTCAGTGATGACGGCAAAGCAATTACCGTTATTGGTTCCGGCAACTCTGTTGCAGAATCAATTGCTGCGCAACCCGATGGTAAAATTGTTGCCGCTGGATTTTCGCACAATGGAACAATTCAATACTTCGCGCTGGTTCGGTACAATACGGACGGTTCTCTTGACAGCAGCTTCAGTAACGATGGCATAGTAACGACCGCAATCGGCCCGGGCACTGACGGGGCAAACTCATTGGCAATACAACCCGATGGGAAAATTATTGCAGCCGGAATTTCAATCAGCGGAACAGAAACGTACTTCGGCTTGGCTCGCTACAATACTGACGGAACTCTTGACAACACCTTTAGTACTGATGGTAAAGTAACCACTGATATTGGTTCAGGTACTGATGTGGCATCGTCGGTGGCAATTCAACAGGATGGAAAAATTGTAGTTGCAGGATCCTCATCTGATGGCACGAACTATGATTTTTCTTTAGTTCGATACAACGCTGATGGTACGCTTGACAATGGCTTCAGTAGTGACGGCAAGGTTACAACTGCAATTAGCGCGGCATATGACCGCGCATTCTCTGTCGCATTGCAACCTGATGGAAAAATTGTGGCAGCAGGATCTTCATGGGACGGTACAAATTACATCTTCGCTTTAGTTCGCTACAATACTGACGGAACTCTTGACAACAGCTTCAATGCCGACGGAAAAGTAACTACTGATATTGGTTCAGGAAATGATGAGGCGAACTCGTTGGTAATTCAATCCGATGGGAAAATAGTAGTGGCCGGTCGATCTGACACGGGTCTGAATATTGACTTCGCTGTTGTGCGCTATTTATCAGGGTTGAATGTAGGTACTCTCAATCTTACTTTTTCTTCATCGTCTCAACTCATTTACCCCAACCCCATCCACCAAACCGAAACCCTCGAATACACCCTCACAAAAAATGAATCACTCACCATAGCCTTGTATGATGTGAATGGAAAACTGATCAGGAATTTTATTTCGGACGAACAACGCTCAGCAGGTGCACACAAAGAAACACTCAACATCGGCGAGCTAACTTCAGGGAATTATTTTCTCACCATCAGTAATGGTTCACAGAAGATGACGGTGAAGATCGTGAAGCAATAATCCCAGAGCTCGAATGAAAACATTCTCTGCAATTTTCATCATCACATTTTTTTCTGTTGCTGCATTTGCGCAGGCGGGGGAGTTGGACAGTACGTTTGATTCCGATGGTATCGTATCCACAGCTATTGGTGCAGGCAATGATGGGGCACGTTCCATGGCAATACAATCCGACGGGAAAATTATAGCGGCCGGATATTCTTCTGATGGTGTTTATGAATATTACTTCACTTTGGCCCGGTATAATTCCGATGGTACACTTGACAACAGTTTTGGCAATGGTGGTGAAGTAATCACAGCCATCGGTTCGAGCAATGACCACGCTTACGCGCTTGCAATACAACCCGACGGAAAAATTATTGCGGCCGGATTTTCATTCAACGGTACTGATAAGGACATTGCTGTGGCCAGATATAATAGTGATGGAACTCCCGATAACAGTTTCAGTAACGATGGTAAGGTAACTACTGCTATTGGCACAGATCAGGATGTGGCATTCGCGGTAACATTACAGCCCGATGGAAAAATTATAGTTGCCGGATATTCCTGGAACGGAAACGAAGCTGAAGATTTTGCTTTGGTTCGATACAACAGTGACGGTTCTCTTGATAATAGCTTTAGCGCAGATGGCAAAGTAACTACCGCTGTTGGTTCTTACGGCGACGCAGCATGGTCTGTAGCGCTACAACCCGATGCAAAAATTGTAGCTGCAGGAATTTCGTTCAATGGTTCAGATCCTGATTTCGCTATCGTGCGATATAATGCAGATGGCACGCTGGATAACAGCTTCGGCACTGCTGGCATAGTAACCACTGCTATTGGTTCATGGAATGATGATGCATACTCAATGGCGCTGCAACCTGATGGGAAAATTGTGGTAGCCGGAGATTCGTGGAATGGTACCGATTACGATTTCGCTTTAGCCCGGTACAATACAGATGGAGTACTCGACACCAGCTTCAATACAGATGGCAAAGTAATCACTGACATTGGAACCTATGATGATTTTGCATATTCACTTGCGCTGCAACCCGATGGAAAAATGGTTGTCGCAGGAAGCGCAATTACTACCGGGTATAATGACTTCGCTCTCGTCCGGTACAATACCAATGGATCACCTGACATCAATTTCAGCACAGATGGTATGGTAACCACCGACATAAGTTCAAATAATGATGAGGCACTTTCAGTTGCATTACAGCCGGATGGAAAAATCGTTGCAGCGGGACAATCCTATAATGTGTTGGATTATGATTTTGCTTTGGCTCGCTATCTAAATGAACTGGCCCTCGGTGACATCAGCTTTACTTCTTCACCCGCATCGATCCTCATCTACCCCAACCCCATCCACCAAACCGAAACCCTCGAATACACCCTAACAACAAATGAATCACTCACCATTGCATTGTATGATGTCAGTGGAAAGCTGATCAAAAATTTTATTTCGAATGAGCAACGTACAGCAGGTGAGCACAAAGAAATACTCAACATCGGAGCGCTGTCTTCAGGAAATTATTTTCTCACCCTTAGCAACGGCTTGCAAAAGATGACAGTGAAAATGGTACAGCAATAATTGCATTCACCATTCACCCATTCACTCATTCACCACTCATTCTTCGGGAAATCATTTTCTCATTATCCGCAATGAACCACACAGTTATTGAAAAAGAAAAGGGCGCTCCCATGAAAATCGGAGCGCTCTGATTTGAGCTTAATACCCGTTTCGCATTTTACATAATGCGGTCTTCAGCATGTTGTTTACCATGCCCGTCATTCTTAGTAAAATATTTTTCCTTCATTTCAGAAAGAGTATCAAGAGATGAGCTGGCAAAGTCCTTCATCGAGTCAAATGATTTGCGGGTAGTATCCACAATCTTTTTACGGGTAGCTGATCCTTTGTCAGGAGCAAGCAAAAGGCCGGCTACTACACCAACAGCAACGGCGGCAAGAATTTTTTGTGAGTTCGTCATACGTTTAAATTTTAATAGTGAAGAATGAAAATCAATTTGCGAATGAAATTGATGACACAAATACAAATAAAAATCCTGCCAAATGGAATTCTGTTTAGAGTTTTAACCTTCCGGTAACTCCCGGGCAGTTTCTAAAATCACATGTAGTTTTTAACACGACTTTTCCCCCGATTTTGTCAGGAAACTTGAAACCGTATCTTATATTTGCCCGCCTCATCCAACAGGAATCCCTTCGGGGCTTTTTTTTTCAACAAAACATAACACATGACTGAAACAGGAACAAAAAATCCCAAGCACGATTTGTCCTCCTACGGTTTTAAAGATTTAAGTATCGTGAATTGGAATTGGAGCCAGGATCAATTGATTGATCGCACGGTGGAAAAGGGGCTTGGCGAAATTAGTGACAGCGGCGCGCTTACTGTTGACACGGGAGAATTCACCGGTCGCGCACCAAAGGACAAATACATTGTGAAAGATGCTACCACACAGGGTACGGTGTATTGGGGTGAAGTGAACCAGCAGTTCGATGAGAAAAATTTTCAGCCCTTGTTTGATGAGTTGCTGAATTATTTTCAGAAGAAGGAAGTGTACGTGAAAGATGCTTATGCCTGTGCCGATCCGAAGTATCGTTTGAGTGTGAGGGTGATTTCGGAATTGCCGTGGGCGGCGATGTTCGCGGGTAATATGTTTATTCGCCCGGGTGAAAATGAGTTGAAGACCATTGACCCGGATTGGGTAATCGTTCATGCACCCTCTTACAAAACCGATCCGAAACGTTACGGAATTCGAAGCGGAAATTTTGCCGTACTGAATTTCACACGCAAGATGATTCTCATCGGCGGTACTGCGTACACCGGAGAAATCAAGAAAGGAATTTTCACGGTGCTCAATTATGTATTGCCGCAGGATCGTGGCGTCCTCTCTATGCATTGCTCAGCGAACATTGGTAAAGAAGGTGACACTGCCATCTTCTTCGGTCTGTCAGGAACAGGAAAAACAACATTGAGCGCCGATCCCAACCGTGGATTAATCGGCGATGATGAGCATGGCTGGAGTGATGATGGTGTTTTCAACTTTGAAGGCGGCTGCTATGCAAAATGTGTGAACCTCACTGAAGAAAAGGAACCGGAAATCTTTCGTGCCATCAAGCGCGGCGCGTTGCTGGAGAATATTCGCTTCTTCCCCGGAACAAAAAGGGTCAACTATGAGGATATCTCTGTTACGGAAAATACACGTGTGAGTTATCCTCTCAATTTTATTACGAATGCAGTCGAGCCATCCGTTGGCGGTCATCCGAAAAATATTTTCTTCCTCACGTGCGATGCATTTGGCGTGTTGCCCCCGGTTTCAAAACTCACGCCGGGGCAAACGATGTATTGGTTTCTGAGCGGCTATACGGCGAAAGTGGCAGGAACAGAAGCAGGAATTACGGAACCAAAGACAACATTCTCAACTTGCTTCGGTGCCCCATTTCTGCCCCTCGATCCGAATAAGTATGCAGTCATGCTTGGCGATAAAATGCAGCATCACAAAGCGAACGTTTGGCTCGTGAATACCGGATGGACAGGAGGGGAGTATGGTATAGGATCAAGAATGAAGCTTTCTTATACGCGTGCCATGATCACGGCAGCATTAAATGGTGATCTAAACAATGTTCAGTTTGAAACGCATCCTGTATTTGGAGTTGCATACCCTTCATCATGCCCGAATGTTCCCGATGACGTTTTGAACCCGCGTAACACGTGGGGTGATAAAAATGCCTACGATGAAAAGGCAAATGATCTCGCAAAACAATTTGTGAAGAACTTCGAAAAGTTTGAAAAGACGGCGAGCAGAGAAACATTGGATGCGGCGCCGAAAGTGATGAACCCTGTGGGTAGATAAGTCAGACTGTGTTTGACCTGCTGCAAATCAATTCAGCAAAGGCAATAATTTTATAGAATAAACCTCTTCGGAAAAGAACCCTTCGACAAGCTAATGACACACCCACCCACAGCCCCCGACCCCTAAAGGGGAGTCCCTCCGCACCCACGAGTGCGAGAGCGGTTCTCCTTCAGGAGTTAGAGGTGCAGCGAGGATGAATGTCATTGCCAAAGAACTCGATTGAAAATAATTTGCGCTCAGGGTGACGGTTGTTGTAAGTTTTGTCAGTCTGAGCCTGTCAAAGACTTTTTCAATCAACTATTAAAGCATTTTCCGAAGAGGTCTAATCAATTTTATTATGACTGCAGCTACCAGGCAATTAGCCGCAATAATTTTTGCTGACATGGTCGGGTACACTGCACTGATGCAGGAGAATGAGTCGCTGGCCCTATCCAGGCGCGAACGATTCAAAGAAGTTCTCAATCATAAAGTCGAAGATTTTCATGGAACCATCCTGCAATTTTATGGCGACGGTGCACTGGCCATTTTCAAGAGCGCTCTGGATGGAGTGAATTGCGCAGTGAGTATTCAGCAACAGTTGCAAGCTCAATCGAAAGTAGATGTGCGGATCGGTATTCATCTCGGCGATGTCATGCTTGATGAAGACAGCGTGTATGGTGATGGCGTAAATCTCGCTTCCCGCATAGAATCATTGGCAGTGCCGGGCAGTGTGTTTATCTCTGAGAAAGTTTATGACGAAATAAAAAATCATGAGAACATTCTCACCCGGTCGTTAGGATATTTTGAACTGAAAAATGTAAAGCAACCGGTCCAGATATTTTCAATCATCAACCAGGGACTCATCACACCATCGCGTGAAGAGCTGAAAGGAAAAACAAAAGAGCCCACGAACAAGCTTGCTGTTCTGCCTTTCGTGAATATGAGTAACGATGCAGAGAATGAATATTTCAGCGATGGTATTACTGAAGAACTGATCAATGCTCTTTCGCGTGTAGAAGGATTGCAGGTAACTGCTCGCACATCCTGCTTTGCGTTCAAAGGAAAGAATGAAGACATCCGCGACATCGGGTTAAAACTCAACGTAGATAAAATCCTTGAAGGAAGCGTTCGGAAGTCAGGGAGCAAATTGCGAATCACTACCCAGTTGGTTAACGCAGCAGATGGCTATCATCTCTGGTCAGAGACTTACAACCGTGACATGATTGACATCTTCGAATTGCAGGATGAAATTTCGCGAACCATTGCTAATAAGCTCCGCGAGAAGCTGAATGAAAAAGATGCAAATCAAAATCTTGTGAAAGCACCCACAAGCAATCTCGAAGCGTACAATGTTTTCCTGAAGGGGCTTTATTACTGGAAGAAAAATACGCCTGACGATGCGCGCAGAACGATTCAATACATGAACGAAGCAATTGAGATTGAACCCAACTTTGCCGTGGCGCACTCGATTGCCTCTGCGGCATATTCTTTCTTAGGCGCTACCGGTCAATTCAATCCTCAGGAAGCCATCAGGCTTACAGAGCAACATGCGCTTAAGGCTATTGAAATAGATTCCTCTCTCCATTACGCCTACATTTCTTTAGGACTGATGAAACTTTTCAAAGACGCCGATTTTAAAGGAGCTTACGAAGACCTGAGTATTGCTCTTCAAAAAAATCCTGGTGCTTCTGAAGTGCACACATGCCTCGCTTTGTATCATTCATTCTCAGGGAATACAGATGCATTCGTAGAGGAAGCGACACTCGCCAACCAGCTTGATCCAATGTCAATGGTTACCGTTACCGCCTTGGGTGATGCATACCTGAATGCAGAACGTTATGAAGAAGCTATCAAACAATATCAGAAGGCGCTTGAATTAGAACCCACCTCAAGAAGAGGTTTGGAAGGAATTGGTTTGTGTTATACGATGATGGGATCTAATGATAAAGCGATAGAAATCCTCGAGGAAGTTTATAGATTAACCGGGCATCCTTTAAAAGGATTATCATCTCTTGGTTTTGCTTATGGAAGAGCAGGACAAACAGACAAAGCGATGGATTGCGTGAGAAAGCTGGAACAAAGAGCCATTGACGAGCCGAACATTCCAATGGACATTGACTTGTGTTTTGTGTGGGCAGGAATCGGTGATGCAGATAAATTTTTCTATCACCTTAACCAGATGATAGAGAAGAAGCAAGGTATGGGCGGTATGATAAATGAGATTTACTTCAAGCATCTGCGGAGCGACCCGAGATTTCTTGAAATCAAAAGGCGGCTTAATTTTCCTGATTGATTCAGAATTTTTTTTCTTAACAATAAATTTTTCAGAATTTGTCCTGAAATCAGATTCATGTTCGTCTTCTAAGAAATGAATCATCTTTTAATTCACTAAAAACAAAAAACAAAACCTATGAGTACGCAACAAAAAACAATGACAACGCAAGAAGTTGCAAATCGCCTCGTATCACTCTGCCGCGAGGGAAAAGTTCTGGAAGCCGGAGAGGAATTGTACGCTGATAATATCGTAAGCCATGAATCACCTCCCTCACCAAATCTGTTGGCTACCGGTAAAAAGGAAGTGAGAGCAAAAGGAAATCAGTTTGCAGAAATGATTGAAGCTCACCATGGCGCAAAAATTTCTGATCCGATGGTTGTCGGAAATTATTTTACTATTACCTGGAGTATGGATGTAACTATGAAAGGACAAGGCAGATCTACAATGGAGGAAATTGATGTGTATAAAGTGCAGGATGGAAAGATTGTGGAAGAATGGTTTCACTACTAAGCCACACGCCTCCTTTCTAACCTCTTAGTTATCGGTTTCTATTTTTGCTGAATGGAATTGTTTTTCTGTTCACAAATAGAAACCGATAATTTTTTTCTCGATGAAGAAGAATCACATCACTTATTCAAAGTAATGCGTCACGCCGTCGGCGACGAGTTGATGGTGACGGATGGAAAAGGAAAACTCATTCGCGCTAAAATCACTCAGGAGCATAAAAAAAATTGTGTGCTGCAAATCATCGAACTCGTGAAACAGGAGCCGCAACCAACTCCAACTATTCACGTTGCCATAGCCCCTACAAAAAATAGTGATCGCTTCGAATGGTTTCTGGAAAAAGCCACAGAGATTGGCGTCACTGAAATTACTCCGATCATCTGTCAAAGATCAGAGCGCAACAAAATTAAACATGAGCGTTTGCGGAAGATTTTGATTGGATCAATGAAGCAATCGCTGCAATTGTGGTTGCCAAATCTTAATGCAATGGTTCCATTCAAAAACTTTTTTACTCACAGCCTGCCCCGATCAATCGGGGACTCACAGCTTGCCCCGATCAATCGGGGGCTCACGACTCACGCCTTCATCTGTCATTGCCAGTCAGAGAATCTTTCCTCACTTCAGTCGTTGTACAACCGCGGTGAAAATGCTTTGATCATGATTGGACCTGAAGGAGATTTTACTCCCGAAGAAATTCAATTAGCGGAGGCAAGCGGATTTTCCGCAGTAACTTTGGGTCAGAATCGGTTGAGGACAGAAACCGCAGGAATGGTTGCGGTGCACACTGTTCAATTGCTAAACAGTTAAATTGTTTTATGGCTAAGAATTTTCAATTCGCAATTCGCAATTCGACCCGTCCCGGTTCGATCGGGAAATTCGCAATTCTTTTTTGTCTTACGTCTTTCGTCTTATTTCTTTCGTCTTCCTTCACATCACCCACCATCAAGCTCGCCCTCCTCAAATACAAAGGCGGCGGTGACTGGTACAATGATGTAAACTCGCTGAAGAACCTCGCACAGTTCTGTAACAAAAATCTTGGAACCAACTTCGATCCCGATCATGCGATTGTAGAGCCCGGAAGCCCTGACATCTTCAACTATCCGTTTGTTTACATGACAGGTCACGGAAATTTTACGCTCACCGATGATGAAGCTGCGAACATGCGCTCGTACCTGGTGAGTGGCGGATTTCTTTTTATCAACGATGATTATGGTCTTGATCCTTACGTGCGCCCGACCATGAAAAAAGTTTTTCCTGAATTGCAGTTCATCGAAATTCCTTTCTCACACCCTATTTACCACGGCAAGTATGATTTCCCCAACGGCCTTCCCAAAATTCATGAGCACGATGGAAAACCCGCCCAGGGCTTCGGGTTATTTTATGAAGGAAGATTAGTTTGCTTCTACAATTATGAATGTGATCTCGGTGATGGGTGGGACGACATCCACAATGACCCCGAGGACATTCGTCAGAAGGCACTGCAGATGGGAGCGAACATCGTTCAGTATGTATTCTCGCTGAAGGAAGAGAAGAGTTGAAAAAGAGTTTATGGTTTGGAGTTTGGAGTTTCGGTTGCTTAAAGTCGTTTGAGTTTTTGCCAACCGCTATCTGCCCATTGCCCATTGCCCATTGCCTATTGCCCATTGCCCATTGCCAACTGCCAACTGCCTACTGCTTCACAAGAGATTTCAAAATCCCCCTCACCAATCCCGGCCCCTCGTAAATCATCCCCGTGTAAATTTCAATTAAGTCAGCCCCGGCATTTATTTTTTCGAGCGCGTCTTTTGCAGAATGAATTCCGCCGGCTCCGATGATTGAAAATTTGTTTTGCGATTTTGATTTCAGGTAGCGGATGATTTCTGTGGAGCGCTCGGCGATTGGCTTTCCGCTCAATCCTCCTGCTCCGGATTTTTCTAATTCTTCCTTCGATGCCCTCAAATTATTTCTCAGGACAGTAGTGTTGGTCGCCACCACTCCTGCAAAATTTGTTTCAAGAACAATTTCAACGATGTCATCTAACTGATCATTCGACAGGTCAGGAGCGATCTTCAGAAAAATTGGTTTCTGAAATTCATGCGCCCGATTCAACTCCTGCAAGCGAAGCGAGAGTTTTTTTAATGGCTCTTTCTCCTGCAATTCACGAAGCCCCGGTGTGTTTGGAGAGCTCACGTTCACGACGAAGAAATCTACGTGATCAAAAAGTTTTTCGAAACAAATTTCATAGTCATGAATCGCTTCTTCATTTGCAGTCGTTTTATTCTTCCCGATGTTTCCGCCAATGATTAAAGAATGATGCGGTGATGCGCGGAAGTTTTTTAATCGCCCTGCAACCACATCGGCTCCCTGGTTATTGAATCCCATCCTGTTGATGAGCGCTTCATCCTTCGGCAAACGAAACAAGCGTGGCATTGGGTTTCCCGGCTGAGGAAGGGGAGTAACTGTTCCCACTTCAATGAAACCAAAACCGAGCGCACTCATGGCACGAAGATGTTTTCCATCTTTATCAAATCCTGCAGCAAGGCCCACCTCGTTTGGAAATTGTATTCCGGAGATGTTTTTTTTAAGTGAAGGACTTTGAATGCAGAATATTTTTCTCATCGTCCATTCGCCGCCGGGAATTTTCAAAATGAAATCGAGAAGTGAAACTGTGAAATGATGTGCTGTTTCCGGCGGAAGTAAAAAGAAGAGGGGCTTGATGATTCGCTTGTACACTGCGGTAAGTTGGTGTAAAAATAACTCCCCGCCGTGGTAAGGGTTCAAAATTTTGAACCCCTACAATTTTGAACCTTTACGCAAACCGGATCAGATTTTTTCGTTGCTTTGTTTTTTTCTAAACAGAAATCATCCATCATGACAACAGCAATAGGAGTTTATGAAACACATGCACAGGCAGTCGCAGCTATTCATGAATTGAAGCTCGCAAATTTTCCTGTGAGGCATGTGTCAGTTCTTGGGCAGGCGGATGTAAAAAACCCGCATTCACACGCTGACGATGATGCCATAACCGATCAGGCGGGTAAAGGAGTAGGAATTGGAATTCTGGCCGGATCAACTTTGGGAATTTTAACCGGGGTCGGAGTTTTTGCCATTCCCGGTTTGGGATTTTTATTCGGTGCGGGCGCTTTGGTTGGAGCTTTGGCGGGCCTTGATTTGGGCTTGATTGGTGGTGGAATTGCAGGTGCATTATCCATTGGGATGCACAAGGAACACTATGAAAAATATGACCGGTATTTGAAAGAAGGAAAATTTCTTTTGATTATTCATGGGTCAGCTAAGGAAATTGAGCATGCTCAGGATATTCTTCATCAGCATGGTCAGCATGTTGAGTTGCAGTCGCATTGAAAGGTTGCGACTCCCGATCGATCGGGATCACAGATTACTCAGATTAAAGAAAGGAATTTGGAAAATGATTTTAAGGAATCACTGGTTTCCATTTGATCAGCATGTTGAATTGCAGTCGCATTGAAAGGTTGCCACTCCCGATCGATCGGGATCACTTCAGCCCCATAAAAAACTGTAGTTCTATTTGACAGACATTTTCGCAAAAAGAACTTTACCCGAAACGGGATCAAAATAAAGTAATAAGGTTGCAGGGATTTAGTTAGCATATTCTACGAAGGTTAGAAAGGAAAAAATAATGTTTGATTTATTGTGGTTGTCTCGTAGTGATTCCTTCGGTAGCAAAGTTTTCCAGCACCTCAAAAAAAGATTTATCCCCATCGACTCAATTTTTTTTAATCTGAGTAATCTGTGTAATCTGTGGCAAGTTTTTTTAATCTGAATAACTAAGAAATCTGTGGCAAAGAAATCAATCCCGTTAGCCGAGCGCATGCGCCCGCAATCGCTAAATGAATTTATCGGGCAGGAACACCTGGCAGGAGAGGGGCAGGTACTCCGGACCTTGATTGAGAAGAAACAGATTCCTTCCATGATTTTTTGGGGACCACCCGGTGTTGGAAAAACCACACTCGCACAAATTATTTCTCGTGAGCTCGACATGCCTTTCTTCACCCTGAGTGCAATCAGTTCCGGAGTAAAAGACGTTCGCGAAGTGATTGACACTGCAAAGAGAGCCGGCAAAGCAATTTTGTTCATTGATGAAATTCATCGCTTCAACAAAGCGCAGCAGGATTCTTTACTCGGTGCCGTGGAAAAAGGAATCATCACACTCATCGGTGCGACTACTGAGAATCCATCATTCGAAGTAATCTCTCCCCTGCTTTCACGCTGCCAGGTGTACGTGATGACTTCGCTGGAGAAAAAACATTTACTTGAACTTCTCGATCGTGCCATCCACCGGGATGAATTTCTGAAAAAGAAAAAAATTTCCATCGAAGAAAATGAAGCGCTCTTGCGGCTGAGCGGCGGCGATGCGCGAAAACTTTTAAATCTTTTGGAACTCATTATTGATACCATTGGCAATACCGATGCATCGCGAGAAATTGAAATCACGGATGAATTAGTCACCACGATTGCGCAGCAGCGAATTGCACTTTATGATAAATCGGGAGAGCAGCATTACGATATCATTTCGGCGTTTATCAAATCAATGAGAGGCAGTGACCCCAATGCTGCTGTGTACTGGCTGGCAAGAATGATTGAAGAAGGAGAAGATCCGAAATTCATTGCGAGAAGAATGTTAATTCTTGCATCAGAAGATATCGGCAATGCAAATCCAACTGCGCTCGTAATTGCGAACTCATGCTTTCAGGCGGTGGATGTGATAGGGTATCCTGAGTGCAGAATCATTTTGTCGCAAGCCGTAATTTATCTGGCCACCTCACCCAAGAGCAATGCCTCGTACATGGCGATTGAAGAGGCCCTTAGTACCGTCAGGGAGAACGGAGATCTGCCGGTTCCCCTCCATCTTCGGAATGCACCCACGAAGCTGATGAAGCAATTGAATTACGGAAGAGATTATCAATATGCCCACGATTATGAAAACAACTTCACTGAATTAGAATATCTCCCCGAAAAAATCAGCGGCAGGAAATTTTACGAGCCGGGAGAAAATGCAAGGGAGAAAGAGTTGAGGGATTTTTTAAAGAAGCGATGGAAGGAAAAGTACGGGTATTGAAATCGCGATGCGCGATTCGCGTATCGCGATACGCGAATCGTGCATCGTGATCCTTGATTGATAATTCGAACTCCAATTTTATTTTTGTGCTTCAAAATACGGTTCGCGATACGCGTATCGCGAATCGCGACAAGGGACGTTAGCTCAGCCGGTTCAGAGCGCTGCTTTCACACAGCAGAGGTCGTTGGTTCGATCCCAATACGTCCCACGAAAAGAGTAGGCAATAGGCAGTTGGCAATAGGCAAAGAGGGCAGGCAACAGGCAATGCCCAACAGGCATAAAATTGACAATGAATTTTTTTTCTTTGTAAACTGCAAACTAATTGCTTCAAGTTGCATTTAAGCAAGGAAGAAAATTGCATTCTGGTTTTTGCCTACTGCCTACTTTTTCAAAAGGGTTGTTAGCTCAGTTGGTTTAGAGCATCGTCTCGACAAGGCGAGGGTCGCTGGTTCAAATCCTGCACAACCCACTTCGCGAATTGCGATACGCGTATCACGATTCGCGACTCAGATGTAAATTCCTCTCAGCAACTTATGCAGGAGAATCCCGGACAACTTATCATAGCCGTCTTCAAATTCCTGGAGGTAAATTTTGATCTTTGGAGGAAGGTGCGCGGGATACTTACGCCGCAAATCAGTAAAATCCTTCACAACAAAAAAGAAGTGAGCGTACTTATATTTTTTCAGTGACAGCTGCTGCAGCTGAATGTAACGCATGTTGCGTTGTGCCAGCCGTGTAACAAATTCAATATCGCCGGAGAAAGCGAAATACAGTATCTCCAGCATGCGCAGCTTAATCTCGTAATTAAAATAAACCTGGATGGAATTTAATGACTTGGCCAGCGAAATGTATTGATAGGCGCTGTCGAGGTTGCCGGTAAGCAGATCATGCTGGGCATACAGCAGTGAACCTAAAACCCCATTGGATTCATGATGATTGAGAACATACACTTTGAAAAGTGAATCGAGCAGCCGCGAAGCCTCCTCATACTTTTGAAGAATAAGCGCCAGCTCGATCCATCGCGCAAAGTGATGAAATTGATTTCGAAGCATGGGCATGTAGTGTGCAAAGGTTTGCGTGTAGGCAGCGTAAGCGGCCTTGTATTCGCATTTTTCATAGAGCATTTCCGCTTCATGCAGCGCAGCCACAGCCCGCTCAAACACCGGGAGGTTTCGCTCACCGCCGTACAGCTTGCTGATGAGCTGTAAGTAATGCGCCCGCTTTTTTCCGTCGGGATGTACCAGGCGATAAAAATTCACCCATGTGTGATAGAGGATGGCTTTGATCTCAGGTGCCTTTACACGGGCATATTTTTTTTCTATTTCAATAATCTCGCGTTCCAATTTTTGAACGGCCGCCTCATTGGGTGCGCCCTGCGTAAGAAGATTGAGTCGTGCAAAAAGAAGTTTTGCTTTTACTTCCAGTTCACGCGCCGCATGATCTTTTGTTACATACTTCAAATACCCTTTGGCATTTTCCATCACAAACTTTTCTTCAAAATATTTGGCGGGCACGTTGATGCTGAAATCGAAAAAGGCACGGTAATATTTTTCCATATCTCCTGCCGGCAGGTCACCTCCGCGCACTTTCGACCGCAACTGCCTGATATCATGAAATAGATGACGAAACATAAATTTCTTCGAGAGATAGTTAAGTTGCTCCAGGTCGTTATCGCCGGCAATTTGACGGTATGCTTTCTTCAGCACCAGGGTGCATAGCTTATCGTAGTGAGTGGAAGAAAGTTGCAACTTGTGCATCAGTTCCGTTTTTGAAACAGCATCCGGTGTGCTTAGCAACAGAATGTCACGCAGTAATTTTTCTTTTCCTGTCAGCGGCATTATGGCAAAGCGCTGCTTCTCTTCTTCATTGAGAAAACTTACAAATGAATGTAGCAATGCCATAGGTGATGGAAGGGAATCCTCGCAGCGCAAAATAGGAAATACAAAATAAGTGCGTATTTGCCGGAAAGCTATTGATGAGCCCGTGGGTTGCTACCGGAGAAAAACGGGAAGAAAAAAAGCAAAGCTTTTTACCCTTTCGCCGAATTAACTGAGGCAGGAAATTTTTGGAAAATATCCATGTTCGTTTTTTTAAGTGAAAATCAAAAACCCACACAAACACAAGTAAGGAATTGACGCAATTATGTATTTATCGTGAATAAAGCATGGGATACCTTTACATCATTCGCTAACAAATTCCCCGATCCATAACTAAATTTAAATTGATGATCCAGAAATACACATGCCTGAAACACCAACCTCAGTTTAACTTTCCAAAATTCTTACACATGAAAAATAATTACACTCTGCGTGCAGCGTGCATGAGCCTGCTGTTGATTCTCGCTTTAGCTTTTGCTAATGGAGCATTTGCTCAGATTCCTGTATCTGTTACAGGAAACACAAATACAACTCCTAATCTTGCCGCAAGCTATACTTCATTGTCGCTTGCGCTTACCGATTTGAATGCGGTCACTGCCATGAGCGGACCAGTTACACTTACCTGTACTGGTGGTAATTCTGAAACAGCTCCTGCTACGGGGTTAACTATTGGAAGTGCTTCGCTTGATGCGGTACTCAGCTCAACCAATACGGTTACTATTAATAAATCCGGGGGCGCTGTTACCATAAATGCTGGTGTTGGAACTGCAACAGCAGGCAGTGCAGCACCTGACGGAATTCTTAAATTAACAGGAGCAGATTATATTACTATTGATGGTTTGACCTTTACGGATGGTAACTCAGCCAGTTCAACTGTTGCAATGGAATTTGGTGTTGGTATGTTTAAGTTAAGCGCTTCTAACGGTTGTAACAATAACACCATTCAGAACTGCACTTTCAATATGCAGCGGGTGAATAATTCTTCAGGCACGACTCCCATGCTTGACGGTGCCGTTGGAATTGAAGTGGTTAACTCGACTTCTGCGGCTGCTACTACTTCACTTACTCCAACCAATGGTGGAACTCTTGCAACAAACGGTACCAACTCAAACAATAAGTTTTACGGTAACACCATCAATGGTGGAAACATTGGAATTGGTTTCGGCGGATATGCAGCTTCCTCAGGTGTTGGACCTGCACCAGATCCTAATACATTCCTTGGTGACTTAGGAAATGACGTAGGTGGAACATCTGCGGGTACAGGAAATATTATTTTAAATTACGGGGGTGGAGCAGTAACAAACCCGGCTGCTGGTATTCGTGCTAATAACCAATGGAGCATTAATATTCAATACAATAATATCAATAACAACAACGGCTCGGGTGTAAACCATGCGACAACATTAAGAGGCATTTATGGACAAGCGGGTACGAGTGCTAATATTACTATCAGCAACAATACAATTACTGTAAAAGGTGCTGGTACAACAACGGCTTTGACGGGTATTGAAAATGTGATTGGTGCCACAGCAAGCTCAAATACAGTAACTATAACAAATAATATTATTCAGAACTGCACTTATACTACTGCAACAACAGCCACATTTACCGGAATATTGGCTGCCGCAAGTGCAACCAATCAGAATGTAAATAGTAACCAGGTTATCAATAATTCAATAGGTACTTCGGGCTCTGCCAACTCGTGTACTTTTCAGGGCATTTATGCATCAGCCTCTTCTACCAATTTCACAGCAAACTCAAATACGGTTTCCGGAAATAGTATACAGAATAGTTATGGTACCATGTATTGTGTAAGAGCATCAACTTCCACACTTAGCTATGATGGGAATACTATTTCAAACAATACGATACCTAACAATGCGAGTACATCATCCTCAAGTATTTATGGTTTTTATGACGGAAGTTCCCCGGTTACAGAAACCTATACAAACAATAATATCAATAACCTGACTATGAATGGAAGCAATACTTCCACTTCGAACATAATTTATGGGATTTATATGCTTACCGCTTCAGGTGTAAAAACAATTAGCGGAAATAATATAAATAATCTAACCTTTAACAGTTCAGGTGCTGGTTCGGCGTCAGTAGTAGGTATTAGAGATCAATATGCAAGCACAGGTAATATCTTTAAGAATGTGGTTCATACGCTTAGTTCAACAGGAACAACACCCACAGTTTACGGGATACTGTTTGGTACTTCTGCAGGAACTACATATAATGTGTACGATAATCTGGTTGGAAATTTAACCGCTTCTCAAAGCACCGGATTTAACTTAGTCGGAATTTATTGCGGCAGTGTTGGAACCACTTATAATGTATCTTACAATACAGTCTATTTAAATGCGACGAGCTCGGCTTCAGGTTCTGCAAGCGCAGCATTATATATGTCCTCTACCACTCCAACTGTAATTTTGATAGATAATATTTTAGTCAATCTGTCAACAGGTACCACAACCTGGAATACTTCTGCCTTAAGAAGAACTTCAACGACTTTGACTGCATACGGTTCGGGATCAAATAATAATTTCTTTTATGCAGGCACACCCTCAGCCACCAATTTGATTTATTATGATGGAACTAATTCTGATCAGACTCTTGCAGCGTTCAAAGCTCGCGTAACTCCGCGTGAAACAGCATCAGTATCTGAAACCGTATCATCAACACCCGGAGTTTTCTTCCAGAGTTTTACAGGGCCTGCAACAGGTACAGCCACAACATTTTTGCACCTGGTGAACGGACTTACAACACAAGTTGAAAGTGGAGGAATAACTGTTTCTGGAATAACCGTAGATTATGATAATGATACACGTAACGCAACCACTCCTGATATAGGTGCAGATGAATTTGCAGGAGTTGCTGCTGATTTTACGGCTCCGAACATTTCTTATACTGCCTTAGGTAACTCGTGTGCCGCAGGAAGTCGAACCCTGACTACAACGATTACTGATGCCAGTGGCGTTCCAACTTCAGGCGTTGGCTTACCCGTTTTATATTTCAAAATAAATGCAGGCTCTTATACAGCTTCCACAGGAAGCTTTGTAAGCGGCAATACTTATACATTTTCAGTAGGTGCGGGCTCGGTGAGCGGCGATGTTGTTTCTTATTATGTTGTTGCCCAGGATAATGCAAGCACTCCGAATGTGGGTGCATTTCCTTCTGCTGGTGCAGGTGGATTTACGGCAAATCCTCCGGCAGCTTCAACTCCTCCAACTACCCCAAGCAGTTATACCAATATTGCAACATTGGCCGCAGGTACTTATACTGTAGGAGCAGGTGGAACTTATGCCACTCTTACGGCTGCTGTTACTGATTACAATACAAAATGTATTGGTGGTGCGGTGGTTTTTAGTTTAACGGACGCAACATACGCCTCCGAAACATTCCCAATTACCATCAATGCCAATACCGGATCAAGTGCAACGAATACATTAACTATTAAGCCAACCGGAACATGCGCAATCAGTGGTTCTTCTGCCAGCGCCCTGATTGTATTGAATGGTGCCGACTATATAATTATAGATGGTTCAACAGGAAGCACAGCCAATAGTGTGTGCAATCCTACTACAAGTGCCTCACGCAATCTTACTATAACAAATACGAATGCAGGTACTTCAAGTGCAGTAGTATGGCTGCAAACCACAGCAGGTGCCGATGCGGCGACCAATAACACGGTAAAGAATTGTAACCTCGTTGGTAACAGCAACACTACTACATTGTTTGGAGTTGGTTCCGGTAGCTCAACAATTAGTACTTCCAGTTTAGGAACGGGGAATAGCAACAACTCTTTGGTAAATAACAATATTAGCAAAACACAGTATGGTATTTATTCACAGGGGGCAAGTGCTGCGAATAAAAACACAGGAACTATTATTAATCAAAACCTGATCAATACTGCTTCCCCAAACAATGTTGCCCTTGGAGGAATTCTTGTTGGATTTGAAAATGGCATTACGATATCAGGAAATAATATTTCAGGAATGTCTTTTACCGGTTCTACGGACGTATTTGGAATTAACGTAGGATTTACCGCGTCTTTTATTTATACAACCTTAACCGGTAATGAAGTTACGAATGCAACCATTAGTAAAAACATTGTTAACTCGATTGTTAATACAAGTACTACCGGCTTCTCAGCAATTGGGATCGGGCTTGTGTCTGCCGCTTCAGGAACATCTGAAATAAGCAATAACATGGTTTCAGGAGTCTTGAGTTATGCCACCCCTTCAGATATGTGTGTAGGAATTATAGTAGGAGGAGGAACAGCAACAACTAATATATATTATAACAGTGTTTCAATGACAGGTGCAAAAAGTTCAGGAACATCCGGTGGAACTTCGCCAAGTTATGCTCTTGCAATTGGAGGCTCTACGCCGGTTGTTGATGTAAGGAATAACATTCTATTGAACTCACAGACCAGTGGAAATGCTTCTCCTGGTAAAAGCTTCGCAATTGGACTTGGTTATTCAAGCACAACCGGAAACTATTCAAACCTGACTTCAAATAATAATGATTTGTTTGTGAGTGGGGCGCAAGGAGTCCTCGGAAAAGTTGGAAGTTTAGCTCAAGGTTCGGGTACTGAATTGGCAGCTCTGAGTAACTGGCAAACAGAAACAGGTCGTGATGGAGCCTCTCAAAATATTTTACCTGTATTCTCAGGATCACCTTATGCACTAAGCCTTGATCCGAATAACTCTACAAACATTAATTTCATTGATAACCATGGTACTCCGGTATCTGTAGCTAATGATATAGATTGCGATACGCGCAGTGTTTCTACCCCGGATATAGGTGCGGATGAGTTTACAGTGACTGGCTGCACCACAGCTACCGGCGGAACTATTTCGCCATCTACAGCAATTACATGCCCGGGCCTGACTTATACAATGTCCACTACCGGATCTACCACCGGAACAGGCACAACTTATCAATGGATGGTATCCAACACTTCCGGCAGCGGCTATGCAAATGTGACGGGAGGATCAGGTGCAACAACTACATCCTATACAACCGGAACTTTAACTGCAGGAACATACTATTATGTATTAAATGTAACATGTGCGAACTGCGGACCCTGCAGTCAGTTTTCTAATGAACTTACTTTAGTTGTGAATACTCCCCCTACTGTTACAGTTAGCTCAACGCCGTCAAATGCTCTCATTTGCGGATCTGGAAGTGTGAGCTTAACAGCATCTTTATCCACTGCTTCTGCTACTCGCACTGTGTTGGTGCAAAATTTTGCATTTATTCCGTCAACGATGAATGTGAATGTGGGTGATGTGATTCATTTTGTGTGGGTGAACGGAGTTCATACTACTACCTCATCATCTGTTCCGGGAGGCGCAAGTACGTGGGATGCAAATATTAATTCATCAAGCACCACCTTTGATTATACGGTAACCACCGCCGGTGCTTACAATTATTATTGTGTGATCCATGGTGCAGGTCAAATGTCAGGCACTTTTACTGCCGGGTCTACTACCTATACCTGGTCGCCGGCAACAGGATTAAACTCTACTACAGGTGCAACGGTTACTGCTTCACCAACCACAACAACTACTTATACGGTAACAGGAACGAACGGTGCTGGTTGCTCCGCCACCGGAACAAAAACAGTAACGGTGTCCTCTGCGGTTACGGGTGCTACTGCTTCCGCGTCACCGAATCCGGTTTGCGAGGGAGGTACACTTAGTTTGACTTCTTCTGCATCCACTGTCGGTTATACTATGAATGGCAACAGCGGAGTTGCTTTTGTTGACATTAGCGGAACAGGTACATCCGTTGGAGCTGTTAGTGATGACAGTGAGCATAACCTTACGTTACCTTTCTCATTTAATTATAATGGTACCACCTATACAACAGCTAGGATTGGAAACAATGGTGTATTAGTTTTTGGTACTACCACTGGTGACATCATTTATAATAATTCTCCATTGCCACAGGATATAGCACCGAGTTCTACAGGAACTATTGGTCTAATTACCGGATCCGGCAATTCGCTCGCTGCCATTTGCGCTAATTGGGATGACATGACTACATCATCAACAGTTACGACTTCAATTACCTCCCAGCAAATTGGTTCGGTTTATTATATTCAGTGGACGAATGAAGATAACTTCAATGCTACCGGCTCAGGTACTATCACTTTCCAAATTCAATTGGAACAAACAACCAACAAAATTAACCTGGTCTATTCTGATATATTGTATGGTGTTGCAGGATTTGATAATGGAGCATCTGCGACAGTGGGTTTGAATTTCAGTGCCACTTCAGCATTGCAATACTCTTATAATTCTGCAAGCTTAGTTGATGGCCAAAGCATCACCTTTACACCTGCTTCACCAAGCTATTCCTGGAGCGGTCCTAATAGCTATTCTTCTTCAGCGCAAAATCCTTCAATTAGTGGTGTCACTTCTGCTAATGCCGGAGTTTATACAATGACTGCCACAAATGCTTCAGGTTGCACTGCAAGTGCTTCTACTGCAAATGTTGTTGTTAATGCCAACGTAACTTATTATGCTGATGCTGATAACGACACCTATGGCAACCCTGCTGTTTCTCAGATAACTTGTACAGGTGCGCCTGCAGGATATGTTGCAGACAATACGGATTGCAACGACAACAATAATGCAGTTCATCCGGGTGTAGCAGAAGTTTGCAACACGATTGATGACAATTGCAATGGACAAATTGATGAAGGTGTTCAATCTACTTTCTACGCTGACGCAGATAATGATACTTATGGAAATGCGAATTCAACAACATTGGCTTGTACTGCACCGGCAGGATTTGTTTCTGATAATACTGATTGTGATGACGGTAACGGATCAGTACATCCGGGTGCAACAGAAACCTGTAATGGAATTGATGATAATTGCAATTCACAAATTGATGAAGGCGTACTGATTAATTTCTACGCAGATACAGATAATGACGGATACGGAAATCCCAACTCGACAACGCAGGCATGCAGTCCCCCGGTCGGTTATGTTACCAATGGACAAGACTGCGATGACACTAATCCTGCTGTCCACTTCGGAGCAACGGAAGTTTGCAACGGCGTTGACGACAATTGTGATGGACAGATTGATGAAAATGTACTGATTAATTTCTATGCAGACACGGATAATGACGGGTTCGGAAATCCCAACTCAACAACTCAGGCGTGCAGTGCTCCTGCAGGATATGTTACCAATGGTCAAGACTGCGATGACACCAATCCTGCTATTCATTTTGGAGCGACTGAAGTTTGTAATGGTGTTGACGATAACTGCGATGGATTTATTGATGAAGGCGTTCAATCAACTTTCTATGCTGATGCAGATAATGATACTTATGGAAATGCTGCTGTAACAACAATGGCTTGTTCTGCACCTTCAGGATATGTTTCAGACAATACGGATTGCAATGATAATGATGCAGCGGTTCATGCCCTTCAGTCATTTTATGTTGATGGTGATAATGATAGTTATGGTTCAACTAATACATCGCTTGTTTGTGCAGTAACTCCTCCCGCAGGATATTCCAATAACAATACTGATTGCAATGATGCAAACGCGAATATCAATCCGGGAGCAACTGAGCAGTGTAATGGTGTTGATGATAATTGCGATGGAACAGTTGACGAAGGATGCACAGTGTTCACATACTTTGCCGACACTGATAACGATACTTATGGTGATCCGAATAATTCAATTACTACTGTGGAGACAACCCCACCAGCCGGATATGTGACCAACAACACTGATTGTAACGATAACAATGGTGCAGTAAATCCGGGAGCCACTGAAGTATGCAATACCATAGATGATGATTGTGATTCACAAATAGACGAAGGAGTTCAGTCTACTTTCTATGCCGATTCTGATAATGATTTTTATGGTAATGCGGCAGTGACCACATTGGCCTGCTCTGCACCCGCCGGTTATGTTTCAGATAATACCGATTGTAACGATAACAATAATGCAGTAAATCCAGGCGCTACCGAGGTCTGCAATACTATAGATGATGATTGTGATGGTCAAATTGACGAAGGTGTTCAATCAACTTTCTATGCAGATGCTGATAATGATACTTATGGAAATGCGTCGGTAACTACATTGGCATGTACTGCTCCTGCAGGATATGTTTCAGATAACACCGATTGCAATGATGGCAACTCCTCTGTTCATCCGAACCAGAGCGACATGTGCAACAGCGTAGATGATGATTGTGATGGAAGCATTGATGAAGATGCCACCTTCACTACCTGGTATCGTGATGCGGATGGTGACACTTATGGAACCGCAAGTATCACACAAAGTGCATGCTCCCAGCCAACAGGTTACGTTGCTGACAATACTGACTGCAATGATGGCAACTCATCCATTCATCCGAACCAGAGTGATATGTGCAACAGTATAGATGACGACTGCGACGGAAGTATTGATGAAGATGCAACCTTCTCTACATGGTATGCCGATGCGGACAATGACAACTACGGCAATGCTGCTGTAACTACCAGTGCTTGTTCACAGCCATCAGGATATGTTTCAAACAATACTGATTGCAATGATGCTAATGCTGCCGTTCACCCGGGAGCAAATGAAATCTGCAATGGTCTTGATGATGATTGCGATGGCAATGTTGATAATATAGCCTCACCGGTTGCAAGCTTTACATCGAGTTGTAACTTGCTATATCCGGGCAATACATCTACACTCACCTCTACTTCAACAGCAGGCAGCGGATCAATTACTTCCTACCAGTGGAGACTTAATGGTTCTCCGATTTCCGGTGCTACGAATTCAACATACACCACCGGAGCAAATGCAAATGGTGACTATTCGCTTACTGTCACTAACAGCAACAGCTGTTCTAACACATCATCTGTTACTACACTTACCAATTTAAGTGGGGCACTCTCAGCAGGCAGCTATACAATTCCTTCAACCTGCGGTTTTAGTTCCATAAACAATGCAGTCACTTACATAAATACAAATGGTCTTGCTGGTTCAGTCGTGTTTAATGTGACTGCAGGTTATACGGAAACTGCACCATCGGGAGGGATCGTTATTAATCAGTGTGCGTTGTCCTCAGGATTAAGATCAGGTTCAACTCAAACCGTCACGTTCCAGAAATCGGGTGGAGGAACTAATCCAAAGATCAATGCATACTCAGGAACAAGTACAACTGTAGATGGTATCGTGAAAATTGTGGGTGCTGACTATATAACTTTCGACGCAATAGATGTATCTGATGTTTCCGCAAACACAACAGCTACCCTTCAGATGGAATGGGGCTACGCATTATTGAAGTGCGATGGAAATAACGGCGCGAACAACAACACGATTAAGAATTGCGTGATCACGTTGAATAAGGCGAACACTGCTTCAGTGGGTATATATTCCGGTAATCATATAGCTACTTCCAATACAGGGTTGACCTATTCAGGAGGAACCGGTAATGAAGATGCATCGCGTAATGGAAGAAATGTGCTTTTTGGAAATACTATTTCAAATGTATATACGGGCATTTCGCTTAATGGAAATGCATCAGCAAGCGGCAGCGTGAGTCTGAATGATACCTTGAATCAGATTGGAGTAATTGCTCAGGCAGTAAACTCAATTACCAATTTCGGAGGTTTAAGTACTGCCGTGAATGCTATTACAGAAACGAACGAGCGCGGCTTAAGCATTGATAACAATAATATCAATGGCGGCACATCATCCACCTCAACCGTCACTGGTATAAATATGACAAGTGGTGTTTGGGGTACCATCAGAAACAATACCATCACTCTTGCTTCTTCAGCTACAGCCAGTACTATGACAGGTATTACCTGTGGATTCAGCGGTGGTAGTGCAGCTAATCCTAACATTATTATCATTACAGGAAATATAGTTCAGAACTGCTCTTATTCCACTTCAACATCAGCAGCATTTACCGGCATAACGGCCCCGGTTGGCAGCATCGCAGGTACTAATGTTACAGTCAGTTCAAACCAGGTGATCAATAACACTCTTGCCGGTACCGGAACATTTACCGGAATTACTTGCGCAACCAGTATTGTTTCAGGTCAAACAACTACTGTAACTATAAACACTAATACTGTGAGTGGAAACAGCAAGACAAGCACCGGGACATTCACAGGCATGAGTGCGGCAGGTTCACCTTCCAGTCTTAACATGAACTCCAATACCATTACGAACAATACAATGACTGGCGGTGCTGTAGCGAGTACGTTCAATTGCATGACTGCAACCGGTACAACAACAGCGCCCGGAACTACCTACACCGTAAATGGTAATACCATACGAAACAACGGGATAAGCACTATGACCAGCACTCTGGTAGGAACTGTAAGGGGTTTCCAAAACATTGGTCTTCCTATTAATGAAACTGTTACCAACAATACAGTAAGAAAGTTATTTGTTAATGGTAGTTCCACCGGTACTCACTCTATTATTGGTATAAATAATAGCACCACAACGACAACAAATACCCGAACAGTTAGCGGCAACCAGGTTGACAGTTTGACCTCAGCAGGAAGTGCAACCATCACTGGAATAACTACAGGGACCGGTGGTACCGTCTTGTACTCAAAGAATAGAGTCTTCAACCTCATTGGTAATGGTGTGAATAGTGTTGTAACAGGAATTTCCGTTACAGCAGGTGTACAAGTGGGTGTGTACAATAATTATATAGGCGATTTGATTGCACCAACAGCTACCTCTACTAATGCAGTAATTGGAATTTCTAACTCAGGAGCTACAGCGCTCGGACTTTATTATAATACTATAAGATTATCAGGAGGTGGTGGTACTACGTTCGGTTCTTCAGGCGTGTCAGTTATAACTACCAACGCATTTGAAATGCGCAATAATATTATTGACAACCTTTGTACACCGGGATCAGCAACCGGTTTCGTTGTAGCATATCGTAGAAGCTCAACCGGCTTCACCGGATATACAACGGCATCGAACAACAATTTATTCTACGCAGGAACACCGGCCGCCAATATGCTTATTCATTATGACGGAACGAATTCTTATCAGACGCTTGCTGCTTATAAGACTGCCGCGGCAACCCGTGATCAGCAATCTGTGACTGAAAACGTTTCTTTCGCGAGCACATCGCCGGGAACATCAACCTATCTGCATATAAACACAGCAGTTGCAACCCAAACTGAAAGTGGTGCCGTAAATGTTACCGGTATTACTGATGATTATGATGGCGACGTTCGCCAGGGTAATGGCGGTTATTCAGGATCAGGCACTGCTCCTGATATTGGTGCCGATGAATTTAATGGAATAGCCAATGACCTTACCTCACCGATTATTTCTTATACACCAATCAGCGGAGCTTGTGTAGCAGACGTTGTACTTATAGCTACTATTTCAGACCCGAGCGGCGTGCCAACATCAGGTTCACTCAGACCAAGAATTTACTATAACAAAAATTCCGGTTCTTACTTCTCACAACCAGGGACATTGACATCCGGAACTACATACAGTGGTACGTGGTCATTCTCTATAGTGAGCAGCGATTTCGGAGGAGCAACTTCTTCAGATGTTATTTCTTATTTCGTGATTGCGCAGGACAATGCTCCCACACCTAACATTGGTTCCAATCCAACGGGTGTTGTGGCTACTGATGTGAACAACGTAAGCACTCCGCCTGCAACGCCAAATACATTCACACCTAATGCTACCAGTACGGTTGCAGCCACAGCCACTGCCACACCATCATCTATCTGCAACGGAGCAACATCTAATCTGAGTTCGAGTGCATCTGCTCCGAACCTAAACAGTACCATCAGCAATTACGTGTTTTCACAGAGCACGGGAACATACACCCCGCTTTCCGGTGGCACTGTTGCGGTTTCCACGGGAGCAGTTGTGGCACAATCCCCTTCATTTAATGACGACAATCTGTATGCGCCTGTATCAATTGGATTTAACTTTTTATATCACGGCGTAACTTTCACCACAGTTGGATTTAGTGATAATGGTTATATCACGTTTGGTGCTACTCCTACAACTTCTTATGCTGTCCTGTCTGCAGTTGCAAATTCCGTTGCTCCATTCAATGCTGACCTGCTTGGCAATTCAACGACGCACCAGTTGAGTTATCAAACTTCGGGTGCAGCCCCAAACAGAGTATTTACCATAGAATGGTTTAACTGGGGCAAGTACAATGTAACAGGCAATGAAATTAATTTCCAGATTAAGCTCTATGAAGGCAGTAATCAAGTTCAGTTTGTTTACCAGCCGGTGACTCCAGCAACTTCATTTGTAACTTATGTAGGTATGAACGGAGCGGCTGTTACTGATTTCAATGACAGAACTACTACCACAAACTGGAGTGCAACTACTGCCGGTAGCACTAACACAGCCACTTGCCAATTTAGCAACACAATTTTCCCGGCTAATGGTTTAACATTCACATGGAATCTGCCACTTGCTTCGATTTCGCCTGCTTATTCATGGGATCCTTCCGGCTTGGTCGCCAATCCTAATAACCAGAATACGGCGACAGTGGCCTTGAATTCAACACAAACATTTACGGTTACTGTAACGAATCTGGCAACGGGTTGTACCGCTACTGCAAATACAACGGTCACCGTTGGTGCAGCACTGACCGCTTCAGCCAATTCTCCAACAATTTGCACAGGTCAGACAACCACAATTACAGCAACTCCCTCAGGAGGGGGTGCGCCATTTACTTATACTTGGTCACCTTCAACGGGATTGAATACTACAACAGGACAAACAGTGTCTGCTAACCCAACATCTACTACAACTTATACGGTTACAGTGTTGGATAATTGTGGGTCGTCAACCACTGCGACAAGTACAGTAACTGTGTTAGATGCACCTACTTTAAGTATTACACCTTCAAGCGCATTGTATTGCGGCGGAGCTGCAGCTTCATTAACTGCTTCAGGAACAGGGACTACTTATACGTGGACGCCTGCTACTGGTCTTAATACAAGTACTGGAGCAACAGTAAATGCTTCACCGGCATCAACTACTACCTACACGGTTTCAAGCAGCAACGGAAGTTGTACAACTACGGCAACAGTTACAGTTACCGTTGGACCTCCGGTTACCGCTTCGGCAACTGCATCACCATCTTCAATATGTAATGGTGGAAGCTCTCAGCTTCAGGTGACAGCTAGTCAGAATGTTCCTTCCAGTGCAAGTGCTTATTCGTTTGCCGCAACAAGCGGTACGTTTACACCTTTGAGCGGAGGCACAAACGTCTCTGCTATTCAGGCAGATGACGTTGCATCAGGATTGCTCGCAATTGGATTTACATTTTACTTCGAGGGCGTCCCCTACACGCAGCTCTATGCAAGTTCCAATGGTATTCTATCCTTTGGTGCGGCAAATTCTTCGCTTACGAATAATCTTAGCACCGGAACAGGAAGGCCAATTATTGCACCATTATGGGATGATCAACAAGGAGCAAACGGAACGGCATCATACCTTACTACCGGCTCATCCGGGAATCGCATCTTCACCTTCGAGTGGTTGAACTGGAGATGGTACTATACAGTTGCCACTCCTACTATTTCTTATCAGGTGAAGTTGTATGAAGCAACGGGAATCATTGAGTTTATATACAGGCAAGAATCTACTGCGCTTGGTGGTGTAAGCGAGAGTGCATCAATTGGTTTAGGCGGCTCTGCATCAGGAAACTTCCTCTCATTGAATAATGCCGGCGCCTCACCCACAGCAAGCTCAACTACAGAAACGACTACGATTAACACTAAACCAGCTAACGGCCAAGTTTACAGGTTTACGCCGCCGCCGTCAGCTGGCTTTACCTACGGTTGGTCGCCAGCCACATTCTTGAATAACACGAGCATCTCAAACCCCTTAGCAAGTAGCGTTACTTCAACAACCACCTATACTGCCACTGCGACCGGCGTAGCAGGATGTTCAGCGAGCGCAACAGTAACAGTAACTGCCGGTGATCCACTTATAGTTTCGGTAAACTCAGCAACTATTTGCAGCGGTCAATCCACCTCACTAACTGCTACCATCACTGGCGGTGGTGCTCCATTCACTTATGCGTGGGCGCCTGCTACGGGATTGAATACAACTACCGGGCAAACAGTAAGTGCCAGCCCAACAACGACAACAACCTATACAGTGACTGTATCGGATAATTGCGGTGCTGTTGTTTCTGCAAACGGAACAGTGACTGTAAACACATCTCCCACGGTAAGTATTTCAGCTAATCCTGCCAGCTCAGGAATTTGCGGCAGCGGCAGCGTGACGTTAACCGCTTCGGGTAGTGGTAATACCTATACGTGGGCACCATCAACAGGCTTAAATAC